>DATNFS010000048.1:0-13306 GCA_035606275.1 Rudaea sp.
CGCCGATCTTCAATACCAGATCCGAGAAATCGATGCCGCCGATCAGCACACCGATCGGCGGCATGATGATGTTGTCGACCAGTGACGAGACGATCTTGCCGAACGCCGCGCCGATCACGACGCCGACCGCCAGGTCGACGACATTGCCGCGCATTGCAAATGCCTTGAACTCGCTGAAGAAACTCATGGTCTATCCTCCCGTCGCCGCATGTACAGTGCCGGTCCCCGCCCGGTCCGGGTAATGTAACCGAAACCGCCGGCCCCCGCGTTATCGCTGCATGATGACGCCGCGCAATTCAGCGATGCCCTCCAGGCGAGCGTGAAAACGGTCGCCCGGCTGCAGCGCCGCGACGCCGGCCGGCGTGCCGGTGAAGATCAGGTCGCCGGCGTGCAGCTCGAACAGTTTCGAAAGCTCGTGGATGATGTCGGCGACGCTGAAGATCATCTCGGCGATGTCGGTTTTCTGGCGGATCGCGCCGTTCACCTCGAGCGTGAGCTGCGCGTGCTGCGGGTGGCCGACCTCGGTCGCGCGGCGCAGCGCCGACACCGGCGCAGAGCGGTCGAACGCCTTGGCCGTGTCCCACGGCAGGCCCTTGGCCTTGGCCGCGGCCTGCAGGTCACGCCGCGTCAGGTCGAGGCCGACACCGTAGCCGTAGACATGGCGCAGCGCCTGGGCGGCCGCGATGTCGACGCCGCCGGTCTGCAGCGCAACGACCATTTCGACTTCGTGGTGCAGGTCGCCGGTCGCCGGCGGATATGGAATGTTCGAACGGTCGGCGACGACGGCATCGGCCGGCTTGCAGAAGAACACCGGCGCCGCGCGGTCGACCGCCATGCCCATTTCGCGTGCATGCTCGGCATAGTTGCGGCCGATGCAGTAGATGCGATGCACCGGGAAACGCTGTTCGCTGCCGCTGATTGCGACGGAGGGTGTCAAGGCGGGCGGAAACAGGAAAGTCATCGCGCAATTCCCTTCGGGTCGAGCCAGGACGGTAACGATAGCTGCGGCAGAGGCGCTTGCCAATTCGCGCGCCGTCCGCGTCCGGCCGTGGCAGGCTTGCGCGCTGGCTGCCGCGGCCGGATCGGCAGCGGGGTTTCCTGCCGTCTGCCGGCGGGGCGGACACGCATCGGCCAGCGGCGGCCGCTCCCTGCACGGGCGCCGTCCGGCCGATCTGACACCTGTCATGTGCAACCGATGATCATTGGCCCTCGATTGCAACGTCGGGAAAAGCGACTCTGTGGCACACTTGGCAGCTGGGTCGCCGCATCATGGGTGTCATGGAAAATTCGGACTTGCTGAGGGAGCTGCGCATCGATCGCAGCGCCGTCGAGCCGTCGTCGCGCCGGCCGCTGTGGTTCGCGCTCGCGGCAGTCGTGTTGCTGGCCGTGGCCGGCGGCGTCTGGTTCGTCATGGCGGGCTCGCGCGCCGTGCCGGTGCAGGCGGCCGTTGCGCAGGCGATGCCGGCGACCGGCACCAGCGCCTCGGTGCTCGACGCCACCGGCTACGTCACCGCGCGGCGTTCGGCGACCGTGTCGGCGCAGATCACCGGCACCCTGACCGCGGTGCTGATCGAGGAGGGCGACCATGTCGAGGACGGGCAGGTTCTCGCGCGCCTGGACGACACGGCGCAGCGCGCGCAACTGGCGCAGGCCGAGGCGCAGCTGCACGCGGCCCAGGCGACGCTGGTGCAGTGGCAGTCGCAACTGGAGCAGGCCAGGCGCGACTGGAAACGCGCCGACGACATGGTCGGGCGCAAACTGGTTTCGCAACAGGCGGTCGAGCAGGCGCATACCCAGGTCGAGACACTGGCGGCCCAGGTCGCCACGCAACGCAAGATGATCGAACTCGGCGAGGCATCGGTGAGCGCCGCACAGGTGCAGCTGGGCTATTGCACGGTGCGCGCGCCGTTCACCGGCGTCGTCATCGCCAAGGCCGCGCAGGTCGGCGAGATCGTCTCGCCGCTGTCGGCCGGCGGCGGCTTCACGCGTACCGGCGTCGGCACGATTGTCGACATGGATTCGCTCGAGATCGAAGTCGACGTGACGGAGTCGTACATCAATCGCGTGCAGCCCAAGCAGCCCGCACAGGCGATTCTGGACGCCTATCCGGACTGGAAAATTCCCGCGCACGTCATTGCGATCATCCCGACCGCGGATCGCGGCAAGGCAACAGTCAAGGTGCGCGTCGCAATCGAACAGAAGGATCCGCGCATCCTGCCCGACATGGGCGTGCGCGTGTCCTTTCTCGAGGAAGGCAAGAAGGCCGATGCGCCGCCGCCGAAGGGCGTGCTCGTGCCGGTAGCGGCGATCGTGCAGCGCGCAGGCAAGAGCGCGGTTTTTGCGATCGAAAACGATCGCGCGCGACTGACAGCCGTGACGCCGGGGCCGACCTACAACGATCTGCGCCTCGTCGAGGGCATCGGTCCGGGCACGAAAGTCGTCAGGCAGCCGCCGGCCGAACTGGCAGACGGCGCAAAGGTGGAAATCGGCTCCGCGGCGAAGTAGGTCGCGCAGGAGGCATGTCGAAACCGGATGCTTTCAAACGTCTCAATCTGGCGGGCACGGGCGAACCGCATCGTTCACCCGCGTAACGGGCTCTAAACGAAATCGGGCCGGCGCGCGCCGGCCGTCGAACCATCGAGGAAAAGTCATGGCAAACCTGGTCGAAATCCGCAATGTCAGCAAGGTCTACGAGCGCGGCAAGCAGAAGGTCGAAGTGCTGCACCACATCGACCTGGATATCGCGCAGGGCGATTTCCTTGCGCTGATGGGACCGTCGGGCTCGGGCAAGACGACGCTGCTCAACCTCATCGGCGGACTCGACTCGCCGACCGACGGCAGCCTCAGCGTCGGCGGCACGCGCATCGACAAGCTCGGCCAGGGCGCGCTCGCGAAATGGCGCGCGTCGAACGTCGGCTTCGTTTTCCAGTTCTACAACCTGCTGCCGATGCTGTCGGCGCAGAAGAATGTCGAGCTGCCGCTGTTGCTGACCAGGCTCAACGCGGCACAACGCAGGAAGAACGCGGGCGTCGCGCTGCAGCTCGTCGGCCTTGCCGACCGCGTGTCGCACAAGCCGACCGAACTGTCCGGCGGCCAGCAGCAGCGCGTCGCGATCGCGCGCGCGATCGTCTCCGATCCGACCCTGCTCGTGTGCGACGAGCCGACCGGCGACCTCGACCGCCAGTCCGCCGAGGACGTGCTCGGGCTGCTGCAGACGCTCAACCGGAATCATGGCAAGACCATCGTCATGGTCACGCACGATCCGAAGGCCGCCGAATACGCGCGCCATACGCTGCATCTGGACAAGGGCACGCTGGTCGAGCAAGCCGCGCATGCCTGATGCGTTGAAACGCATCATGCGGCTTGCTAGGGTCAGGCATGGACGCCGGACGGCAGCGCACAAAGGACGGTTCCGTGAGATTTTGCTTCGCTTTGGAGAAGCCTGAGCCATGAAATACCTGCATCTGATCTGGGCCGCGCTGTTCCGGCGCAAGACGCGCACGATACTGACGCTCGTTTCCATCGTCGCGGCATTCCTCCTGTTCGGCCTGCTCGACGCGGTGCGCGTCTCGTTTGCCGAAGCCGGCAAGTCGGCCAACGGCGCCGAGCGCCTGCAGGTCGGCGCGCGCCTGTCGTTCATCCAGCCGCTGCCGCAGGGGCTCGGTGCACAGATTGCGCAGGTGCCGGGCGTCAGGGACGTGGCCTACGCGAACTGGTTCGGCGGCGCTTACCAGGATCCGCACAACCAGATCTTCACGTTCGCGGTGAGCCCGAACTATCTCGACGTGTACCCCGAAGTCGAAGTCGATCCGGAGCAGCGCAAGGCGTTCGACGCCAACCTCAACGGCATTCTCGTCGGCGAAGTGATCATGAAGAAGTACGGCTGGAAGATCGGCGACAAGCTGCCGCTGCAGTCGCAGATCTTCCCGAACAAGGAAGGCAGCAAGAACTGGAACTTCGACATCATGGGGGTGATGAAATCGAAGGACAACAAGGCGTTCCAGAGCCAGATGATCGTGCTGCACTGGAAGAACTTCGACGAGACCACGCCGTACAACCGCGGCAGCGTCGGCTGGTACATCGCGCGCGTCAACGACGTCAACGATTCCGACCGCGTCGCCAAGGCGATCGATGCGATCTCCGCCAATTCCGATCACGAGACGAAAACGATGACCGAGCAGGCCGCCACCGCGAACTGGATCAAGCAGCTGGCCGACATCGGCCTCATCGTCACCTCGATCATGGGCGCGGTGTTCTTCACGCTCGTGCTGCTGACCGGCAACACGATGATGCAGGCGGTGCGCGAGCGCACGTCGGAGCTCGCGGTGCTCAAGACGATCGGTTTTTCGAACGGCAGCGTGCTGGCGATGGTGCTGGCGGAGTCGGTGCTGCTGCTCGTGCTCGGCGGGGTGATCGGCCTTGGCCTCGTCAGCCTGATCAGCATGGCGTTGCCGGCGCTGAGCGGCGGCATGATCACGCACACGAGCGTCGGCGCCAAGAGCTGGTCGCTCGGCCTTGCTCTCGCAATCGCGATCGGCGTCGTCATAGGCACGCTGCCGGCGATGCGGGCGATGCGCCTGAACATCGTCGACGCGCTGGCCGGCCGCTGAGGAGACAGAAATGAAATTCCTGATCGGTGTTCTCACGTTCGTCGTCGCGCTCGCCGGCGTGTTCGCATTCCTCAGCCTGCCGTGGCAGGCATTGCCGGTGCTGCTGGTCCTGCTCGCGCTGTGGATGTTGTTGACCCGCCGCGGGCAGCAGGCCGCCTCGGTGACCGTCGTCGGCATCAGCACGCTGGCGCAGCGCCTCGGCTCGTCGGCCGTGATCGTCGTCGGCATCGCCGGCGTCGTGGCGGTGCTCGTAGCGATGCTGGCGATGGCGCAGGGCTACAGCGATACGCTCCGGCGCACGGGCGGCCCGGACACCGCGATCGTCCTGCGCGGCGCCTCGGCGGCCGAGGTGTCGTCGGTGCTCACACACGATTCGACCCTCGTCATCGCGCAGGCGCCGGGCATCGCCAAGGACGAGGAAGGCAAGCCGATCGCCTCGCCCGAGCTCGTGGTCGCGGCAAACCTGCCGATGAAGGGCGGCAATCCCGAGGAAGACTTCGGCAGCGTGCAGCTGCGCGGCATCGGCGACGAGGCCTGGAAGCTGCGCACGAACGCCAAGATCGTCGCCGGCCGCCGCTTCACGCCGGGCCTGCGCGAACTCGTCGCGGGCAAGGGTGCGCAGCGCCAGTTCGACGGTCTCGAGGTCGATCACGAGATCAAGCTCGGCAACCAGCTGTGGAAGATCGTCGGCATCTTCGAGTCCAGGGACGCGATGGAATCGGAATTGTGGGGCGACGCCGACGTCGTCGGCCCGACCTACCGGCCGAGCGGCAGCAAGAGCTCGAGCGCGGTGTTCGTGCGTTTGACCGGTGCCGATGCGTTCGAGCCATTCAAGGCGGCGCTGACCTCCGATCCGCGCCTGCAGGTCGACGTCAGCACGACGGAGGAATATTTCAGCAAGCAGTCGGAAGGCACGTCCAAGGCGATCACCGCGATCGGCATCGTGGTCGGCGCGATCATGGCGATCGGTGCGATCTTCGGCGCTCTCAACACGATGTTCGCGGCGGTCGCGGCGCGCGCGCGCGAGATCGCGACGCTGCGCGCGATAGGCTTCCGCGGCCTGCCGGTGGTCGTTGCGATCATGCTCGAGACGATGCTGCTCGCGCTGGTCGGCGGCGTGCTCGGCGGCCTGATCGCATGGCTCATCTTCAACGGTTTCAGTGCATCGACGCTTGCGGCCGGCACCACCGGGCAGCTCACGTTCCAGCTCGAAGTCGCGCCGAAGGTGCTATGGACGGGACTGAAGTGGGCGCTCGCGATCGGTTTCATCGGCGGCATCTACCCGGCACTGCGCGCGGCGCGCCTGCCGGTGACGGCGGCGTTGCGCGAGCAGTAGGCAGGCCGGGGCGACAGGCCAGGAGCGGGAGAAGGGCGGTAGCGCGACAGCTCCGCTGTTGCCCGCCCCTCGCCCGGACCCTATTTTGCAACGATCACGTCTGACGCCTTGATGATCGCGACGGCGGCGTCGCCGCGCTTGAGCACCAGGTCGTCGACTGCCTCATTCGTGATCGACGCCGTGATTACCATGCCGCCGCCGATGTCGATGCGGACGTGGGCCGTGGTTTGCCCCTTGAACACCTCGATCACGGTACCCTTGATCTGATTGCGCGCACTGAGTTTCATCAGCGTCCTCCAGCCCCATGACCCCGACTGCCATTGCCATGCGTGAGCGGCGGTTGGCGCAACTCCCCAGTCACCCGCAACCGCCCTGGCTCACCCCCGAACCCTGATCTCTCAGGGCATCACCGGTGGATGGTACTCCAGCGTCAGCCCGAACGCCCACAGCAGGATCAGCACCAGCGGCAGGTGCACGAGCAGCTGCAGGAACGTGAAGCCGACGATGTCGCGTGCCTTCAGGCCGAGCACGCCGAGCAGCGGAAGCATCCAGAACGGATTGATCAGGTTCGGCAGCGCTTCTGCAGCATTGTATATTTGTACCGCCCAGCCGAGGTGGTAGTGCAGGTCATTCGCCGCCTGCATGACGTACGGTGCCTCGATCACCCACTTGCCACCGCCGGACGGCACGAAGAAGCCGAGGATCGCCGAGTAGATGCCGATGACGAAGGCGTAGGTGTCGGTCGATGCCAGGCGCACGAACAGCGACGACAGCTCATGCGCCACGGTCTGGCCGCCGGCGCCCTTTGCCGTGGTCAGGATTGCGGCAATGCCGCCGTACAGCGGGAACTGGATCAGCACGCCGGTCGTGCTCGGCACCGCGCGTGCGACCGCGTCGAGGAAGCTGCGCGGGCGCCAGTGCAGCAGCACCCCGGCCATCAGGAAGATGAAATTGTAGGTGTTGAGGTTGGCGATCGCGACGTACCAGGGCTTGCTCGAGAATTCGTGGATCAGCCAGCCCAGTCCCAGCAGCGCGATCAGGATCGACAGCAGCGGACTGTACTCGAACCATTCGCCCGGGCGACGGAACTGCGGCAACGTGCGCAGCACGACGGTCTCCTTCCCGATGTAGCCTTCGGCGGTCTGCGCCTGGTTCTCGCCCGGCGCCGACCACCACGCAATCAGCATCGAGACGATGAACAGGATCACGGTCAGGCCGATCGACTGCCACAGGAAGATCGTTTCGGTGAACGGAATCACGCCGGTGATCGCGAGCAGCGGTTTCGGGATGCTGGCCGGATTGGCCTGCAGCTGCGCCGCCGACGACGACAGTCCCATCGCCCAGGTCGCGCCGAGGCCCAGATAGGCCGCTGCGCCGGCGGCGCGATAGTCCATCTTCAGGTCGTCGCGCCGCGCCAACGCGCGCACCAGCAGCCCGCCGAACACGAGGCTGAAGCCCCAGTTCAGCAGCGAGGCCAGCATCGTGATCAGCGCGACATAGGCGACCGCGCCGCGGCCGTTGCGCGGCAGCGCAGCCAGCCGGTCGATCAGCTTCGCCACGATCGGCGCGGTCGCGACGACGTAGCCGCCGATCACGATGAACGCCATCTGCATCGTGAACGGGATCAGGCTCCAGAAGCCGTCACCGAACGCCACCGCCACATCGACCGGCGAGGCGCGCAGCGCGAACGCGGCCAGCGAGACGATGACGACGGCGAGCGCGGCGAACACATAGGCATCGGGAAACCAGCGCTCGGCCCACGCAGCCAGTTGCAGCGCGGTGCGAGCCAGCCCGGAGCTGCCGGATGCAGCCGGCGGTTGAGTCGTTTCCATCGTCTGCTCCCGGGCGAGTGAAGGCCGCGCCAGTGTGCGCAGCGCCTCGGCGCCGTGCAAGGCCAGAAGCGTCAGCGCGCCGGCGGCCGCACTACGACTTTGGTCGAGGGGTGAAGTCAGGGACTCGGGTCAGCGGTGACGATGCCGGTGGCGTCAGCGTCGCGCCCTGGCCAGCGTGATCGTCGCGACGCCGGCAAGGATGATCGCCATGCCGACGAGGTCGAGCGTATGCACCGACTCGCTGGCGAAGATCACGCCGATCAGCACGGCAACCGGCGGATTGACGTAGGCGTAGCTCGTCGCCAGTGCCGGGCGCACGTGATGCAGCAGGTAGATGTAGGCGCTGAAACCGACGATCGATCCGAACGCCAGCAGATAGACGAGCGCCGCCACGGATTCCGCGTGCAGCGAGGCGACGCGCTCGTTGGCCGACAATGCAACGATGCCGAGCGCGGCGCTGCCGCACAACATCTGCGCGGCCGTGCTCATGGCCGGATGCGGCATGTCGCGGCGCCGGCTCCAGACCGAACCGAAGGCCCACGTCGCGGCGGCGCCGAGCAGGGCGACCGCGCCGAGCGGCGAGCCGCCGAGGTCGCCGCCGAAATTCAGCACGACGACGCCGACGAAGCCGACGATCAGTCCGACCCATTCGACGCCGTTCGGCCATTGCCGATAGAACCCCGCGAACAGCGCCGCGAACAGCGGCATGCTCGCGACGGCGACCGCGGCCAGGCCCGATGCGACGGTCTGCTCGGCGTAGCAGACCAGGCCATTGCCGAAGCCGAGCAGCAGCGTGCCGGTGACCGCGCAGTTGAACCATTGCTGGCGCGTCGGCGCCGGAATGCCGCGCCAGCGCAGCACGGCGAACATCAGCACGCCGGCGATGAAGAAACGGATCGCGCCCAGCAGGAACGGCGGAAAATCGATCAGCGCAATGCGGATCGCAAGATACGTCGAACCCCAGATCAGGTAGACCCCGACCAGTGCCAGCGGAACCAGCACGCGCGGCGACAGCGCCGTGCCACCGGCCGATTCGGCGGGCGTGGTCGCAACGTTGCTCACGCGCTCATCCATGCTCGCGAACCGGCCGGTTCACGGCGTCAGCCGCGTCGATGCCTGGCCGAAAACATAGCGCCAGCCGGCGGGAGTGCGCGCGTAGGTATCGCTGAACCACAGCTTGTAATCGTAGGCGCTGTCCCTGTTCGAGCCCTTGATCCAGAGCAGCGCGGTGACGACCGCCGTGTCGCCCCACACGCGAACGGTCTGCTCGCTGTCTTCCTGGTGGGCGTAGGTCTCGGTCTTGTCGCGTGCGGACTTGAGCAGGTCCGCCTTGGTGTAGGACTTGCCGTTGCCGGTGACCAGCACGAAGTCATCGGCGAGGATGCTGTTCATCGTCGCCGCATCATTGGCTTTGACTGCGGCCTGGTATTTCGTGTCGAGCGCGGCGACGGCCGCGCGGTCCTGTGCGGGTGTCGCCTGCGCCGTCGCGATGGCGGCGAACAGCAGGCCGATGGCGGCAAGCGCCCTGTTCGAGACGTTCATTCGGGATGCTCCGGATGTCATATCGGGACCGCGGCAGCGCGCGGCGTTTTCGCGGACACGACAATGTACGTGCAACCGTACTCTAGCCGGACAACTGCCGCTTCGACAGCGCCACTGATCAGGTTGCCCGCGGTGCCGCTTGCAGTCGGCAGGCGGGCACGATCGAAACCGGCTCAGGCTTTGCGGCGGGCCTCGCGCTCGATCAGGTCGCGCTTGCGTGCGATGCCCCAGCGGTAGCCGCCGAGCGAGCCGTCCTCGCGGATCACGCGGTGACACGGCACGACCACGGCCAGGCGGTTGCGGCCGCAGGCGTTGGCCACGGCGCGCACCGAGCGCGGCGCGCCGATCTGCGCGGCGATGTCGGAATAACTGCGCGTGCTGCCGCGCGGAATGTGTTGCAGCGCCTGCCAGACGCGCCACTGGAACGCGGTCGCGCGGATATCGAGTGGCGGCAATGCCGTCGCCGGACTGCTCCCGCCGGTGATTTCGGACTGCACGCGTGCGACGACCGCGGCGAGCCATTCGTCACGGCCGGCGTCGACGCGCTCGAGCGTGGCTTTTGGAAACTCGTGGCGCAGGTCCGCCACCAGATTACCGTCGTCATCTCCGAGCGCGACGCGGCAGATGCCACGCTCGGTCGCCGCGACCAGCAACTGGCCCAGTGGTGTTTTCAGCGTTGTATATCGCAGCGCGACGCCGGCGGCGCCGCGCCGATATGTCGCCGGCGTCATGCCGAGCAGCTGCCCGGTCTTCTCGTAGACGCGGCTGCCCGAGCCATACCCGGCGTCGTAGATCGCATCGGTGACGCGCGGCGCGGCGCGCAGCGCGGACTTGAGGTTCTCGAGCTTGAGCGAGCGGGCGTATTCGGCCGGACTGACGCCGAAGCGCTTGCGGAAGGAACGCTGCAGGTGACTGGCGCTCAGGCCCACGTCGCTGGCCAGCTCACGCAGGCGCAACGGCGTGTCGCCGGCCTCGGCGATCAACGCCAGCGCGCGGTCGAGCGGGTCGATCTGCAGGTCGGTAGTGCGTGGCATTGCGGTCATGGTGGGCCTCCTTGCTGCGCAGACTAGTGCGCGGGCGGAAGGGTCACCATCCGTTTCTTGTCATGACGGGAAGCCCGCGGTTGCCGGCGGCGGGATTGCGCATGCTGCGGCTGATCGGGCGGGCGATTGGCGGCGCGCCGCGGACGCGGGCCGACGCAACCGGCAATGCGTCAGCGGTTGAGCGGCGCTGCGTCTCTGCGCAGCACGACATACTCGCCCTCGATCACGCGCGGATCGGCAGCGCCCGGTGGCGCTGCGGACGCGGCAGCGCCGTGGCTGCGCGTGACGGCACGGATGATCGCAACGATGCTGCCGATGAAGGCGAACGCGAGCAGGGCAAAAAATCCGAACACGAGGATGCCGACCAGCAGCACCGCACCGATCGCCGCCAGCGCGATGCGCAGCAGCGGGTGTCGCGGACGATTGAACCAGCGCCAGTACAACATGGCGTCGCTACTCCGTATGGCAGAATGCCCGAGACTTGGCGGCGGTCGACGTCCGGCACAAGGGCGGAAAGGCTAGATACTCCGATGACTGTTAGAAAAACGTTATGCGCGCTGGCCGACGTGCCTGACGGCGGGGCGACCGCTGTCGAGGCCGGCGATGCCGAAAATCCCGACCCGATCATCCTGCTGCGGCAGGGTTCCCGCGTGTTTGCCTATCGCAACGAATGCCCGCATACGGGGCGGCGACTGGACTGGTCGCCGGGCCGCTTCCTGCTCGACGACAACCAGATCATCTGTGCCGCGCACGGCGCGTGTTTCCATATCGATTCGGGGCGCTGCTTTGCGGGTCCGGCGCGCGGCGATGCACTCCCGGCCGTCGCGATCGAGATCGTCGACGGCCAGGTCGTGCTGGCGTGAACGCGCACGCGCCGACCGGTCGATCGGCGCCCGCGCGCGCTTCAGTACACCTGCACGTGCACGTCCTGATGCGCCGACTGTGCGCCGGAACAGCCGAACTCGGGCGTCTGTCCGAGAATCGAGCGCGTCGGAATTCTCGATCCGGTGACGACGGTCGGATGACTGAGCACATCGATCCGGTACGGTCCGCCGTCGATCGAGCTGAAGGTGAAGTCGGCATTCGTGTCGGCGGCGCTGAACGCCGTCTGGCCGGTCTGCAGGTCGGTCAGACGCAGGACCGCGTCGCGCATCGGCTTGCCGCCGAAGTCGTAGGCCTTGCCGGACACGCTGCAGGCGGCGAACGCCGCAACGGCTTGTGTCGAAAGAACCAGAGCCAAGGCAAAACGGTACATGGCATACCTCCGTCGGTTGGCAACAAGGGCGCATCCTTGCAGGTCGGATCCGGCGTCCATCGTCTGCGCGCCCGCCGGAAAGCAGCACTCTGTTCGATCTCGCATCGCGCTGGCTTGCACCGATCAGACGAACGCTACTGTGCCGCCGTCGCAGACGGTTTGCGTTAAATGCGCTGTCGTGAAGCTGCCCACCTGAAGCACCCCCGCTGGACGGGGATGCGATGACTGCAACGTCCGCGATCGCACCGGCTGCCGCACCTGCCAGTCCGGAGGCCGTGCCGCTCGCGGCGGCGACGCGCGTCTGGGCGCTGATCGGCTGGCTCGGTTTTGGGGGGCCCGCCGGCCAGATCGCCCTGATGCACCGGCAACTGGTCGAGCAGCGCCGCTGGATCAGCGACGAGCGTTTCCTGCACGCGTTGAACTATTGCATGCTGCTGCCCGGCCCCGAGGCGACCCAGCTGGCGATCTACATCGGCTGGCTGATGCACGGGACGCTCGGCGGCGTCATCGCCGGCGTGTTGTTCGTGCTGCCCGGTGTCATCGTGATCTTCGTGCTGAGCTGGCTCTATGTCGCGTTCCAGCACGTGACGGCGATTTCAGCGCTGTTCTTCGGCCTCAAGGCGGCTGTCATTGCCGTCGTCATCGAAGCGGTGCTGCGCATCGGCCGGCGCGCGTTGAAGAATCGCACGATGGTCGCGATCGCCGCAGCGGCATTCGTGGCGATCCACTTCCTGCACATGCCGTTTCCGCTGATCGTGCTCGGTGCGGCCCTGGTCGGCGTTGCCGGCAGTCGCTGGTATCCGGCACATTTCCCGGCGCCTTCCAGCGCCGCGACCCTGGCCGGCGGCGATTACTTCATCGATCGCCGCATCGCCGCGGGCAGGCTGAATCCGACGGCGCGTTCTCCATTGCGCACGCTGGCGACGATCGGCGTGTGCCTGCTCCTGTGGATCGTGCCGGTGCTCGTCGTGATGGCATTGTTCGGGCGCGACAGCGTGTTCGCACGCCAGGGCGTGTTCTTCAGCGAAACGGCGGTCGTGACCTTCGGCGGCGCCTACTCGGTGCTGGCCTACATCGCGCAGCGCGCCGTCGGCACGTTCGGCTGGCTCAGTGCCGGCGAGATGCTCGACGGACTTGCCCTGGCCGAGACGACGCCGGGGCCACTGATCATGGTGGTGCAGTTCGTCGCGTTCATCGCGGCGTTTCGCAACCCCGCCGGACTGCCGCCGTTCGGCGCAGCGATGGTCGGCGCGTTGCTGACCACATGGGTCACGTTCGTGCCCTGCTTCCTGTGGATTCTCGCCGGCGCGCCGTACATAGAAACCCTGCGCAACAACCGGCTGCTGCATGCGGCACTGTCGGCGATCACGGCGGCGGTCGTCGGCGTCGTGCTCAACCTGTCGCTCTGGTTCGCCGTGCACACGATGTTTCGCCAGGTCGCCGCGGCACGGTTCGGCTTCCTGCACGCCGACCTGCCAGTCTGGTCGAGCATCGAGCCGGCCGCCGTCGTGCTCGCTGCTGCGGCGCTCGTCGCCATGCTGCGCTTCAGGCTCGGCATGGGCTGGACGCTGCTGGCAAGCGCGCTGTTGGGGGCGGCCTGGAAAAGCATTTGATTACCGGTTCGTACGAACGACACCGAAGCGCACAGCTTACGCTTGGCTGGCAGATGGCCTTCAACGCGCGGCCGT
>DATNFS010000049.1:0-13253 GCA_035606275.1 Rudaea sp.
CATGGACTCGCCCGCGTGCATCGCGATCCACGAGGCCGAAAACCGGCTGCATGTGCAGAAGGCGATCATGGCGGAATTGGTGAAATGTGAAAGGTGAGACGAGAGACGAGAGACGAGAGACGAGAGACGAGAGACGAGAGACGAGAGACGAGAGACGAGAGACGAGAGACGAGAGACGAGAGACGAGACGAATACCTGGCTCGTCATTGCTACGCAAACCGGAATCCAACTCCCTGCACTTTCAAGCGTTTGAAGGCTTTCGTCCCGACCTGAAGAGTAATGAGCCTGCATTCAGCAAGCACCCTATCCGGAGTCTGAACCGATGACAGCACCAGCACAGCCGACGTCTCACGTTTCGCGTGTCACGTCTCCCGGCCGCCCCATCGTGCTCGCCTTCTCCGGCGGCCTCGACACGAGCTTCTGCATCCCGTACCTGCAGGAACGCGGCTGGGCGGTGCACACGGTGTTTGCCGACACCGGCGGCGTGGATGCCGACGAACGGGCATACATCGAGGCACGCGCCGCCGAACTCGGTGCTGCCAGCCATGTCACGGTCGATGGCGGCCCGTCGATCTGGAACGGCTTCGTCAAGCCATTCGTCTGGGCCGGCGAGGGCTACCAGGGGCAGTATCCGCTGCTCGTCTCCGACCGCTACCTGATCGTCGACGCGGCGATAGAACGAGCCAGGGCGTTGAACACGCGGTCCATCGCGCATGGCTGCACCGGCATGGGCAATGACCAGGTGCGCTTCGACCTTGCGGTCAAGGCACTGGGCGACTACGAGATCGTCGCTCCGATCCGCGAAGTGCAGAAGGAACACAGCCAGGTGCGCGCCTACGAGCAGCGCTACCTCGAGGCCCGTGGCTTCGACGTGCGCGCGAAGCAGAAGAGCTACACGATCAACGAAAACCTGCTCGGACTTACGATGTCCGGCGGCGAAATCGATCGCTGGGAAGCGCCCGGTGCCGGTGCTCGCGGCTGGTGCGCCGGGCGCGCGGACTGGCCGGTGCAGCCGTTCGAGGCGACCATCACGTTCCACAACGGCGAAGCGGTGGCACTGGACGGCAACGCCGCGCCGGGCCACGAACTGCTGGCGCAACTGAATCGTGACTTCGCGAAGTACGGCGTCGGCCGCGGCTTGTATACCGGCGATACGACGATCGGGCTCAAGGGGCGTATCGTGTACGAGGCGCCGGGGCTGATCGCGCTGCTGACGGCGCACCGCGCGCTCGAGGAGGCCGTGCTGACCAAGCAGCAGAATCGCTTCAAGCCCGACGTTGCGCGCAAATGGGTCGAACTGGTCTACGAGGGCTTCTACCACGATCCGCTCAAGGCCGACCTGGAGGCGTTTCTCGCCTCGTCGCAGGCGATGGTCAGCGGCGACGTGACGCTGCGCACGAGCGGCGGCAGTGTCGAAGCGGTGGCGGTCAGGTCGCCGCATCTGCTGACGGCGAAGGGCGCGACCTACGCGCAGTCCGCCGATTGGGGCGTCGCCGAAGCCGAGGGTTTCATCCGCCTGTATGGCATGAGCTCCACGCTCTGGGCACAGGTGAACCGAAAAAGCTGAACATCAAGACTGAACCACGGAGAACACGGAGAACACGGAGAACTAAAACGTAATTGCTATTTCGACTCAACGCGATAGGCGTCTGGTGCCCAATGGCCTGGACAAGAATCCGCTCGAAGTACTCTCAATGATTGCTTTCTCCGTGTTCTTCGTGTTCTCCGTGGTTCAATCTCACGCTTTTCTTGTGAAAGTGAAATGACCGAACTGCTTGCCAAGACTCTCGACCACCTGCGCGCACTCGTTGCGTTCGATACGCAGAACCCGCCGCGCGAGATCGGCGCCGACGGCATTTTCGAGTACGCGCGGTCGCAACTCGAAGGCTTCCAGTGGGTGACGACCAACCATGGCGGTGGCTCGGTCAGCTTCTTCGCCGTGCGCGGCAATCCGCGCATCCTTTTCAACGTGCACCTGGACACCGTGCCGGCTGCACCGGCCTGGACGCGCGATCCATTCGCTCTGGCAATTGCTTCCGACCGCGCGATCGGCCTCGGTGCGTGCGACATCAAGGGAGCGGCGGCGGCGCTGCTGACCGCAGTCGCCCACACGACCGGCGACGTCGCGCTGCTGTTCACCAGCGACGAGGAGGCCAACGACGCGCGCTGCGTCGCGGCATTCCTCGCGCAGAAGCGGCCGTTCGACGCCGTCGTCGTGGCCGAGCCGACACGCTGCGAAGCGGTGCTCGCGCATCGCGGTATCAGTTCGGCGCGCGTCGCCTTTGCCGGCCGTGCCGGCCATGCCTCGGCGGCCAATGCGCTGAGCGGCAACGCATTGCACCAGGCGATGCGCTGGGGCGCACGCGCGCTCGAGCACGTCGAGTCGCTGAACCACGAACGCTTCGGCGGGCTGACCGGCTTGCGCTTCAACATCGGCCGCGTCGAAGGCGGCATCAAGGCGAATGTCATAGCGCCGTCGGCTGACGTGCGCTTCGGTTTCCGGCCGCTGCCGTCGATGGATACCGATGCTCTGCTGGCGACGTTCCGCGCCTGCGCCGACGCGCCACCGGCCGAATTCGTCGAGACGTTCCGCGGACCACCGCTGCCGGCAGGCAACGTCGCCGATGCTGAATCGCGGCGGCTGGCCGCACGCGATTTCGCCGACCGGTTCGGGCTGCCGATCGGCAACGCGGTGGATTTCTGGACCGAAGCGTCGCTGTTCTCGCAGGCCGGATATAGCGCGATCGTATTCGGCCCGGGCGACATCGCCCAGGCGCACGGCGCCGACGAATTCGTCGAGCTGGCGCAATTGCAGCGCATTACGCAGATCTATGTCGCCATGATCGAACAGGGAAGCCGCTGATGGTCCAGGCCCACAAGCAACTGCGCTCGACGATCGTGCGTCTGCTCTCGAACATGGGCAGCGCCAAGGAGATCCAGCAGTACCTGCGCCGCTTCTCGCAGCTCGACGCGGCACGCTTCGCCGTGGTCAAGGTCGGCGGTGCGGTATTGCGCGACGACCTGGACAACCTGGTTTCGTCGCTGGCGTTCCTGCAGCAGGTCGGCCTGACGCCGATCGTGATTCACGGCGCCGGCCCCCAGCTCGACGCGGAACTGTCCGCCGCGGGCGTCGAAAAGCGCGTGGTCGACGGCCTGCGGGTGACTTCTGCGCAGACCCTGGCAACGGTGCGCCGCGTGACCCAGGCCGAGAACCTGAATCTGGTCGAGGCGCTGCAGAACATCGACGCGCGCGCCACCTCGATCATCGGCGGCGTGTTCGAAGCGCAATTCCTGGACCGGGACAAATACGGCCTCGTCGGCAAGGTGGGCAAGGTCAATCTGGCGCCGATCGAAGCGAGCCTGAAGTCGAGCTCGATTCCGGTCATTGCCAGTCTCGGCGAGACCGTCGGCGGCCAGATCCTCAACATCAATGCCGATTTCGCCGCGAACGACCTGGTGCGCGAACTGCAGCCGTACAAGATCATCTTCCTCACCGGTACCGGCGGCCTGCTCGACGGCGACGGCAAGCTGATCGACTCGATCAACCTGTCGACCGAGTACGACCATCTGATGGCGCAGCCGTGGATCAACGGCGGCATGCGTTTGAAGATCGAGCAGATCAAGGATCTGCTCGACAAGCTGCCGCTGACGTCGTCGGTGTCGATCACGCGGCCGACCGAGCTTGCGAACGAGCTGTTCACGCACCGCGGTTCCGGCACGCTGATCCGCCGGGGCGAGCGGGTGCTGCGTTTCGATTCGTGGGCGCAGCTCGACCTGGCGCGGTTGCGTACGCTGATCGAGTCGAGCTTCGGACGGCGCCTGGCCGCCGACTATTTCGCGCGTACGCCGTTGCTGCGCGCGTATGTCAGCGAAAACTACCGCGCCGCCGTGATCCTGCTCGACGACGACGGCTATACCTACCTCGACAAGTTCGCCGTGCTCGACGATGCGCAGGGCGAAGGCCTCGGCCGCGCCGTCTGGCAGGTGATGCGTGACGAACACCCGCGCGTGTTCTGGCGTTCGCGCCACCACAACGTCATCAATATCTTCTACTACGCCGAGTCCGACGGCTGTTACAAGGAGCCGGACTGGAAAGTGTTCTGGTACGGCATGCACGACCTGCGCGATGTCGAGCGGTGCATCACGCGCAGCCGCGCACGACCGGCGACACTGGTCGACGCGCCCCTTGCCTCAAGCCAGGGAGACCTTTCAGCGACGGGGACGGAACCGGCCGCGAGCCCGCTCGCCAATGCTTCCCCGGTGGAGACGGCACGGTGAGGGGGCCGGCGATGAAACGCAGCGTTGGCATTGTCGGCGCGCGCGGCTACACCGGGACCGAGTTGATCAAGCTGGTCGCCGGGCATGGCGCACTCGAGCTGGCTTTCGTTTCGTCGCGCGAACTTGCCGGGCAGCGCGTGGCCGACCACGTCGCCGAATTCGCGGGTGAACTGCGTTACGAGAATCTCGATGCCGCCGCGGTCGCCGCGCGGCACGCCGACGCGATCGTGCTGGCGTTGCCGAACGGGAAGGCGCAACCGTATGTCGCCGCGATCGACGCGGCACGTCCGGACACCGCGATCGTCGATCTTTCCGCCGACCATCGCTTCGACGACGGCTGGTATTACGGCCTGCCGGAACTGTACCGCGGCCGCTACCACGGCCAGCGCCGCATCAGCAATCCGGGCTGCTACGCCACGGCGATGCAGCTGGCGATCGCGCCGCTCAAGGACCTCTTGGTGGCGCCGCCGGCGTGCTTTGGCGTCTCGGGGTATTCGGGTGCCGGGACCACGCCGTCCGATCGCAACGATCCGGAAAAGCTGCGCGACAACCTGATTCCCTACGCGCTGGTCGACCATGTCCACGAACGCGAAGTCACGCGCCAGCTCGGCGTGCCGGTGGAATTCATGCCGCACGTGGCCGCGCATTTCCGCGGCATCACCATGACGGTCAACCTGTGGCTGCGCGAACCGATGACGGCGGCAGCGATCAAGGCCCGCTACCAGGATCGCTACGCCGGCGAGCCGCTGATCCGGATCGTCGACGAAGCGCCGTGGGTCAGCCGCATCGCGGACCGGCACGGCGTCGAAATCGGCGGATTTGCCGTGGCGCCGGGCGGCAAGCGCGTCGTCGTCGTCGCGACGCTCGACAACCTGCTCAAGGGCGCGGCAACCCAGGCGCTGCAGAATCTGAATCTGGCGCTGGGATTTGCAGAATTCGCGGGAATTGCCGATGAATTTGCGCAGGAAATATGACGGCAGAAAAAGAGGGAAGCCGATGAGTGACCTGTTGTGGCAGAAGCCCGGTGTCGAGGTCGACGCGCAGATCATGCGTTTCCTCGCCGGTGACGACATCGTGCTCGACCGCGAATTCTTCCTGCACGACCTCGCGGCAAGCAAGGCGCATGTCGAAGGCCTCCAGCGCATCGGCATCCTGACGGCCGCGGAAGGCGCGCAGCTGGGGCACGAACTCGACGCGCTCGGCACCGATTTCACGGCGGGCGCTTTCGTGCTCGACCAACGTTTCGAGGACGGCCATTCGGCGATCGAGGCTCGCCTGACCGAACGCCTCGGCGACACCGGCCGCAAGGTTCACACCGGGCGCAGCCGCAACGACCAGGTGCTCGTTGCAACGCGCCTGTGGCTGAAGGACAAGCTGGTCGAGCTGGCCGGTCTTTGCCGTTTGACCGCCCGCGTCTGTCTCGACCGTGCCGCCGGGGAAGACCTGGCGCTGCCGGGCTATACGCATCTGCAACGTGCCGTCGTGTCGTCGACGGCGATGTGGTTCGCCGGTTTTGCCGAAGCGTTCGTCGACAACACCGCACGCGCGCTCGATACGCTGCGCTGGATCGATGCCAATCCGCTCGGCACGGCCGCCGGCTACGGCGTCAACCTGAAGCTCGATCGCGACCATGTGACCGCGGCGCTTGGATTCTCGCGCCTGCAGGTCTCGCCGGTCTATGCGCAACTGTCGCGCGGCAAGTTCGAGATCGCCGCGCTCGATGCGCTCGGCTCGGCCACACTCGACCTGCGACGCCTGGCCTGGGACCTGAGCCTGTTCACCACGGCCGAATTCAATTTCGTGCTTTTGCCGGCACAGTACACGACCGGTTCGTCGATCATGCCGAACAAACGCAATCCCGACGTGATCGAGCTGCTGCGCGCGACGCACGCCAGCGTCTCCGCCGCACGCAGCGAGATCGAGCAGCTGCTTTCGCTGCCGTCCGGCTATCAGCGCGACCTGCAGTTGTCGAAAGGCGGCCTCGTGCATGGCTTTGGACGCGGCCTGGGCGCGCTCGCGTTGTTGCCGGACCTGCTCGCGCGCCTGCAATGGAACGCGCCCGCGATGCGCGCGGCGATCGAGCCGGCGATGTACGCGACCGATGCCGCAATCGAGGCGGCCGCCGCCGGCATGCCGTTCCGCGACGCGTACCGGCAGGCGGCGGAGGGTGGCGCCGGCGGCAGCCGGACTCCGGCAGCCAGCCTCGCCGCGCGGGTATCGCCCGGTGGCGCCGCCGACCTGCGCCTCGACGAACTGCGCGCGCGCCTCGGGGCGTTTCAGGAAGGGCGGAACGAATGAATCACGAAGAACACGAAGGACACGAAGGGCAGGAAGGACACGAAGGGCAGGAAGGAACACGAAGAAGCATGTAGAAGCATGAAGAAGTACGAAGAAACACGAAGCGGCACGAAGCATCACGGGAAACACGAAGGGGAGACCCTGATTGTTCGTCTTCGTATCCCTCATGTAATCGCTGTTGATCGGCTTGACGGGATAACCGGGACGTGAGCGACATTGCATCGAGCGGGTTCCACGAGCGGCCGCTGCCGCCGTGGAAGCGCGCGGTGCTCAAGGTAGGCAGCAGCCTGCTGACCGACGCGGCCGGAGAGCCGAGCGACCGCCACGCGAAGGCGCTGGCAATGTTCATCGGCGCGGCACGCGCTGCGGGCCGCGAAGTCGTATTGGTCTCGTCGGGCGCCGTCGCGGCAGGACGCACGCGCGTGCCCGAAGGCGCGCGCAAGGGCGGGCTGGTACGACGCCAGGCGCTTGCCGCGCTCGGGCAGACGCGAATGATCGCGCTGTGGCAGGGTCTGATGGCCGCGCCGGTGGCGCAGGTGCTGCTGGCGCACGACGACCTGCGCAATCGCCGCCGTTACCTGAACGCGCGCAACACGCTGGTCGAACTGCTGCGCCTGGGCAGCGTGCCGGTGATCAACGAGAATGACACGGTCGCGGTCGAGGAACTCAAGCTCGGCGACAACGACAATCTGGCCGCAACCGTCGCCGCGCTGATCGACGCCGACCTGCTGCTGATCGCGAGCGACGTCGACGGACTGTTCAGCGCGCATCCGCTGCACGACGCCGGCGCGGCTCCGGTCGAGTCGGTTGCCCTGATCACGCCCGCCGTGCTGGCGATGGCGGGCGAGGCGGGCAGTGCACACGGCACCGGCGGCATGCGCACCAAGCTCGAAGCGGCGCAGAAGGCGGCCAGCGCGGGCATCGCCACGGTGCTGTTCAACGGCAGCGACACGCATGCGGTGGCGTTGCTTGCAGCGGGGTCGTACCGCGGTACGCATTTCGCCGCGCCGCTGACGCGGCTTGCGGCGCGCAAGTACTGGTTGCGCCATGCGCCGGGTGCCGCCGCGACGATTCGTGTCGACAGCGGCGCGGCCCAGGCGCTGCGCGGCGGCAAGTCGTTGCTGCCCGGCGGCATCGTCGGCGTCGATGGCGAGTTTGCGCGCGGCGACATCGTCGATATCGCCTGCGGCGATACGGCCGCGGCGAAGGCGGTTGCGCGCGGCCTGGCCCAGTACAACGCCGGCGAGGTAAGGCGCCTGGCCGGTCGCCACACGAAGGACATCGAGAGCCTGCTCGGCTTCAGCTATGGCGATACGATCGTGCACCGCGACGATCTGGTCTGGATGGAGACGATTGCATGAACGCAGGCGCGACGCCGTTCGTCCCGATCCACGACCTTGCCGCCGCCTGCCGCGATGCCGGCATCGTGATTGCCGGTTTGCCGACGGCGGTAAAGGCCGATGTGCTCGCCGCGATGGCCGGACGGATCGAACAGCGCTCGCAGGAAATTCTCGCGGCCAACGCGCTCGACGTCGAAGCTGCGCGCTCCAGCGGACAGGCTGCGGCGCTGATCGATCGCCTGCGCCTTGATTCGTCGCGTCTGGCCGGCGTCGCAGCCGGCATTCGTGCCATCGCGTCGCAACCCGATCCGGTCGGTCGGGTCACGCAGCGCGAAACGCGTCCGAACGGCATCCGGATCGAGCGCGCGCGCATTCCGCTCGGCCTAATCGCGATGATCTACGAAGCACGGCCGAACGTGACCGCCGACGCGGCCGCGTTGTGCTTCCATGCCGGCAACTCGGTCCTGTTGCGTGGCGGATCCGAGGCGCTGCAGAGCAACCGCGCGATCGCGCTGGCGCTGCGCGAGGCGCTGCAGGTGCACGGGTTGCCGGTTGCCGCGATCACTTTGGTCGAAGACCTCGGCCGCGAGACGATGATGCAGCTGCTGCAGCTGCACGACCTGGTCGACCTGGCGATTCCGCGCGGCGGCGAGGGCCTGATCCGTTTTGTCGCCGAGCACGCGCGCGTGCCCGTGATCAAGCACTATCGTGGCGTTTGTCATCTGTACGTCGATCGCGCGGCCGATCCCGACGTCGCGCTGCACCTGCTGATCGACGGCAAGACCACGCGACCGGCGGTATGCAACGCGCTCGAAACGCTGCTGGTGCATGCCGATGTCGCCGCGCAGTTCCTGCCGCGTGCCGCGGCGGCGCTGCGCGTGCGCGGCGTCGAACTGCGCGGTTGCGCGCGCAGCAGGGCGATCGTCGCCGACATGATTGCCGCCGGCGACGACGACTACGCCGCCGAGTTCCTCGACCTGATCATCGCCGTGCGCGTGGTCGACGACATCGATGCGGCCATCGCGCACATCCGCCGTTTCGGGTCGGACCACACCGAGGTGATCGCCACGCGCGACGAAGCAGCCGCCGCACGCTTCATCGGCGCGCTGCGTTCGGCGGTCGTCATGGTCAACGCATCGTCGCGGTTTTCCGATGGCGGCGAGCTCGGGCTCGGAGCCGAGATCGGCATTTCGACGACGCGCCTGCACGCCTACGGCCCGATGGGTGCCGACGCGCTCACGATCGAGCGCTACGTGATCCGTGGCAGCGGCCAGGTCCGCCACCCGCAGTCCGCCGCTTGAGTTGCCGATCCACCGCACATCGACGGGCGATTTTGTGTACGCTGGGGGCATGAATCCCGAATCCGCCGGCGCGCCGCGCCGCAGACGCGCTTGAGCGAGCTGCAACGCTTTACGCCGCAGGACCGCGTGCTGGTGATCGCGCCGCACCCGGATGACGAGGCGATCGCCACCGGCGGCGTGCTGCAGGTCGCGCACGCGGCCGGTGCGGCATGCCGCGTCTTGGTCATGACTGACGGCGACAACAACCCCTGGCCGCAACGCTGGATCGAGAAGCGCTGGCGCATCGGAGCGAGCGAGCGCGCGCGCTGGGGCGAGACCCGGCGCGCCGAAGCGATCGCCGCTCTGCGCGTGCTGGGGCTGGAGGCGCAGGACGTGCGTTGCTTCGGTTTTCCCGATCTGCGGTTGACCGATTTGCTGATGCGCGCCGATGGCGCCCTCGAAGCTGCGCTGGCCGGGCAACTCGACGAGTTTCGTCCGACGCGCCTGTTCCTGCCGGCGCTGGCTGACCGGCACCCCGATCACAGCGCGCTGCATGTATTGCTGCGGCTGGCGCTGCACGGCCGGCCGGGCCCGGTACCGCAGCTGTACACCTTCGGTGTGCACGGCGAGGCGTCGGCGGCCGATCGCGTCGTGTTGAAGCTCAGCGAAAGCCAGCGCGAGACCAAGCGCGACGCGATCATGAGCCATGCAACACAGATGCGCCTCAGCCGGCGCCGCTTTGTGGCCTACGCGCAGGCGATCGAGCCATTCCGGTCGGTCGCCACACGCGGCGCGTCCGACCCGCAGCATCCGCTGCAGGCGACGGTTCGCGCGGATGGCACGATGCAGGTGCGCATCGATCACGCGCGCTGGGGACGAGGTCTGCGTGGGCAGGCGCTGTTCGGTGTTGTCCAGTATGCGCACGGCGAAACCCGGCGTTGGCGGCTCATGCCGACCGTCGGCGGTCGCGCCGACATGGTCGATACCGTCGCTCAAGGCAGCGCAGGACCGGCGCTGGTGGTTCGGTCCGCCGGCGAAACTGACATCAACCTGACAATCGGTAGCGCCGCGGCATGCTGGATCAAGCTGGCGCGCCCGCAACCGGGCCTTTTCGTGCTCGATCGATACGGCTGGCAAACCGCAGCCATCAGCGGCGGCTGACATGTCGACGCACTAGCTGAACGGATGCCTTTCGGGCGCTGTTCGATGCATTGACAGGGGTTGGCGCTCTGTCATGCTTTGCATAGCGTGGCGAACGCGTCGCGCGCATGATCGATTACCGACAAACCCATCCTGGAGGCGGCAATGAAAGCGTTGTTCGTAGCGGTTGCATTCGGTGTCGGCGCCCTGTTCGGCGCAAGCGCTTACGCGGAGGCGCCGGCAGGCGCGATCGCGCAATGCAAAGACGGAACCTACTTTACCGGCACCTCGCACAAAGGGGCATGCAAGGGTCATCAGGGTGTGAAGGAATGGCTCGACAAGACTGCCAGCAGCACGAGCGGCGCAGCTGCGGCGAGCGATTCGACCAAGAGCAAGAAATCGAAAAAGGCCAAGGCTGCCGACACGGCGGCCGCAGCGGCTCCGGCGGCAACGCCGGCTGCGGCACCTGCGCCGGCTCCAATGCCTGCGCCGACCAAGAAGCCGCCGACCGCCGCCAGCACGCCGACTCCGGCATCGCAGATTCCGCAGAAAGCGGGTGGCGGCGCCGGTCAGGTCTGGGTCAATTCGAGTTCCAAGGTCTATCACTGCCAGGGCGACGAGTGGTATGGCAAGACCAAGGAAGGCTCGTACATGACCGAAGCTGCGGCCAAGGCAGCCGGCAACCATGCAGCGCATGGCAAGGAATGCGGCGGCTGACACGTCGCGACCGCGCACCAGAAAACGCCCGGCTTGCCGGGCGTTTTTTTTGGTCCGTGCCGGAAGTAACGCACGATCTTTCGGCTGCAACTGTTTTCCACCTTTGTGCATCGTATACATCCGACTTTCTGCACATGCGTGACGCGGAAAGGTCGTGCCAGGATGTCGACAGCATGCTGCTTTCAACTTGGTTCTCGCCGGCGGGCGTCTTTCCAGACAACCGCTGCAGAGGTTCCCATTTCGAATCGGAGGCTGTATGCAGAATTTTGACAATTGCGTTAGGTCTGTTTCACTTGCCCTGTTTGTCGTCGTCGCCGGCGCCGCAGCCGCATCGGCTGCAGCGGAGGCTGCCGCGGAACTGAGCGGCCAATGGGTAGGCAACTCGGGCATCGAGGGCGGCAGGGGTGGAGAAAAGACCACGCTTTCGCTCGGTGCGCCGGATGCGGCCAATTCGAGCCTGCGCATCGAGGGACGCACGGTGTGCAGCCTGCGCGACGGCAGCTACAGCGCCGAGGCGGACGGTGCCGTCACGCTGTCCTTCAAGGGTGCCAACGGCAGTGAAGCTTGCGAGCGCCTGGCGAAGGGCAAGTTCACGTTGCGCCAGAATGCTGCGCGCAAGCTGAGCTTCCAGGCCTCCTATCCCGGTGCGGACGGCGCGCCGAACCTGCGCTCCGGCGTGTTGAACCGTTATCCGTAGACGTCGATCGATACGCCGCGCCGCCGGCCGCACGTGCCGGCCGCGCGGCGCGGGCGCCCGGCTGCCTTGCATTTTGCAGGTCTGCCGCCGCCCGGAATCGGCGATTTGCAAGGTCCGACGCCGCCCCATCGCGGCCTGATGCGACTGCGGCCTGAATCGCCGTGGCATGTTCGTTGCCATTCATTCCGGCAATCGATGGCGGAGAGCGTACGTGGCAACGGTTCTCGATTCGAATCCGGCAGGCCGCACGTCCCTTGCGGCCACGCTTCAGGCGGCCCGCAACAGCACACCGTTCACGATCAGCACGCGCGAGCCGGCGGCGATCGGGTATTGGTGCAGGCACTTCAACGTGTCGTCCGAGCGCCTGCTCGCGGCGGTCAGGAAGGTCGGCAGCAATCCCGACATCGTGCGCCTGGAACTGCGTGCGTTCTGAAACGCCGACGCAAGAACGAAAAAACCGGCGCGAGGCCGGTTTCCGTGACCAGAACATGGTCGGGGTGAGAGGATTCGAACCTCCGACTTCTACCTCCCGAAAGTAGCGCTCTACCAGGCTGAGCTACACCCCGATCCGGCCAAACTGCTGGCTGCGCAACAACTTGCAAGCGCAGCGCGGAAAGCAGTCGGGCGAGCCGCGCATGATAAAGGGCGCGGGCCAGCGACGCAACCCGTTGAGGTAAATGCCGGCAAACGCCTCCAGCCAGCCTTGTACCTGCCCCGAGCCGCGTGCGACGATCAACATCGTTCTTCCCTGACGGTGACAAGGAGGTCCAATGCACAGGCACGCCACGCCCCTGATGCTGGCCGCAATGCTGCTTTCGTGCACGCTTCCGGCGTGGGCCGCCGCGAATAGCGCCGCGACCCTGGAAATGAACGCGGACGGCGAAATCCAGGTCGCCATCGATGGTTCTGTCAGCGACTATCGCCTGCACAGCCAGTTGCCGTCGACGATTGCGCAGCTGGTGGACAGGGACGTGCGCGGCTGGCGCTTCGAGCCGGTGCTCATCGATGGAACGCCTGTAGTCGCAAAGACCGCGATGCACCTTGCGCTGAAGGCCGAGCCGGCCGACGGCAGGGACAACTACCGGATCAGGATCGTCAACGTCATATTCGGAGCGCCCCGCCAGCACGACCACACGCGGCATCCACATTACCCTGAGCTGGCGGTGCGGGCCCATCTGGGCGCCAAGGTCCTGCTGGCGATGCGGCTCGACGAAAATGGCAAGGTGACGGACGTACAGCCATATCAGACCAGTCTCGACGCCCGGGCGAACTCGCAGAACGAGGCCGACCATTGGCGCAAGCTGTTCGAGGAAGCCAGCGTTACGGCGGCGCGTTCGTGGACCTACGATTTGTCGGAGACGTTCAACGGCCGGAGGATCGAGACGAACGTCATTGTTCCGGTCGTGTTCTCCCTGAGCAACGTGCCGGGCTCTGCACCGCAGGCGGGTCAGTGGAAAGCGTACGTGCCAGGGCCGTTGCACCCGGCTCCGTGGATGACTGACC
>DATNFS010000050.1:0-13440 GCA_035606275.1 Rudaea sp.
CGAACGCTGGAACATCGCGCGCGCCGTCGCGAAGCGGAACTCGGTGGAGGCGATGTAACCCAGCGCCGAATACGGCTCCGGCAGATCGCGATCGAGCGCCAGCGCGTGCTCGGCGGCATCGCGGCCGGCCGGCCGGGTTTCGGTCAGCGGCCTGCTGCTCCACTCCGGCAGGATCGCATAGGTCAGAGCCAGCCCCGCCCAGGCTTTTGCATAGTTGGGATCGCGCGCGAGCGCCGCGCGAAACAGCGCTTCGGCCTGCAGCATGTTCTGCTCGCCGCGCGCGGTCCATAGCCCCATCGCCTTGAGGTAGAGCTGGTAAGCCGCAAGATCGGTGGTTTCCGCAACCGGCGCACCGCCTGCAGACGGCGCATCGAGCTTGACCTTCAGCTCCTGCGCGATCGCGCCGGCGATTTCGTCCTGGATCGCGAAGATGTCCTTCAACTCGCGATCATAGGTTTGCGACCAGACGTGATAGCCGTCGCTGGCATCGATCAGCTGCGCCGTCACGCGCACCCTGTCGCCCTGCTTGCGCACGCTGCCCTCGAGCACCATGCGCACCTTCAGCTCGCGCGCGATGGTCGGTATTTCCTGCTCCTGCTTGCGGAACGAGAACGACGAGGTGCGCGCCGCGACGTGCAGCCCGGACATGCGCGCCAGCACGTTGAGGATTTCCTCGCTGATGCCGTCGGAGAAGTACTCGTTGCTCTTGTCCTCCGACATGTTGACGAACGGCAGCACGGCGATCGAATGGGCATCGGTGCCCGCTTCGCCGGCGGCCGGAAGCGGACGCGTCTTCCAGTACCAGCCCGCCGCCAGCGCCGCCAGCACGACCGCCGCAGCGATCACGCGCTTGCTGCCGGCCGCTGCGCCGTCAACCTTGATGCCCGCCGGCGTCACGTCGAACACCCACGCCAGCACCAGCGCGATCGGGAAACCGAGCATGATGACGAACGTGATCAGCCGCGGCGCCCACTCCGGCAGGTTGAGCTGCGGTGCGACGGTGGAGGCGACCTGGATCAGCAGCCAGCCGACCACCAGGTAGGCGACGCCGACCCGGAAGACCTTGCGGCGCTTGAGTTCGTCGAACAGCGACATTCAGACCCCTGAAGTGAGGCGGGTACCGTAGCAATGCAATACCGGGAGCATGCCACAGTCTCGCGGCGCGTTCCTCAGCATTGAAGCAACAACCGACCGGCCGTGAATGCCAACGGCATTTCCAGCACCATCGTTCGAGCAGCGCCTGCCCGGCACAGACGCCTTGGCATCGCCACAACAATGACAGCGTTCATTTGCCGGCCTTGTCGGGCGCGAAATACCGGGCCGGCAGGATCTTCTCGGCCAGCGCATCGAAGCGCGGCTCGCCATGCAGCGGGTCCAGGTACGGGTCGATGCGGATCACGGCCATGTCGAATCCGTCGCGATCCTCGAAACCGCGTTCGAGCCAGTCCAGCGCACTGATGCGGTCGCCCAGCCCCAGTTCGACGATGGCCAGACCGTACGCTTCGACGTAGCGCTGGTCCCTTGCCTTGCGCAGCTGCCCGAAGAGCTGCCGAGCCTCATCGCCCTGGCCGGCAACCGCCAGAGCATGGCCCAGCAATGCTTTCGCGAAAGGATCGTCGTTCTGGGCGAGCGCCTTCCGGTACTCGATCATCGCATCGGCCGGATGACCGCCGAGTTCGAGCGCCTGGCCGAGCATTATGTGGCCGAAATAGAATCCGTTGTCCATTTCGACGGTCTTGCGCAATTGCGCGATCGCGTCGTCGTAGCGGCGCGCATAGATGTAGGCTTGCCCCAGATTGGCATTGAAGATCAGCGCCAGCGGATCGAGCTCGAGCGCGCGCTTCATTTCCGCGATCTCGCGGTCGATCTTTCCGGTCGCAGCCAGCGCATGGTTGGCGAACCAGTGATGTGCGTCGCCATCGTTCGGGTTCAGCGCGATGGCGCGCTCGAACTCGGCGATCGCGCCCGGTGAATCGAAATCGTACAGCTGCTTGACCATGCCGAGCGCCGCGTGCGCGTCCGACGAAGTCTCGTCGAGCAGCAACGCCTTCTTCGCTGCCGCCTCGGCTTGCGGAAACCACTCCTTCGGCGAGCCGCCATTATAACCCGGCATCAGCAATTGAGCCTGTGCCAGCGCAGCGTAAGCCAGCGCGTAGTTCGGATCCCTGGCGATTGCCTGCTCGAAGTAGCCGATCGACTTCTGCAGATCATCACCGGTGCGTTTGCTCCAGAAAAAGCGTCCGCGCAGATAGAGTTGATAGGCTTCCGGGTTGTCGGTCGGGCGCGCGGACACCGCGCGCTGTTCCGAACCGGTGAGCTTGGCCTGCAATCTGCCGGCGATGTTCGTGGCGACATCGCTCTCGACGGCAAAGATGTCGGTCAGCTTGCGGTCGTAGATGTCGGCCCACAGGTGGGCGTCGGTCAGCGCGTTGATCAGCTGCACGTTGACGCGCACCTGATCGTTGGCCTTCTGCACGCTGCCTTCGAGGATGTTGGCAACGCCGAGCTGCGCGGCGATCTGGCGCAGGTTGTCCGGCGCGCTCTTGTATTTTTCCGTCGACGTGCGCGAGATGACCTTCAGGTCGCCGATCTTCGCCAACCGCGTAAGAATTTCGTCCTGGATGCCCTGCGCGAAATAGGCATTGTCCGGATCGTGGCTCAGGTTCTCGAACGGCAGCACCGCGATCGATTTTTGTGAAATCTGCGCCGCGTTGGCCGGCGCGGGCGCAAAGTCGCCGCGCCGAAATGCCGGCTGTCCGGTGAAATACCAGCCCAGGGCCAGCAGCACGAGGGCCGCGGCGATCGCGAGCATGCGCTTGCCGCCCTGCGCCGACCCGTCGACCTTGACGCCTTCCGCGGTCAGGTCGAATGACCAGGCCAGGACCAGTGCAACCGGAAATCCGAGCAGCGCAACCAGGATGAATACGCGCAGTACCCAGGGTGGCGCGTCGAACGCCGGGAAACCGATCGAGGCAGCCTGCACCGCAAGCCACGCCACCACCAGGTAGGCAGCGCCGACCTTGAAGACCTTGCGCCGCTTGAGTTCCGCGATCAGGCTCATTGGATACCCCTGCGCACAGTGTACGCGACCGCGCGCGTGGAGGTCGCGCAAACGCTGCACAGGAAGATCGTTCCCTGCGCCGTGCAGTCGCTGCCTACTTCGTCAGGGCCTGGAAACGCGGATCGGCACGCAACGGATCCCACATCGGATCGAGGCGCAGCAAGGCCGCAGTCACGTTGCTGGGAGCCTTGAGAATCGATTCGAGTTCCGCGATTGCCGCGTTCTTGTCGCCGGCCACCATCAGGGCCTCGGCCAGGCCGTATTGGGCAGTCGGCCGCATATTGGCGTCGCTGGCGAAAAGCTGCAGCGCGAGCTGCCCCTGTGCGACGGCCTTCTGTCCGTCCCCCAGGTCCGCGTAGGCCTGGGCCAGGGTCACCGGAATCTGCGTGTCATCGACCCGTCTTGCATCCGGCTCGATGCGCGCGATCAGTCGCTTCATCGTGGCTTTCGCACCGTCGGCGTCGCCGCCGAGGCGTTGGGCCTGACCCAGGTTCAGGGTCAGCAACGGTCGAAACCCGTTGAGCGACTCGTCGGGTTGCGCCAGCAGCGGTTCGAGTTCGGCGATGGCCAGCCGGGAGTTGCGCTCGAGCATTCGCTGAACGGCACGGTAGCTCGCCAAGCCCGGATCGATACCGGCCGAAGGCACCGCGGCGAGCACCCGCGCCGCCTCGTCGAGACGGCCCTCGCTCTGGAATGCGCTGACCTCGTACGTCAGCGCGAGCGCGTCATTGGGCACCAGCGCGAGCGCGCGATTCAGCCATTCGTGTGCCTCGGCGAAGCGCCGCATATTGAGCAGCGTCTCGCCACCGATCGTCGTCAGCAGGCCGGCATTGCGCGGATCGAGCACGGCGGCCTGCAGAAAATGCGCCAGTGCCTGTTCCCAATGGCCCTGGCGGCGTTCGACCAGTGCGAGAAATTGCAGGATCTGAGGGTTGTTCGGCGCGTGTTCCAGTGCCGCTTCGATTGCCTTCTGGGCACCGGGGAAATCGCGCTGCACACGGTACAGGTAGCTGCCCCTGGCCAGCTGCGATTCACTCAGCTGCGGCTGCAGCCGGACGGCATTGTCGGTTGCGAGCTTCAGCGACTCGGCCGTGATCGTGTCGGTATCGACGTTGTTGAAATACAGGTAGCCGTTGTTCATCGCCAGTTGCGCCCAGGCCAGCGCGAAATCCGGATCGAGCCGGACGGCTTCGGCGAATGCCGCGCTGACCTTGCGCGTCGTTGCAAAATCGTAACCGGCAGTGCTCAGCGCGAGTGCACGCAGATAGGCGTCGTAGGCGGCAGGGTTTTCGGTCGGCCGCTTTTCGACCGCCGCCTTTTCGGCGCCGCTGAGCTTGGCATTGAGCGTGTCGGCGATCGCGCCGGCGACTTCGGCCTCGACACCGAAGATGTCGTCAAGCTTGCGGTTGTAGACTTCGGCCCAGAGATGGTCGTCGGTGGCGGCGCGGATCAACTGCACGTTGATGTGCACGGCATCGCCGGCCTTCTGCACGCTGCCTTCCAGGATGTTGGCCACGCCGAGCTGGCGCGCGATCTCCGGCAGGTTGGCCGGGCTGCTGGCGTAGTGCTGCGTCGAAGTGCGCGAGATGACCTTCAGCGCGCCGATCTTGGCCAGGCGCGTGAGGATCTCGTCCTGGATGCCGGACGCGAAATAGGCGCTGGATTTTTCATCCGACAGGTTCTCGAACGGCAGCACCGCCACGGACTTGTCCGGTATCGACGCGCCGGCGTCCGCGCCCTTGCGCGGCAACACGTAACGCTGCACCAGCAGGAAGGCCACCGCGAGCACGAGCACGCCGATGATCACGTAATTGAGCTTCTGGCCGGTGTGCCGCGCGATCGACTGTTCCGGCGCGACCTCCGCGGTCCGCACGATGCCCTGCGGAGTGACTTCGTAAACCCAGGCGACGACCAGCGCGATCGGGAATCCGGCGACGATCGCCAGCACGATGAGTCGCAGCGCGAGTGCGGACACGTCGAACAGCGGCAGCACCTGCGTCGCCACCTGCACGACCAGCCAGCCGCCGACGGCGTACATCGCTCCGACCTTGTATACATTGCGGCGCTGCAGTTCGCGCAGGAACGATCGCATGCGAGCCCCTTGTTTCACCGACGCCGTCGCCCGAGGCAACAGCGCGCCGGCATCATAGACGATTCGGCACGCCGCGCGCGCGTCCGTGCGGCCGCCGTCGCGGACCCGCGACCGCACCGGTCGATCCGCTGCCGAGCCGCTGTCCGGTCATGCAGGCCTCCGGCACATGACATAGCGGAGCCCCGGTCGGCGACAAGGCCTGTTTATTCTCCACGACGGAATGCGGCGATGTTCGCGCGATACAGCGCCATCAGTTCGGCGGCGCGCGGATCGTTCCAGGCGGCGAGCCATTGCGGATCCCGACTCATTTCCTCGGGCAGCTTCGCGCCGCCCTGAGCCCACAGCAGCGCCAACGTCGGGTACCAGGCGACCACGCCAAACGAGCCTCTGACGTGCACCGCCGCCGTGGCGTAGTCATCCAGACCCCGCGCAAACACGGCAGCGGCCAGCACGTGCGGCGCGACGCCGCCCCATTCCGGCGCCGGTTGTTCGGCCGCCGACGCAGCGACCGAGCGGGCATCATCCTTTCCCCCGGACACCGCCAGCAGCAAGGCGCGATCGAGGCGGCAGCTCGGATTGTCCTCGCCGTAGCCGGCGCAGACCTTCACCAAACCCGCCCGCGCTCCGTCGCGGTCTCCCGCGTGCAACTGCGAGTAGAACAACTGCTCGACCGCGAATTCGGTGCCGCCCAATGCCAGCGCGCGCTCGCCCATTGCGACCGCCTCCGCGTAGCGTCCCTGGCCGTCGAGGATCTGGTCGAGGTTCATCGGGTGCACCCAGGCGAGCGGATCGAGCGCCATCGCCTGGCGCTTGAGCGACTCGGCCCGGCGCAGGGCGCCGATGGTCTGCAGGAAATCGCCGGCGAAGTTCATCACGTCGACGTTGCCCGGCGCGAGCTTCAATGCGTGCTCATAGTCGGCTAGCGCCGCGTTGCAATGCAGCCGCCAGCTGAGCGTGACCGCACGCACCATGTACGCCTCGGCCGAGTCGGGATCGAGCCGCAACGCCTGCGCGATGTCCGCGTTCGCCGCGGCCTGTGCTTCGTCCGGCGTCTGCCACGGCTTCCAGCCGAGCTGGATCGCGAACGCGAACGCCCGGCCCGAGTAGGCAGGCGCATAGTCCGGCGCGCGCGCGATCGTCCGCGTGAACGCCTCGGCCGCCTCGTGCAGATTGTCGGCGACGCGCAGCGCCACGTGGCGACGTCCTTGCAGGTAGTCGTCGTACGCGGCCGGATCGATGCTTCGCTCGGCCGAGGCGTGAGTCGCGTGCGCGCCAAGCCTCGCCTCGAGCTGATTTGCGATCGCACCGGCGATTTCGTCCTGCACCTTGAATACGTCGGCCGCGTCGCGCTCGAACGTCTGCGACCATAGGTGGAAACCGCTCGCCGCCGCGATCAGCTGCGCGGTAACGCGGATGCGCGCACCCTCCCTGCGCACGCTTCCCTCGAGCACGTTCGCCACGCGCAGCTGGCGCGCGATGTCGGCGATGTCGAGATTCTTGCCCTTGAACTGGAATGCCGATGTGCGCGCCGCGACATGCAGGTCGGGCGACTGCGCCAGCTGATTGAGCAATTCCTCGGCGATGCCTTCGGAAAAATATTCCTGCGCCGGGTCGGCACTCATGTTGACGAACGGCAGCACGGCGATCGAGTGCTCGTCGGGCGTTGCTGCAGATGCCGGGTTTGACGTCGCCGCCGTGCCACCCGTCGATGCTGGCGCGACGGCCAGGTCAGCCGCGCGCCGCGGTCCGAGCACGAACTTGTCGAGTGCGAAATACGCGAGCGCCAGCACCAGCACGGCGATGATCATGCGGTCGATACGCCGCCCGGTCTGCGGTGCGATCGACTCCTCCGGTTTGACCTCGGCGTCGCGCTTGAGGCCCTCGGGCGTCAGCTCGAACACCCAGGCGAAGATCAGCGCCGGCACGAAGCCGATCGCCAGCAGGATCACGACGCTGCGCGGCAGCCAGTCCGGCGCGCCGAACATCGGCAGCACCGTGCCGGCGACCTGCGTGACCAGCCACGCACCCACCAGGTACAAGCCTGCAGCGCGAATGACGTTGCGGCGCCTGAGCTCCTGTATCAGCGACATGCCCGCCCCCCATTACCGGCGATAGTGTACGCGAGGCAGCCTGCGTCGCGGCACCCTGCGGGCGACAGGATCAATTCCCCATGGGCGCCGGCTGCAATTGCGGCGCGTCTGCAACGCGCTGAAAGACCAAGGCATATACATGCTCCCAGCCATCGCTGATCTCCAGGCTGGACACGCGGCCTTTTGCATTGCGAATGAAGCGGTATGCGTGATGCGGCCTGGTAAACATGTCTGCCGCAACCGGAACGAGGTTCGCGGTATCCCAACGGCGATCGTCCAGGGCGATGACCAGGCGTCCGTCCACGACATTCACGTCGTAGGTCGCCTGTGCTTCGTCGCTGCGATATCGGCCGGCGAATTCCGGCAACTGCGCACTTGCCGGATGCCACGCTCGCACGCGCCGGAATTCCCAGCGTCTCCCGTCATCGAATTCGCGCACGAAACGATCGTTCCCGCTGAAGCGGATCGTCGAAATGGTCGTTCTGAATTCCCCCGGTGCAATCGGTGTCAACGCCATCCCGTCCGAAACACGCCGCAACTGGCCGTCCTCTACCGCCAACTGCATTTGCACGACGAATCGCGGATCAAAATACAGCCCCGCAAACGGCGCCAGTTGCCCGGCGCCCAACTTGAGACCGGCCGGAACCGGGTCGGCGGGCGGCGATGCGTCGGGCGCAGGCAGGAAAAGGTCCGCGACCTTGTCGCCCAGCGCATCGATGTTTGCCTCCTGCCCGGTGTTGCAAAGCAGGGCGATCGAGACGCGCTGGTCGGGATAGCGGGCGAGAAATGCCTCATAGCCGGCTGTTTCGCCCGTGTGCCAGATCTTGCGAACACCGTGATAGTCGCCCAGATAGAGGCCGCGGGCATAGGAAGTCGTGCGTCCATCGAGCAACGTGGACTTGCGCTGCAACTGCGTCGTGACGAATTCTCCGAGTGCACCGGCGTCCAGCGCGGCGTTCCACTTCAGAAGATCGCCAACGGTCGTCAGCAGGCCGCCGGCGCCGACGACGTTTTCGAACGGCATCAGCTGGTGATAGCCGCCCGGATCGGCGTCATAGGCCACCGCGCGTCCCTTGACCACGCGGCGAAAGTCGTCGCGCCACTGCGTGCGGGTCATCTCCAGCGGTTCGAACAGGTTCCGGCTGCTGAACCGGGCAAGCGGCTCGCCACTGACCCGTTCAACGATGGTCGCCAGAAGAATGTATCCGGTATTGGTATAGGAAAACTCTGTACCGGGCCGATAATTGAGGCTCTTCTGGCGTGCCGTCAGCTCCAGCACATCCCTGGTGGAATAGACGTGCGTGGTAACCGGTCGCCCCGCGATGTCCGCGACTCCTTCCCAGTCGCGCAGACCACTGGTATGGCCGAGCAGCTGCGCGATCGTGATGGCGGCTCCGTAGTCGGGCAGCTCGGGAATGTATTTGCGCACGTCGTCGTCGAATGCCAGCTTTCCCCGCTCGATCAGGATCAACACCGAGGCCGCGGTGAACTGCTTGGATACCGACCCGGCTTCGAACACGCTATCGCGACCGATCGGCACGCCATGTTCCAGATCGGCGCTGCCATAGGCGCGAAAAAATGGCGCTGCGCCGGGATGCTCGATGCCCAGGGCGCAGCCCGGCACATCCGGCTTGTTCCACTTCAGAAAGATCGCGTCTGCTTTCCCGGCCGCATCTGGAGTATCGGCGTGGCCGGCGTGCGCGGCGAAAGCCAGCGCCATCGCCGCCGGGAAAACCGCGGCCCGCCCCGGGACTCTTCCGATCCACCGCATGAATTGACACATGATTGCCTCAAGTATCGGCACCGAAGGCGCGACGCTCGACCGCCGAAACACGTCCGAAAGCGTGAGCCAGCAGTCTCCCAGGGGAGCCGAACATGAAAACGCCCGATCTTCTGTTCTGTACGCTGCCCTTGTTGCTGGCATTTGCGGCGCAGGCGCAGGAGCGGAAAAGTGCTGCGTACCCGGCCATGGCGCCGATCGCACAGTACCGCATTTCCGCCCGGGACGACGAGATTGCGTTGGCGCGAAGCGCAGCGCCGCCGTCGATTTCCGGCGAGGCAAAAGTGCTGGTGCTCGGCGACCGGGGATACGAGACTGCGGTCGAGGGCAGGAACGGTTTTGTCTGCTTCGTCGAGCGTTCCTGGGATGCGGCCTTCGACGATCCGCAGTTCTGGAACCCGGGAATTCGCGGACCGAACTGTGCAAACCCCGCAGCGGCCCGCTCGGTGCTGCCGCAATTTCTCAAGCGCACCGAGTGGGTGCTGGCAGGTGTCGGCAAACAGGAGATGAAGGCAAAAGCCCGCGCTGCCATGGCCGATCACGAATTCGGTCCGCCGGAGCCCGGTGCGCTTTCCTTCATGCTGTCGAAGAACGGCTACGTGAGCGATAAAGAGGCCGGCCCCTGGCTTCCGCACGTGATGTTCTTCGTTCCGCACGGTCAGGCGCCGGACTGGGCTGCAGGCCTGGACGGCTCGCCGATAGTGGGCAAGGACGGCAGCGACATCGAGCCCACGGTTCTGTTCGTTCCCGTAGGCCGCTGGTCGGATGGTTCACTCGCGCCGCCACCTGCGCTGAAACACCAGATGTAGTCTGCGGACCCGCGACGTAGAAAGAGATCTGCAGTGACCGCGAAGCGCGACCCAAGGCCAAGAGCCCCCTGGCCGGCGCGCCGGCGCGCCATGGTCGGCTCGTTCGCTGAAAAAGGAATCGGCAAGATGGACCAGCAAGTAAATCGCTTCGGCAGCACCTTTCGGATTGCCTGCGCCTGCCTCCTGCTCATCGCGGCATTCACCGCTTGCACAGGCGACGTCCACGGGCGCGAAGACACGACCGTCAGCATGACACTGGCGACCATCGATTCGGCGCAGACGGGCGCCGTCTACAAGCTCTATATCTATCTGCCTGATTCGTATGCGGCGGGCAACGCGACTTACCCCGTGATCTACGCCACCGATGGCGACGCGGCGTTTCCGCCGGACGGGCGGTTCGTCAACTTCACGAAGATCCTGCAGCGCCGGCGCATCGACGCGATACTCGTCGGAATCGGCGGAACGGAGCGGCGCAACAAGGATTTTCTGCTGCCCGGCGCAAAGGCGTATCACGAATTCATCACGCAGGAATTGATCCCGTTCATCGACTCGCATTTCCGCACGGATCAAAAACGGCGGATCCTCTCGGGAATTTCGTATGGCGGCGCTTTCGTCGTGACGTCGCTGTTCCTGGAGGCACCCGACAAGTTGTACTTCTCCGACTATATCTCGGCAGAAGGTTCTTTTTTCCTGCGCTCCTTCATTGCGCAGGAGCGGGCTTTCTCCGCCGCGATCGGAACCCGGAGCATCCCGGCCACGCTGATCCTTGCGCGCGGCTCCGTGACCAGCAAGGTGCGCCAGCAGGAGTTTTCCGCCGCCATCGGATCCAGGAACAACCCTGCCATGTCGAACCTCGCGCGCGACTTCAGCGACGCCACCAACGGCGCCGAGGTGGCCGCTTTTTACCGGCGCATGGTGGATCGCCACTATCCCGGCCTGGTTTTGATCCAGACTCATTTCCCGACCGATCATATCGGCACCGACAATCCGTCGTTCGAGGATGCGGTGATCAAAATCTTCGAACAGGAATAACGCCGTCGTTCCGGTGAGCGGCATCGGCGCGAACGAGGTCGCGGCGACCGGCTTTGGCGAGCTGTCTCACGGCGTGGCGCTCGCCGCGGAGGTGAACGGCAGGTCCATCTTCTTCAGCGCGGCCTTGAAGCGCGGATCGTTGCGCAGCGGATCGAACGGACGGGTCCACAACATCCCGCCGGCTGCAGCACTGTGCCGGGCCGCGTAGTTTTCCAGCTCGTCGATGGCGCGCTTGGGTTCGCCCAGCAGCGCAAGGAAGGCCGAGTAGACCAGGTCGTCGCCGCGGATATCGGCATTGGCAGGCGCATGATCGAGGCTGTCCAACGCGGCGGCGCGCGCGGCGGCATCGGCGATTCCGCGCACGAGCACGACCTTGGCAGCGGGGTCCACGCCCAGATGCCGCGCCACCGCGCGCAGCTGTGCTTCGGCGTCGGCATGACGCTCCTGGCCGATGTACAGGACCGTCGCGATCATGCAGGCCGGGTAGAACTCGGGATTGCCGGCCAGGCTTGATTCGATCTGCGCCGCCGCCTGGGCATCGCGATGCAGGCCCATGAGTATCGTGGTGCGGACCACGCCGATGATCGTCGACAGCGGATCGAGCTGGCGCGCGCGCTCGATCTGCAGCAACGCCGCCTCCTGCTGCCCGGTGGTGTTCAGGAATTGCGCGTACTGGTTGACCGCTTCGGCATCCCCGGGCGCCAAAGCCAGCGCGCGCCGAAACGCCTGCCCGGCCTGCGCCCACTCGCTGCGGTATGCGTGCACGTTGGCGATGGCGACCAGCGCCGATGCCGTGTCGGGCTCGATATCCAGCGCGCGCTGCGCGGCGGCTTCGGCCCGCGCCATCCCGACGCCGACGTCTCCGCCCGTATACGCCGGCAGCAGTTGTTCGCTTTCGGCCAGGGCTCCCCACGCCTGTGCGTACTTCGGGTCGATCTCCACCGCCTTGCCGAACGCGGCAACGGCATCGCGCAGGCCTGCCCCGCGCGCCGCGAGCAGGCTCAGGCCGCGCAGGTACAATTCATGCGCCTGCGCGTCGCCGGTGTTGCCCGCGTCCGCATGCGCGCCGCCCAGCTGCAGCTTCAGCTTGTCGGCGATGGCCTTGGAGATCTCGTCCTCGACGGCAAAGATGCTGGTCAGCTTGCGATCGTACTTCTCCGACCACAGGTGATAGCCGCTGCGTGCGTCGATCAGCTGCGCGGTGATGCGCACATCGTCGCCGGAGCGCTGCACGCTGCCTTCGAGCACGGTGGCGACATCGAGCACTTCGCCGACCTTGCGCAGGTCCGGTTCTTTGCCCTTGAACGCGAAGGCCGATGTGCGCGCGGCGACTTTCAGGTCGGGAATCTGCGCCAGCGCGTTGAGGATTTCCTCGGTGATGCCGTCGCTGAAGTATTCGTTGGCCGCGTCGCCGCTCATGTTGACGAACGGCAGCACGGCGACCGACTTGCCGGAAATGGGGTCGGAGTACTTTTCCGGCGCCGGACGTCCGGCAGCGGCGTCAGCCTGCTTTCCGGAAAGGTGCTCTGCTCCCGCTTCCCGATGCGGCGCTAGCACGAACTTGTCGAGCGCGAAGTACACAAGTGCACAAATAAGAACGAGGATGATGGCGCGGTCCATGCGCCGCGCCGTTTGCGGCGCGATCGACTCCTCCGGCCTGACCTCGGCGTCGCGCTTGATCCCTTCGGGAGTCAGCTCGAACACCCAGGCGAACACCAGCGCCGGCACGAATCCGATCACCAGCACGGTGATCAGGGCGCGCAGCGCCCAGCCCGGCACGTCGAAGGCCGGCAGCACCGTGCTCGCCACCTGCGTCAACAGCCATGCGCCGACAAGGTACAATCCCGCCATGCGAATGACGTTGCGGCGCTTGAGTTCGGCGATCAGGCTCATTCGCAGACGAACGCGCCGGGTCCTGCTTCCGGCTGCGCTTTGCAGACATCCGGCCAGCCGTACTTCTTCCAGTAGTCGACCAGGCCGATGCGCCCGGCGAACGCCGGAAACGCCGGGTCCTGGCGCGCCTTGCGCGACCAGTCTTCGGGTTGCCACAGCCAATTGAGATATGCGTCGGAAAGACCGGCGCTGCCGTGCTCGAACAGGTCGAACGCACGCTCCGGTTCGCCCATCTCGAGCCACAGCGTGGGCACCCACTGATCGTCCGGATGGGCGAGCAGGATCGCCTTCGCCGGTTCGCGCAGCGCGCCGCCGGCGCAAATGCCACGATAGATCACCTCCGAATCGGAAACTGAAATCGCCGAACCGAATATGCGCTGGCGCGTCGTGAACGGCTTGGCGCCGCTGTCGCAGTCTCCTGTGCTGGCGTAGTAGGTCGACATTGCCACGTCGCCCCACGGCGAACCGAGCGCCTGCAGCCGGCGTCCGAGCGCGAGCAGCGTATCGCGGTCGTGCTGCCGCCAGCTCATGAAGGATTTGTAGAAAATGACGCGCGCGTTTTCCGGATCGTTGGCCATCAGCGCATCGAGACGCGGCACGGCGTCGCGCGTGTGCCCCATCGCGGACAGTTCGTTGACCTCCCAGTAACGCGCCGTTTCGTTGTCGGGATCGACCTCCAGGGC
>DATNFS010000051.1:0-22473 GCA_035606275.1 Rudaea sp.
TCAGGCCTTCGCCGGCATGACCTTGCCGAACGAAGCCAGCGTGGCGCTGCATCGCAGCGTCGGTTTCGAGCCGATCGGCGTGTTTCGCGCGATCGGCTACAAGTTCGGCGCATGGCACGACGTTGCCTGGGCGCAGCGGCGTCTGCGCGACGGACCTCCGCCCGGGTGAAAGTGCAGGTGGTAAAGAACACAAGACAACCACGAAGGCACGAAGGACACGAAGAAGAGCCACGAAGAAATTCGAGGATTCCGATGCAAGACGCCTTGCCTGACCCAACGTGCGTTACCACGCACTCTATTGGATGAGGACCTGATCGCCTTCTCTTCGTGCTTCTTCGTGCTTCTTCGTGTCCTTCGTGCCTTCGTGGTGTTCCTGTGATCTTCCTCCGATACCTATGGTGTTGACGGCAGCGGCCCGGAGGACGGGCGCTTGGCGTCACGGACCCAGTCGACGAGTTCGTCGAAGGCATGCCCGATTTCCTGCGGCGTGAACACGCAGTGGCCCTGCTTGTTGACGAATTGCTGGACGAAATCGTCGGCATGTCCGCTGCGGCGCGTCAGCAGCGCGTACTCGGCCGCCGACGAGGCCGGCACGAGCGGGTCGGCGGTGTCGTGCAGCGCCAGCAGAGGTCGCGTCAGCTTGCCGCTCGGCGTATACCAGCGCGCCACGTAGGCGGCAGCTTGTGTGTCGGCGCGATAGCGCGCCACGCCCTTGTTCAACGCATAGTCGTCGCCGCTGCCGGTGTAGATCAGGTCGGCGTTGGCGAACGGATTGCCGTGCGTGCGGTGCTGCAGTTCGGCGACTTCGTAGGTATTGAACGAAAGAATCGGTGTCAGCGTCTGCAGATCACCCACGCCCCAGACGCGCAGCAGCGCGGCCGCCGCCTGCGGCCTGGATTGCAGTGCGGCGGCGATCTTGCGTTCGACTGCCTCGGTCGGGAGAAAGTCCGGCGCGACCGGCACGAGCGGCCCGAGCAGGTCGGGGAAGTAGTAGTCGAACGCGGCGCGCAGCGCGAAGTCGTGCTCGACCAGCCGATCGGTCGGCACGATCGCGCCGCACAGCGACAGTCCGCCGGCATAGATCTCCGGCGCCATTTCCAGCGCCATGACCGTGAGCGTGCCGCCCATCGACATGCCGGCAGCGAAGGTCGCGCGCGGCTTGCCGTGCTTTTCGACGAAATGGCGGCGCAAGCGCTCGCTGTCGGCATAGCCCTGCTCGACCGCCCAGCCGGTTTGCGAATACGCGGACTGGATCACCGCATAACCCCGGTCGACCAGCTGCCCGAGTTGCGGCGCGATCGGTTCGCTTGCCGGCAATTGCACCGGCGTGATCGCGTAACCGTGGTAGTACACGACGAGATCGCGGTTCCACGCGGCGGGGATGTCGATGCGATAGGTCGCGCCCTCGAGCGTGCCGGTTTCCAGCACCGCGTTCGCCTTGGCCGGGGCTGGCGCCGAGTCGGCCAGCACGTCGGCACCGGCAAGGACCATCAATGGCAGCAGCAGTCGAAACCAGTTCATTGCGGGCCTCCGGTCAGAACGGCGGTCGCCCGAGCGCAGGCGCGCAGCGCCGAAATCGAAGAAGAGATTCCTTCGTTTCGACCGCGGATCGGAGTCCGTGCAGCTTTTACTCGCTGCACGTGCTGCGCTCGACGCGAGCGGTCACGGGAACCTCCTGCCAAGGCAACGCCGATCCGGCGTTGCCTTGTGCCAGCACCGTTGTTGCCGCGTCCCATGCGTCAATCCGGTTTCAGCACGAGCGGATCGTGCCCGGCGCTTTTCAGCTTCGCGTTGAGTACGGGCAGGTCCCTTTCCTGCCATGCCGTCCATGCGGCAAGCGTCGAATCCGTCAGCGGCTTGATCCTCGTGACGCCGGCGCGCGCATCCGGCGATGGCGCATTGTCGGACGCGTCGACCGCGTGCTCGAGCTTGTCGAGCGACTCGGCGACGTAACGCAGGCTGTGCACGCTGCCGGGCGGAAATGACCAGGCGTTGCGCGGATTGCCCGCGGCGCGCGTGCCGGCCAGCGAGTGCAGCTGTCGGCTCGCCGCATCGATGTCGTGCGCGAGAGCCGGGGTCTGTTCGCGCTGTTTCGCCAGATCTCCCAGCAGCTTGGCGACGCCGCGCGCAGCGACGGCCACGCGCACGCGTTCGGTTTCGATTTGCCGCGCCAGCGCGAACTGTTGCGCATAGGCGTCATCGGACAGCGTGATGCGCGGATCGGGCTTGACTGTCAGCGGCTGCGTGAGGCGCTGGCCGTCGACGGTCAGCGCGACCGTGTAGCGACCGGGCGCCACCCAGACCCCATCGGCGAACTTGTCGCCTTCGGACAGTGCGGCCGGCGCCGCCTGGCGCAGCGGCCAGACAAAGCGGTGCATGCCGGGCGTCGCCGACAGCGCGATCGGCGTCTTGTGCCATTCCGGCGCGGTTTCGAGTTTTGCCAGGTCGGGCGCGGTCGGCTGATCCTCACTCGAATAGTGGCGCACGACGGCGCCGGCGCCATCGAGGATATCGAGCGTCACCGCCGACTTCGGCGCGGCCTTGAGCGCGTAGTCGATGTACGCGCCGTCGGGCGGATTCGCCGCCATCGGCTCGTCCTTGGGCAGCGGCGTGCCGCTGAACTCGGGGCGATGCACGCGCACCGCGTCGGTCGGCGCGTACAGCCATGCAGCGGCGGCGGCGACTTTCGCGTCGGCCTGGCGCAACGGCCCGACATCGTCGAGTATCCAGAAGCCGCGGCCGTGCGTGGCGATGACGAGGTCGGCCCCGTGCACGTCGATGTCGCGTACCGAGGTCATCGGCAATCCGTTTTGCAGCGGCTGCCAATGATCGCCGTCGTCGAACGACACGTACACGCCCTTCTCGGTGCCGGCATAAAGCAGTCCGCGGCGCACCGGATCGGCGCGCACGACATTGACCGCGCTGCCCGCGTCGATCCCGCCGGCGATCAGCGTCCAGCTCTTGCCGCCGTCGTGCGTGCGATAGACGTAGGGCTTGAAGTCGTCGAGCCGATGGCGGTCGATCGCCGCGTACGCGCTGTCGGCATCGAACGGCGACGCATCGATGATGCCGACCTTCGACCACGGCGTCAGCGCCTTGGGCGTCACGTTGTCCCAGTGCGCGCCGTCGTCGCGCGTACGCCAGATCAGGCCGTCGTCGGTGCCGGCCCAGATGTCCTTGTCCGCGACACGCGACGGCGCGATGGAATAAACCACGCCGCGCCGCGGCCCGGTGCCGAGGTTGTTGGCGACGGTGGAGGCATCGAGCGTGGCGGGTGCGCCGGGATTCTCGCGCGTCAGGTCCGGGCTGATCGCATCCCAGTGCTCGCCGCCGTCGGCGGTGCGGAAAATGCGCTGGTTGCCGAAGTACAGAATGTGCGGATCGCGCCGCGAGAAAACCAGCGGCAGGGTCCAGGTTGCGCGATACAGATCCGGTTCGGCGGCCAGCGTCGGATCGATGTGGCGCACCTGCTGCGTGCGCAGGTCGAGCTTGTCGACACGGCCGCCGTAGATGACATCGTGATCGTTCGGATCGGGCGCAATGTTGTCGCTCTCGCCGCCCGGCGAGATCTCGTGGAACTGGGTCATGTTGATGCCGTCGTAGCCCGGACCGCGGCTCGGCAGGCTCAGCGCGCCGGAGTCCTGCTGCGCGCCGTAGACCCAATACGGAAAGCGGTTGTCGGTGCTGACTCGATAGATCTGCGCGGTCGGCTGGTTGTGCCACGAGCTCCAGCTTGCGCCGCCGTTCATCGTGATCTGCGTGCCCTGGTCCGAGCCGAGGATCTGCCGGTTCGTGTCGGCCGGATCGATCCACAGCGCATGGAAATCATCGCCGGTCTGATCGCCCTTGAGCGGGACGAAGGTCTTGCCGCCGTCGTCCGAGCGCAGCACGATCGTGTTCATCGCATAGATGCGGTCGGGGTTTTTCGGGTCGACCGTGATCTGGCCGAAGTACCAGCCGCGCTGCCAGATGCGCGGATCGGCGCTCGCGTGATTCCAGTTCGCACCGCCATCGTCGGAGCGGTACAGGCCGCCGGCATCGCCGTCGACGAGGGCGTAGACGCGCTGCGGCGCCGCATCGGACAACGCCAGGCCAACGTGGCCGACCGAGGCCGGAAAGCCGTGCCCCGAAATCTGCTTCCAGCTGTCGCCGCCATCGGTCGACTTGTAGACGCCGCTGCCGGGGCCGTTCGACGGCGGATAGACGTTCCACGGCGGCCGCCGCGTCTGCCACAGCGACGCGTAGACCACGTTCGGGTCGCCCGGCTGGAACGCAAGGTCGATTGCGCCGGTGTCGGCGTTCTTGAACAGGATTTTCTGCCAGGACTTGCCGCCGTCGCGCGAGCGGAACACGCCGCGCTCGGCATTCGGGCCGTACGGATGGCCGAGCGCGGCGACATAGACGATGTTCGCGTCGCGCGGATGGACCAGGATCCTGCCGACCTGCTGCGTGTCGCGCAGGCCGACGTGCGCCCAGCTCCTGCCGCCGTCGGTGGATTTGTATACACCGTCGCCCTGGGCAATGTCCGAGCGCATGTCGGCTTCGCCGCTGCCGACGTAGATGACTCCGGCATCGGACGGCGCGACCGCGATCGCGCCGATCGAGCCGATCGGCTGTGCATCGAAGATCGGCTGCCAGGTGCGGCCGGCATCGCCGGTTTCCCAGACGCCGCCGTTGACCGCGCCGAAATAGTAATGGCGCGCATCGCCCGGCACGCCGGTGACGGTCAATACGCGGCCGCCGCGGAACGGTCCGATCGAGCGCCAATGCAGGGCGCCGAACAGCGCCGGCTCCACTGCCGCCTGTGCGCACACGGCGAGGCATAGCAACAACGAGGCGAGCAGCTTTCGCGAACCCATGCTTGGAATCTCCGGAAGAAACGTCGGCCGGCGAGGCGGCGGCAGGCGTCATGATAAACGCTTGCGCCAGCCGGCAGGGGTGCCATTGGTCGTAGTGCCGACGGGATCACGCGCCGCTGCCCGCGAACTGCCGCCAACGACGTGCGATACGGCGCGGACTGCCCACCCGCAATATCGTTCGCGCAAGACACAAGCCCCACGCAGATTTTAGCACGCTTGCTCGACGGTCCCGCTGTGTGGGTAAACTCAAGCGAGCCGCAGCGACTGCGCACGCCGTCCAGCTGCAGGCTTCCCTCTTTGCAAAGGCTTTCCATGGCATCGACGCGAAAACCGGACAGCGCACTCACCGAGGGCGCGATCGGCAGCACGCTGGTCAAGTTCGCGCTGCCGATCCTTGCCGGCAACGTGCTGCAGTCGCTCAACGGATCCGTCAATGCGATCTGGGTCGGTCACGGCCTCGGCGAGGCCGCGCTGGCGGCAACGTCGAATGCCAACACGATCCTGTTCTTCCTGCTCGGCGCCGTGTTCGGCGTCGGCATGGCGGCGACGATCCTGGTCGGCCAGGCGATGGGCGCGCGCGACGTCGACCGCGCCAAGCGCGTGATCGGCACGAGCATCGTGTTCTTCGTCGGCATCTCGGTGCTGATCGCCGCGGTCGGCCTGCCCGGCGCCGAGCTGCTGATGCGCTGGCTGCATACGCCGGCGGAGTCGCAGCCGCTTGCCGTGGCCTACCTGCGCATCATCTTCATCGGCATGCCGTTCCTGTACCTGCTGTCGTTCGTCGGCATGGCGCTGCGCGGCGCCGGCGACGCGCGCACGCCGTTCCTGTTCCTGCTGCTCAACGTCGTGCTCGACATCGCGCTGAATCCGCTGTTCATCTTCGGACTCGGTCCGGTGCCGCGCATGGGCATCGCCGGATCGGCCACGGCCAGCGTCGTGGCGCAGGTGGTGACCCTGGCCGCGCTGATCGCCTACCTGTATCGCAGCCGGCATTTTCTCGTGATCCACAGCGGCGAGGACCGCTACCTGCGCATCGACGGCCCGATCCTCAAGGCGCTGTTCACCAAGGGCATCCCGATGGGCCTGCAGATGATCGTGATGTCGCTGTCGATGCTGGTCATGATCTCGCTGGTCAACCGTTTCGGCGCCCATACGACCGCCGCGTACGGCGCCTGTTTCCAGTTGTGGAATTATATACAGATGCCGTCGATCGCGATCGGCATGGCGGCCTCGTCGATGGCGGCGCAGAACGTCGGCGCCGGCAAGTGGGACCGCGTCCACCGTGTCGCGATGACCGGCATCGTGTTCAATTTCCTGCTGACCGGCTCGCTGGTGGTGCTGATCTACCTGTTCAACCGCGGCGCGCTGAACCTGTTCCTGCCGAGCGAGGGCGGCGCGATCGAGATCGCGCAGCACATCAACGCGATCGTGGTCTGGTCGTTCGTGTTCTTCGGCCTGTCGTTCGTCCTCGCCGGCGTCGTGCGTTCGACCGGCGCAGTGATACCGCCGCTGATCATCCTGTTCATCGCGCTGTGGGTCGTGCGCCTGCCGTTCGCCTACGGCCTGGTCGACCGCTGGGGCAGCGACGCGATCTGGTGGAGCTTTCCGCTCGGCTCGCTGGTGTCGATGCTGCTGTCGATCGCGTACTACCGCTTCGGCAACTGGCGCAGTGCGCGCATGCTGGCGCCGACGCCGACGGCATCGGCCGCCGCCCCGCCTGCGGCTGCCGCTGCAGCGGAGCCTGCTGCCAGGTCGCCATGACGACGCAGCCGCGACGACTCGATCCGGCAGCCGCGGGCGCAGCGTGATACGCTTTTTCCGACGTGACGCAGAGCGCCGGCAACGATTCGGGTTCTTAAGGAATTCTTAAGACCGGCCCGGTCAGGCTGCCGCTCTGCCGATTTCGGGCGAACCATGCTGCGCATCCTGCTGATCGAAGACCAACGCGATATCGCCGCGAACATCTGGGACTTTCTGGAGTTCCGCGGTTTCGTCATGGATCATGCCGCCGATGGCGTGTCCGGGCTGCGCATGGCTCTCGACGGCGCCAGCGACGTGATCGTGCTCGACCTGGGCCTGCCCAAGCTCGACGGGCTCGACCTGTGCCGTGCGCTGCGCGAGGCCGGGCGCGATACGCCGGTGCTGATGCTGACCGCGCGCGACACGCTCGACGACAAGCTGGCCGGCTTCGCCGAAGGCGCGGACGACTATCTGGTCAAGCCGTTCGCGATGCGCGAGCTCGAGGCGCGCATCCGAGCGCTGCACCGGCGCGGACACCTGCAGCACGGCGACGTCATGCGCGTGGCCGACCTGTCGCTCGATCCCGTCAAGCTGACGGTCGAACGCGACGGCCAGAAGCTGACGTTGACGCGCGCCGGCTTCGTGCTGCTCGAGGCGCTCATGCGCCGTTCGCCGCACGTCGTGCGGCATGCCGACCTGGCCCACGCGTTGTGGGGCGAAGGCGGGGGCGACATCGCCACGCTGCACACCCACCTGTCGGTCCTGCGCTCGGTCATCGATCGCCCATTCAAATTGCAGCTGCTGCACACGGTCCATGGCTTCGGCTACCGCATCGCAGAATCCGCAGACGCCTAGGCTGGGCCTGCGCACACGCGTGGCAGCGCTGTGTGCGCTGCTCGGGCTGGTGGTGAGCGCCTGCCTGGCGCTGGCGGCCGTGCACTTCTCCGATTCCTACGTACACCGGCTGATCGACGAGATGCTGCGCGTCGAAGGCGACTACCTGCGCGCCCGTTACGTCGACGAGGGCGTCGTACCCGGACCGCGCGGCAAGCACTTCCACGTCTACAGCAGCGACGCCGCCGGCGCGGGCGCGGCGCCGGCCGACCTGGTCGCGCTGGAACCCGGCCTGCACGAGGTCGAGAACGATCGCGGCGAGCGCCATGTCGCGGTGTACGACCTTGGCCCGCGCCGCCTGTATGTCGTGCTCGACATCGGCCTTGAGAGCGTGCGCGAGCGGCGCCTGGCGCGCGACCTGATTGCGCTGGTGCTGTTCGGCAGCGCGCTGTCGTGCTGGCTCGGCTGGTTCTGGGCCGGACGCGCGATCGAGCCGGTGCGGCGGCTGGCGCTCCAGGTCGAGACCATGGAGCCGCCCGGACGCGAGCTGGTCGCGCTGGCACCGGGGTTCGCCGACGACGAGGTCGGCGCGCTGGCGCTGGCGTTCGACCGCTATCAGGAAAAGCTGCACGAATACGTGCGGCGCGAACGCGCCTTCACCGCCGATGCGAGCCACGAACTGCGCACGCCGCTGGCCGTGATACGCGGCGCGATCGAAGTGCTGCTCGATCATGGCAATATCGATGCCGCCGCAGCACTGCGCCTGAAGCGCATCCAGCGCGGCGCCGACGAACTGCGCGACCTGCTCGACGCGCTGCTGGTGCTGGCACGCGGTGACGAGCGCGGGTCCGACGGTGGCCGCGCGCAGGATCTGGATGGCCTGGTCGACGGCCTGCTGCGCGAACGCCAGGATGCGCTGCGCGAGAAACACCTCGAGGTCGAGCGCGAGCGCCAGCAGGGCGTCGCCATCGCGGCGCCGGCGAAGGTCGTCGGCGTCGTCATCGGCAACCTGCTGCGCTCGGCCACCCAATTTGCCGATGGCGGCATCCTGCATGTGCGCGTGCGCGCCGGCGAGTTGCGCATCACGCACGAAAGTGACCCGGCCGGCGCGCCGAAGGCGGCGCGGCGTCCGAACCTCGATACCGGCGAAACCGTGCTCGGCCTCGGCATGATCCGCCGCGTCTGCGAGCGCTGGGGCTGGACGCTCGATGAAAACATCAATGCCGACGGCAGCCACGCGTTCGCATTGCGCTTCGGTTGAAGACCACCGCAAGAAACCCGTTTTCCGCGACGCGAAAAAACAAAGCCCGGGTTGCCCCGGGCTTTTACGAAGGCCGCAAGCTTTTTCGAATTACGGCTCGATAACCACCAGCCACGGGATGTCGTTGTCGACCGCGACCTTGAATCCGGAAAGGTTTTCCCGCGCATTGTTGGCCGAGACCAGCGACAGCTGCGTTGCCGGACCGGTGCGCAGATAGCCGTCGTCGCCATGCGCGCTGGCCGACTGCCATTGCAGTCCGAGGATGTGCTGTTTCAGATCGACGACCTGCCACGGCGACACATCGCTGAACACGGTATCGTCGATCGTCGTCAGCGTGCGCATCATGATATCGCCGCCCAGGTGCATCAGTTGCAGGCTGAACAGCGTGCGGCCGCTTGCCGAGGTGCCGCTGGCCACGGTGACCGGGGCCGGTCCAAGGTTCTTGAGCAGGCCGGCATCGACGCCGAACTGGGTCGTCACCATGCCGGCGTTGCCGATGCTGCCGGCGGAGCCCGCCGCCACGAATCCACCGCCCTTGCCCTCGAAGCCGCTCAGGAACAGCACGATCGTGTCGGTGTCGCTGGCGGTGTTGTTCAGGCCGTTCGGGTCGGAGCCGTTGGTCACGCTGGACCTTGCGGTATTGACGAAGCTGTCGCCGGCGTCGTCCGACTGCACGTTGGCCGAATAGACATAGGTCGCGACACCGCCGACCGGCACGGTTGCCGTGGCGCTCAGCGCGTTGTTGCCGCTGCTCTTGCCGCAACTTGCGCCGCCGGTAGCGCTGCACACCCACGATGCGTTCGACAGCTGCGGCGGCAACGTGTCGCTGACGCTGACGGCCGCGTCGCTCGGGCCGGCGTTGGTCAGCGTGATGACGTAGCTCACGACACTGCCGATCTTGACCATGTCGACGCCGTCGTCGAGCGTCAGTGCGACGTCAGGCCGGATCACGAGCGTGTCGGAGTCGGTTACCGAGTTGTTCGCGGCATTGGTGTTGGTGACGCCCGCGGCTGCATTGATCGTCGCCGTGTTGACCAGCGAACCGGTGGCGGACGAGGCGATCGAGCAGGTTGCGACGAAGTTCGCGTGCCCGCCCTTGGGCAGGTTGACGCTGGTATTGATGTTGCCCGAGCCGGTCGCAGGACAGGAGCCGCCGAAGGTGCCGGTGCAGGTCCATGTGCACGCCAGCGACGATGGGAACGTGTCGACGACCATCGTGCCCGGCGCATCGCTCGGCCCGGTGTTCTGCGTCTGGATGTTGTAGATCGCCGACAGGCCGGCCGTCTGCGATGTCTGGCCGTCACTGTTGGTGATGGTGAGGTTCGCCTGCGGCGCGAGGGTGTTGCTGTCGGTCGACGAATTGTTGCCGGTGTTCGGGTCGGACGTGCCGGTCGGGTCGGCGATCGTCGCCGTATTGGTGAACGTGCCGGTGGCCGAGGTCGGCAACGAACATGTCGCGCTGTAGGTAACGGTGGCGCCGACCGGCATGGCTACCGTGTTGTCGGCAATGTTGCCGCTGCCGGAACTGGAGCAGGTGCCGCCGTTGGCGCCGGAACAGGTCCAGTGGCACGAAGCCAGCGGTGCAGCGAACGTGTCGCTCACCGTGGCGCGGCTGACGTCGTTCGGCCCGGCGTTCGACGCCGTGATCGTATAGGTGATCGGGTTGCCCGGGACCGCCGGATTGGCGTTGTCGCTGACCGAGATCGAGACGTCCGACGACAGGTTGACCGTGGCGTTGTAACAGACCGACGCATCGCTCAGGACCGGCGTCGAAGTCGAAGTGCCGGTCGACAGGAAGGCGTGGTACTTCATGTAGCGCAGTCCGTTGAACTGCGACAGGTCGGCATTGCTGGCGGTGAAGTAGGAAGACGACGAACCATCGGGGCCGACGAAATTGAACGGGCCGCTGCTCGAAGAGCTTGCCGCCACCTGGAACTTGATGGCGGTATTGGCCGGAACGCTGGAGTTCCACGAAAGCGTGGTCCAGGTCAGCGTTGCACCCGTCGGCGGATTGCTGTCCTTCAGCGCGGAGGTCAGATCGCCGGCGCTGGAATAGCCGGCACTGCCGCCGCCGATGTAGGTCTTGAAGCCGCCGTCGGCGGTCGGAGTGTAGGACGGTTCGGCTGCCCAGCTCGAACCGCCATTGGTGCTGCGAATGAGCTGCCCGCCGGCATAAACGTTGTTGCCGACGTTGGCGCTGGCCGCGCTGTCGCTGAATCCGAGGTTCTTGCCGGACGTGCCGTAGGCGGCCGAGGCGCGGATGATGATCGCGTACTGCGTGCCGGCCGACACGTTCGCCGGGCTCGGGAAAGTCGCCGAGTAGTATGCCTGCACGCCGGTGTAGTTGGAGATGTTCAGCGACCCCGAAGCCAGGTCGTTGCCGGTCGGCATGCCACCCGAAGTGGCCCTGATGCTGACGATGATGCTGGGCGGTGCACTCGTGCAGAACACGCAGAACAGGTTGAGGTCGACCTGCGAAAGGGAGCCGGACCGGCCGGCCGTGAAGGTCTGGCCCGTCCACGATGCGTTGGTGAACGCAACGCCATTGCTCGTAATCGTCGTGTTTTGCTGGTCGACTGTCGCGCCACCCGAGCCGCCGCTGGATGCCAACTGCACGTTGCCCGGGTTCGTCGTCAGGTCGAGGCTGTTGGCAGCACCAGCCTGAAAGTCCGCCTGCGTGGTGTCGGTCAGGCAGTTGGCCACGGCATTGCCGGCCGTCGCCGACAGCAAGACCCAAAACAATGCCAAAATCCCCTGTTTCATCAGTTCTTCCAGAACACGTCGCACCGGCCGGGCCTGGCCTTGAACAGCGAGAACGCCAGCCCGAGTCCACACGTCAAGATCTACCATCGCCGGGCGATCGCACCGATGGGTGCTTGCGATCCTCGGCCCCTTACTGCGACGGCACTATCCCAGAGGCACGATTTACAAACTTTGACGATCATCAAGCTTCGACCACACGCTCGTCGGCTATTTGTGCCGCTTTTGTGCACTAGTTGACGTTCTTGGCACTTTGCATGCCTTTTTGGGCCTGGCTCCGCCGGCGGGTGCAGGCGCTGGCCGACCTGCCGGTGCCCCCCGGACGCCGTCCGACGGGCGTCCCTCGAAACGAGCCAAATCCGTGCAAAAAGCGGCCGGGCCGGCTGCGCAAACCGGACGGATGCGCACTCCTTGGGCAGCCCGGACCTCGGCCGCGCCCGGACGCTCAAACTAAGTGGTCAGAAGAAGGCCCAGCGGGTGGTTCAGTACGCGGGCGCCGACGGGAAGCCGGGCCGTGTCAGGCTCGAGCGGCGATGCGGCAAGATGGTGGGCCCGGCAGGACTCGAACCTGCAACCAAGAGATTATGAGTCTCCTGCACTAACCGTTGTGCTACAGGCCCCCGTTCCAGTCGAACGACGATGTCGTGCGCAAGCACGACGTTCGCTCCCCGCTTCAACGGAATAACGCTGTCGCGCGCAGCGCGACGATCACTCCCCCTGTCCCGCGTGCGGGAGAGGGCAAGGGGTGAGGGCCGCCCCTTGAGGGAAAGGGTAAGGGGTGAGGGGCGCATCCGCAATCGGCGCGTTGATTCGTGCCAGCGCAGCGCGACGTTCACTCCCCGCTTCAATGGATAACGCTGTCGCGCTCAGAGCGACGGGGTCTGGTGCGCTTCAAGGCCGACAGATACAAAAACGCCCGCAGCAGCGGGCGTTTCCTGTCTGCAGGAGACGAACGACTATTCCAGGTCGAGGAACGAGCGCAACTGTTCCGACCGGCTCGGATGGCGCAACTTGCGCAGTGCCTTGGCCTCGATCTGGCGGATCCGCTCGCGCGTGACGTCGAACTGCTTGCCGACTTCCTCGAGCGTGTGGTCGGTGTTCATGTCGATGCCGAAGCGCATGCGCAGCACCTTGGCCTCGCGCGGCGTCAGGCCGCCGAGCACGTCGCGCACGGTCTCGTGCAGGCCGGTGCCGGTGGCGGCCTCGACCGGCGATTCGATGCTGGTGTCCTCGATGAAATCGCCCAGGTGCGAGTCCTCGTCGTCGCCGATCGGTGTCTCCATCGAGATCGGTTCCTTCGCGATCTTGAGCACCTTGCGGATCTTGTCCTCCGGCATTTCCATCTTGACCGCCAACTCTTCCGGCGACGGCTCGCGGCCCATCTCCTGCAACATCTGGCGGCTGATGCGGTTCAACTTGTTGATCGTCTCGATCATGTGCACCGGGATGCGGATCGTGCGCGCCTGGTCGGCGATCGAGCGGGTGATCGCCTGGCGGATCCACCAGGTCGCGTAGGTGCTGAACTTGTAGCCGCGGCGGTATTCGAACTTGTCGACCGCCTTCATCAGGCCGATGTTGCCTTCCTGGATCAGGTCCAGGAACTGCAGCCCGCGGTTGGTATACTTTTTCGCGATCGAGATGACCAGGCGCAGGTTGGCCTCGACCATTTCCTTCTTCGCGCGGCGCGCCTTGGCCTCGCCGATCGACATCGCCCGGTTGATTTCCTTGATGTCGGCCAGCGACAGGTACAGCGCCTTTTCCAGCGCAACCAGCTTCTCCTGCTCGCCGAGGATCTCCTCGCGATGCGACTTGATCGCGGACGACCACTTCTGCTTCTTGCGGATCATCTCGTCGGCGAACTTGAAGTTCGTTTCCTGCTGCGGGAACGCCTTCAGGAAGTCCTTGCGCGGCATGTGCGCCTGCTTGATGCAGATGTCCATGATCGCGCGCTCGTGCGAGCGGATCGACGCGACGACATCGCGCAGCTTCTTGACGAAGCTGTCGATCATGATCGCCGGCAGCTTGAGCTTGAGGAAAGCCTCGGCCATGTTGTCGCGCACCTTCTGCGCCTTGCGATCGGCTGCTCCGTACTTGTCGGCGGTCTTCTGGAACTTTCCGTACAGCGTGCGCAATTCCTCCATGCGCCGCGTCACTTCGATCGGATCCGGGCCGGTGTCGCCGGGGCCGGCTTCCTCGCCGTCCTCGGCCTCTTCGTCATCGGCCTTGACCGCCGGCGCCACGTCCGCCTCGACTTCGAGGATCGGGTCAGGGATATCCAGGCCAGGCACCTCGATGTCGGCAAAGCCGGTCAGCACTTCGGACAGGCGCTTCTTGCCCTCGGTGTGCTGGTCGTATTCCTCGATCAGCAGCTGGATCGACCACGGGAAGCTCGCCAGCGAGCTCTGCACCTGGTTCAGGCCTTCCTCGATGCGCTTGGCGATGGCGATTTCGCCTTCACGCGTCAGCAACTCGACCGTGCCCATCTCGCGCATGTACATGCGCACCGGATCGGTCGTGCGGCCGACCTCGGCGTCGACCGCCGACAGCACGGCGACGGCTTCCTCGGTTGCGGTCTCGTCGTCGGTGGCGACCGGATTTTCCGGCAGCAGCGTCTCGCCATCGGGCGCAACCTCGTGCACCTCGATGCCCATGTCATTGATCATGCCGATGATGTCTTCGATCTGCTCGGGATCGACGATGTCATCCGGGAGGTGATCATTCACCTCGGCATAGGTCAGGTACCCCTGCTCCTTGCCCTTGATGATCAGGGTCTTGATTTCGGATTGCTGCTGCTGGTTGCTGCCGGGTTCAGTGCTCATGGATTTTCAGCTGCTTCAAACAAAGACTTGGAAGTATAGGAGGAGTGTCAAGTCGAGCCCGCGGGCTCGCGCAATGCGATGACTGCGCCGGCAGGACAGCCGGCGCGAACAGCGCCAGCTGGCCCAACGGGCGCGCGACACGGATGTCGCGCGTAAACGCATTGCGCCGCAGGGCCGAGGGCCCGCGGTTTGACCCGCGGGCGGATCGTTGCCTGGCGAGGCCTGGATGGCCGAGCCTGGCAACTCCGTCCGCCGGCTCAGCGGGCGCCGCTTTTCGCGTCCAGACGGCGGAAGTCAACGCGCCTCCAGCCAGAACGTCACCGGCCCATCGTTGACCAGATGAACCACCATATGGGCGCCGAACCGGCCGATTTCCACTGTTCCGTGCCGGCTTTTTGCCAATTCGACCAGCCGTTCGAACCAGCGCCGGCCCTGCTCGGGAGAGGCCGCTGACGTGAAGCTCGGTCGCATGCCCTTGTTCGTGTCCGCCGCGAGCGTGAACTGGGGAACCAGCAGCAACCCGCCGCCGGTGTCGCTCAACGAGCGGTTCATGCGGCCGGCTTCGTCGGCAAAGACGCGGTAGCCGAGCAGCCGTTCGAGCAGGCGCCCGACCTGGGATTCGCCGTCTGCCGGCTGCACGGCGACCAGCGCGAGCAGGCCCGCGCCGATGCGTCCCACGGTCTGTTCGTCGACATCGACGTGCGCTTCCCGCACGCGCTGGATCAGGCTCAACATGCTGCCGTTCGGACATCTTCCCCTGCTCCAATGCAGCTTACCCGACTGACCTGCGCCGTGCAGCAGTTCGCCGCCCGCTACAATCGCGCGCCTGTTCGAGCGGAATCACACGTGCGCTGGTATATCGCCCTGCTTCTCGGCCTGCTCCGGCTGGTCGGCCGCCTGCCGCTGCCGGCCCTGCACCGGCTCGGCGCCTGCCTCGGCTGGACGCTGCTGCATACGCCCAACCCGGTGCGCCGCAAGGCGCAAGCCTCTCTCTCCATGGCAATAACGCTGTTTCGCGGTGAAACAAGACAGCACCTGTTGCGGGCGTCGTTGCTGGAAGCCGGAAAGTCGGTGTTCGAGATCTGCCGGGTCTGGTCTGCCGACCCGCACCAGGCCCTGGGCATGATCCGGGAGGTACGCGGCGGCGAGCTGTTCAACAACGCACTGGCAGCCGGCCGCGGCCTGATCATCGCGGCGCCGCACCTGGGCTGCTGGGAGCTGCTGAATTTCTGGCTCGCCAGCCGCACGCCGCTGGCGATTGCCTACCGCCCGCCGCGGCAGGCGGCGATCGAACCGCTGCTGACGCGCGTCCGTGGCGGCGTGGCCGTCGAACAGGTGCGCGCTGACGGCCCTGCCGGCGTGCGCCGGCTTTACCGGCGCCTGCTCGATGGCGGCGTCGTGGGGATCCTGCCGGATCAGCAACCCAAGCTCGGCGAAGGCGAATTCGCGCCATTCTTCGGCACGCCGGCGCTGACGATGGTGCTGTTGTCGCGGCTGGCGCAGCGCACCGGTGCAACGGTGCTGTTCGGCTTTGCCGAACGCCTGCCCCGCGGCGCCGGCTATCGGCTGCATTTCCTGGCGGCACCCGACGGCATCGCGGACGCCCGGCTGGCCGCGGCTGTCGCCGCACTCAATCGCGGTGTCGAGGAGTGCGTGCGACTGGCGCCGGCACAGTATCAATGGCATTACAAACGCTATTCGATCCGTCCGCCCGGCGACGACCGGAACGCTTGAGGCGCGAATCGATCAAGCCGGATCCGGCGGATTTCAGCCGCCCCCTTCGCGCTCGAGCACCGGTTGTGCCGGCACCGGCAGTGTCAGGTCCGCTGGAGCTCCCGGATACATCTCGCGCAGGCTGCTGGGCGTCAGCGCCGCCGTGTCGATGAAGCACCAGCTGTCGGCATCCTTGTTCTGGACGCCAAGGTAGAACGAGTCGAGCGACAAGCGGCCGTCCTTGACCCGCACCACGCTGCGATACGGCAGCAACGCAAAGCGCGTCGCCGCGCCCTCGAACACGGCGCTGACCACGCCGAAATGCATTTCCAGCAGTTGCCGGCCCTGCTGGCGCATGACCTTGAAGCCGACTTCGATCTGGCGCGCCAGCGCAAGCGCACCGCCGACGCGCGCCAGGACCGGACTGCACGCGCTCGCGGCTATCGTCGCGTAGTCCTCGCGCAGCAGCGCCGCGGCCAGGTCATTGCCCTGGCTGCGCGCAATCGCGGCGGCATCGGCCGCCGTGTCGCCCTGAGCCCAGGCCGTTGCCGCAGGAAAACCGATCAGCGCTGCCAGCATCATCCGCTCAATCGCGCTGCGCATTGCCGCCCTGTTTCTTGTCGAGCCGTTTGACGAACACCTGCATTTCCTTTTGCGCCTGCACGTCGCCGGCGCGTTGCGCCGCGGCAATGCCGTCGCTCCATGCCCGGCGCGCCTGCACCGGATCCCCCGCTTCGACCAGCGACCGGCCAAGGAGTTTCCACGCCGCGGAGTAATTCGGATCGAATCCGACGGCGCAACGCAGTTCGATTGCCGCCTCGGCGGCGTTGCCGGCGTCGAGCAATGCGCTGCCGAGCGCAAAACGCAGCAGGGCGCCGTCGCGCGGCCCATGGCACAGGCGGCGCAGGCGCAGCACCGCATCTTCGCTCACGGCGGCGCGGTCTGCCGGTGGATGTCGTGCGTGGCGACGCCGATCCCGGCCGCCGGGCGCTGCAGGTACTGCGGGCGCGCCAGTGTCTGGCGCATGTCGGCCAGGCCCGCGGCCCAGTGCTCGCGCATGGCCTGCGGTCCGAACGCGTAGTCCTTGTACTGTTCCTCGTAGGACTTGGCCTGGTAGATCAGGTGCACGATGTTCAAGATCTTGGTGCAGGTCCACGCATCGAATGCCTGCGCCAGCGTGGCCGGCATGCGCTTGTCCGGCAGCAGGGCGACCAGCTCGCCGAGTGCCAGGCGCAGGCGCTGGCGTTCGGCCGCACTGTCCGTGCCGCGGCGGGTGCGACTGGAGTACTGGATATCCTTCTGCCGCTCCAGTACATCGCCGAGCGTGCGTGGCAGTGCGCCGCGCGCGCTCCACAGGTCGACCTGCAGCGCGAGCATGTCGCGCCGCGGCGTCGCCTCGAGCACGTATTCGAGCGGCGTGTTCGACACCAGACCACCGTCCCAGTACTGCTCGCCGTCGATCTCGACCGGACCGAATGCCGGCGGCAGTGCGCCGGATGCGAGCACATGCTCGACGCGGATGCGCGTCTTGCGGTTGTCGAAATAGGCGAAGTTGCCGTTGCGCACGTTCACCGCGCCGACCGAAAACCGCGGCGAGCCCGGGTGGTTGATGCGCTCGAAATCGACCAGCGCCTCGAGCGTCGCGCGCAACGGCGCGGTGCTGTAGAAGCTCGTTGCTCCGCGCCCCGGCGGCGCGACATACGGCGGCGGCATGCGCGGCACGAAGAAACCGGTCTGTCCGTGCAGCAATGCGGTCCAGGCGCCGATCGAATTGGCCAGCGCCTGGCCGGGGCTGAACTTCGGCAGTGCGTCGAGCCATTGCCGTTGCCAGTCGAAGGCCTCCGGCGGCAGCGGCAGCGCCGGCGTCGAGATGCGCTGCCAGAATTCCTGCAGCCGCTCCAGACGCCGCTCCGGCGCGTTGCCGGCCAGCAGCGCCGCATTGATCGCACCGATCGAAATTCCGGCAAACCAGTCCGGACGTATGCCGGCCGCGTCGAGCCCCTCGTAAACGCCGCACTGGTAGGCGCCGAGCGCACCACCGCCCTGCAGCACGAGCACGACGGTCTCGTAGTCGCGCTGTACCGCCGCGGCACTGTCCGGCTTCGTGCCGCCTTGTGGATTTGTGGATTCCGGCGCCGGCTTGCCGGCCACGCGTGCCGCCACCTTGTGCCGCGGCGGCTTGCGGCGACGCGTGGTCGCGCTCATTGCATGTACCAGCCGTGGCTGACGACAATCGATTGGCCGGTCAACGCGTTCGTGCCGAAGCCGGCGAAGAACAGCGCGCATTGCGCGACATCATCGACCGTCGTGAACTCGCCGTCGACGGTGTCCTTGAGCATGACATTCCTGATCACGTCGGCTTCGGAAATTCCCAGTTCCTTCGCCTGTTCCGGAATCTGCTTGTCGACCAGCGGCGTGCGCACGAAGCCGGGGCAGATCACGTTGGCGCGCACGTTCTTCGCCGCGCCTTCCTTGGCGACGACCTTGGCCAGACCGATCAAGGCATGCTTGGCCGCGACATACGGCGCCTTGAGCTTCGACGCTTCCTTCGAATGCACCGAACCCATGTAGATGATCGAGCCGCCGTTGCCGGCTGAATACATGCGCTTGAGGCATGCGCGCGTGGTCAGGAATGCGCCATCGACATGGATCGCCATCAGCTTCTTCCAGTCGGCGTAGGAAAAATTCTCGATCGGATTGACGATCTGGATGCCGGCGTTGGACACCAGGATATCGACGCTGCCGAGATCCTTGACGGTCTTGTCGACCCCCGCCTCGACTGCGGCTTCATCGGTCACGTCCATGACGACGGCCGTCGCCTTCACGCCACGCGCCCTGATCTCGTCGGCGGCCGCCTGTGCCGCTGCCTGATTGATGTCGGCGATCGCGATGTGCGCGCCGTTGTCGGCCAGCACCTCGGCGATGCGCTTGCCGATGCCGCTGGCTGCGCCAGTGATCAAGGCAACCTTGTTCTTTACGCTCATGTTTCTTCCTCTCTCGAACAGAAACTCTCTCGAACAGAAAATAGGCTGCTTGAACGCGGATTGACGCGGATCGAGGCGGATATGCGCAGTCAGGTGCGGACCAGCTCACGCGGAATCAACCATCGGTACGCTGACTCGTCCCGATCCGCGCTGATTTGCCTTTGTCCGCGTCAGTCCGCGTTCAAGAAGATCTTTCAGTCTTCGCGCGCCGCAGCCTTCACGTCGACGCCAAGATCGCGCAGCTTGCGATACAGATGGGTGCGCTCCATGCCGACGACCTTGGCCAGCTTGCCGACGCTGCCGCCGGCTTCCTGCAACTGGCGCAGCAGATAGATGCGTTCGAACTGTTCGCGCGCCTCGCGCAACGGCAGGCTGAAGTCGATGCCGCCGCCGGTGCTGGGCGGAACGACAAGCTGCGCCGTGCCGAGCGCCGTCTCGACTTCATCGAGCGTCACCTGGTCCGTGCTGCCCATGATCAACAGACGCTGGACGAGGTTGCGTAGTTCCCGCACGTTGCCGGGCCAGGGGTAGTTGCGCAGGCGGTTCTGCACATCGACCGGGAAATGACGGTACGGCAGATGATCGCGATTGGCGAAGAAATCGACGTACAGGCGCAGCAGCTCGGGCACATCCTCGCCGCGCTTGTTCAGCGGCGGCACTTGCAGCGGCACGACGTTGAGCAGGTAGAAAAGCTCCTCGCGGAAGCGGCCGGCCTTGACCTGCGCCTCGAGGTTCTGCGCCGTCGCCGCGATGACGCGCAGGTCCAGCGCGACCGGCGCCGAACCGCCGCTGCGCACCAGCGCGCGTCGTTCGAGCACGCTGGCCAGGCGCTGCTGCAGTTCCGGATCGAGTTCGGCGACCTCGTCGAGGAACAGCGTGCCGCCGGACGCCTGCTCGAGCAGCCCGAGCTGGATGCCGTCGGGGTTCTCGGTGCCGAACAGCGCGCTGACCAGGTGTTCGCGCGGGATGTTGCCGGTCGCCACGGCGACGAATGGTCCGCGCCGCCGCGGCGAGCGCTCATGCAGCCAGCGCGCCAGCGATTCCTTGCCGGTGCCCGGCTCGCCGTGGATCAGGATTCCGGTTTCGTGCTGCGCCAGGCGCTCGAGTTGCGCGCGCAGCGCCTGCATCAGCTTGCTCGACCCGACCGGCTCGAGCGGCAGCGCCAGCTGCTGCCGCAGACCGTCGTTCTCGCGCTTCAGGCGCGTGGCTTCACGCGCACGTTCGATCGTCAGCAGCAGCTTGGCGAGCGATATGGGTTTTTCGACGAAATCGTAGGCGCCCAGGCGCGTCGCCTCGACCGCGGTTTCCACCGTGCCATGGCCGGACATCATGATCACCGGGCACGACAGCGCGCCACTGGTCGACCATTCGCGCAACAGGCTGATGCCATCCAGATCGGGCATCCAGATGTCGAGCAGGACGACGTCCGGCCGCACCGAACGGCGCAGCTCGCGCGCCACGGCCGCGTTTTCGGCAACGCTGACCTGGTAGCCCTCGTCTTCGAGAATTTCCTTGACCGTGGAGCGGATGTCAGGTTCGTCGTCGACGACCAACACGAGGCCCGAAGCCATGCTGCGACCGCCTGTTGCAAAAAAACGACGTCAAGCATAGCGCAAAGCGCGTAGCCGGGGCTGCGCTTTTCAATTGGTTACAGCCCGATCGCCAACGCCCGCTTTTGGGCAGCGCGACTTCGTTCAGCCTTGCGGATCAGGCCTGGGCGAGGAGGGCCTGCACGCGCCGGGTCATGGCGGCGGCGAACTCGGGGCCTTTGGCCTTGGTCACCACGCGCTGGTATTCGGGCAGGATGCCGCGCAGTTCGTCGGCGGTGTAGCAATGCTCCAGCTTCAGCGTGAACAGGAACGCGCGCAGTCCGAGCACCGCGACGGCACTTTCGTTGAGCAATTGCTTGGCCTGCTGCGGCGGCGGCACGATGTCCGCCGCGTTGGCCGCCGGCAGACGCGTCGCCGCGCCGCTTGCGGCACCGGCATGTGCCGTGATGAGCCCGAGCGCGGCAAGTTCGTCCAGTCCGGCACTGACGTCGCCGAAAGCGTGGAAATTGCGCGCGAGGTCGGCGACCGTGTCGTCGCCGTGGATCACGATCAGCAGCGACCGCACGCGCGAGGAAAGCTTGTGCGTGCGCTGCGACAGCTCACGGTTGCCGGCAGCGGTCTTCACCGGAACGTCGTTCGGATTCATGGCCCCCTCCCTCCTGCACCGCCGGAGCCTACATCTGCGCGGAAGCGGGGACAATCGTCCAGCGCGGCTACCGGGTAAAATCGGCGCGGCAGATCGCGGGCCTGTGACGATGGTCACACAGTTTCTTCGCCGCGGCCCACCTCACGAGGACTTCGATGGCCAGCCAAGCGCGCCCCGGCATTTCCGCCTGCATCATCACGCTCGACGAGGCGGACCGCATCGAGCCATGCCTGGCGTCGCTCGCGTTCTGCGACGAGATTGTCGTCGTCGACTCCGGTTCGACCGACGGCACCACGGACATCGCCACCGCGCGCGGCGCACGCGTGCTGTCGCGTGCCTTCGACGGCTACCGTTCGCAGAAGGAATTCGCCGTGCGTGCCGCATGCCACGAATACGTGCTCTGCCTCGACGCGGACGAACGCGTCAGCGCCGCGCTGCGTGCCTCGATCGAACAGGCGCGCAACGCGGGTTTCCCCGCGGCAGGCTATCGCTTCGCGCGTGCGACCGAATACTTCGGCGCGTTCTTGCGCCATGGCAACGCCTATCCCGATCGCGTCATGCGCCTGTTCGACCGGCGCCGCGGCGGTTTCCGCGGCGAGCGCGAGATCCACGAGCACGCCAGCGTCGACGGCGAGGTGCGGACGCTCGGCGGCGACCTGGAACATCGCGCCTATCGTTCGCTGTCCGACCAGCTCGTGCGCCTGGAGCGCTATGCGCGTCTGATGGCCGCGCACCTGCACGCGCGCGGCCGCCGTGCACATGTATACAATATCGTATTCAATCCGTTCTGGCGCTTCCTGCGTGGCTACGTGCTGCGCGCCGGCTTCCTCGATGGCTGGCGCGGTCTGGTCTATGCCTACGTCGAAGCCAATTACGTGCGCCAGAAATTCATCAAGCTGTGGCTGCTCGACCGCGGTCAACAGCTCTGACCGTCGGCCAAAGCGCAGAGAACAAGCTTGAACCACGCAGAACACCGAGAGGAGCGAACTGATCCAGAGGCCAGACACGCGGTTCGCCAGAGTGGCGCGCGTTCGCGACAGCCGTCCTCATCGCGCGCCTCCGTGTTCTGCGTGTTCTCCGTGGTTCGCTCTGTTGCTCTTGCCTGCGATCAGAGCGAGCGAATGGCCGCGTCGAGACGATCGGGGAAAGCGCGGTCGTTGTCGAGGAACCAGGCGCGCGCCGCAGCGCCCAGGCGCTCGCACTCGGCGTCGCCGAGGCCAATGACGCGCTCGACCGCTTGCGCCATGCCGGCCTCGTCGAAGTAATTCGTCGTGGCCAGACTTTGCGCCGCGGTGCGTGCGACCGGC
>DATNFS010000052.1:0-37405 GCA_035606275.1 Rudaea sp.
AGACAAGCCCAACCAGTGGGGCAAGCAGCGCAGCGAGACGTTCAAGGCCGCCGATTTCCTCGATTTCGTGCCCGAGCAGCCGATCACCGAGGCCGGCGTGCGCAACAACATCAACGTCGGCATCCACTATCTCGGCAGCTGGCTTGCCGGCAACGGCTGCGTGCCGATCCACAATCTGATGGAAGACGCCGCCACGGCCGAGATTTCACGTTCGCAGGTGTGGCAGTGGGTGGTCAGCCCGAAGGGCGTGCTCGACGACGGGCGCAAGGTCGACGCTGCGCTGGTGCGCGCGCTGATTCCCGAAGAACTCGCGCAGGTGAACGCGGACGCGGCCGCCGCAGGCGAACCTCTGGGCACGTACGAGCAGGCTGCGAAAATCTTCGAGGAGATGTCCTTGGCCAGGGACTTCCCGGAATTTCTTACGTTGCCGCTGTACGAAGCGATGGCCTAGAAGCAGCATCGCGCTGGGCAGGGAACCGACAAGACCGAGCCGGCGATTTTGCCAAACGGTTCGGACGCGTACTCTTGCGCCGCACCGATCATCGATCAGGATCGGATCGCTTCTCGTGCGGCGCGCTTGATGCGCCTCGGCCGGCGCTTGCGCCGTCCCGCAGTTTTGCCGACACTCGGCCCTGTGGGCCGGCTCGACCGGCAGGGGAGTCCGGCAAGGCATGAAGCGCAGCCTGTATTCGGAACTCAAGCGCCGCAACGTGCTGCGCGCGGGCGCGTTCTACGTTGCCGCGGTTTGGGCGCTGGCGCAGGGTATTGCACAGCTCGGCCCCGCGTTCGGCATGGCGGAATGGGGCACGCGCTGGTTCGTGATCGCCGGCGTCATCGGTTTTCCGCTGTGGATTGCATTCTCCTGGTTTTATGAGTTCACGCCCGAGGGTTTGAAGCGCGAGAGCGAAGTCGAGCCGCACGAATCGATCACGCACCTCACCGGGCGCAAGCTCGATTTCGCCATCATCGGCGTGCTCGCCATCGCCGTCGTGCTGCTGTTGACCGACCGCTTCGTCCTGCACCATGGCGTCAACGAGGAAGCCTCGATCGCGGTGCCGGAAAAATCCATCGCGGTGCTGCCGTTCGCCGACATGTCGTCGGACAAGGACCAGGAATACTTTTCCGACGGCATTTCCGAGGAACTGCTGAACCTGCTGGCCAAGATCCCGCAGTTGCAGGTTACGGCGCGTACCTCGTCGTTCTCCTTCAAGGGAAAGGAGATCGCGATACCGCAGATCGCGCGGCAGCTGCATGTGGCGCACGTGCTGGAGGGCTCGGTGCGCAAGGCGGGCAATGCCGTGCGGATCACCGCGCAGCTGATCGATGCGGCCACCGATACTCACCTGTGGTCGCAGACTTACGAACGCAAGCTCGACGACATTTTCGCGATCCAGGACGAAATCGCCGCGGATGTCGTCAAGCAGCTGCAGATCACGCTGCTCGGCAGCGCGCCCAGGGCACGCAATACCAACCCGGAGGCCTACGCTTTCTTCCTCCAGGCCACCCAGCTTGGGCGACAGTTCACGGCCGACGCGTTCAAGAAGTCCGATGCGCTGTACCGCAAGGTGCTGGCGATCGATCCGCATTACGCGCCGGCCTGGGACGGCCTGGCGCGCAACTCGACCAACGAGGCAAACCTGAGCCTGCTGTCCAGCAAGGAAGGATTTTCGCGTGCACGCGAGGCCGAGTTGAAGGCACTCGAGATCGATCCGGAATTCGCTCCTGCCCACGCCAGCCTTGGCTGGATCGAAATGTACGGCGACAACGACCTTGCCGCCAGCGCGCGTCATTTCGAGCGGGCGCTCGCGATCGATCCGACCGACACGCGCGTGCTCGGCAGCAGCGCCGCGCTGCTCCAGGGCCTGGGCCGTCTGGACGAGGCGCTGGCGCTCGAAGAGGTGGTGGCGCGTCGCGATCCGGTGAACGTGACGGCGCTTTCCAACCTCGGCTACGACCAGCGCTGGGCAGGGCGGTTCGACGAGGCTGTCGCGACATTCCGCACCGTGCTGAGCCTGAGCCCGGGCTACGGCGGCGCGCACGCGCAGCTTGGTTACACGTTGCTGCTGAAGGGCGACGCGGCCGCGGCGCTCGCGGAGATCGAACAGGAAACCAGCGAGACATGGCGCCTGATCGGCCTGTCCCTGGCATACCACGGGCTGGGTCGAAAGGATGACTCCGACGCCGCGCTGTCCGCGCTGATCGCCAAGTATGAAACGGACTCGCCCTGCAACATCGCGTATGTCTATGCCTTCCGCGGCGAGGGCGACCGCGCGTTCGAGTGGCTCGACAAGGCGATCGAATACGCCGATCCAGGCCTGTCGGAAGTGGCAGCGGAAAACCTGTTTGCCAACATTCGCGACGATCCGCGCTGGCTCCCGTTCCTGCGCCGTATCGGCAGGGCGCCCGAGCAGCTCGCGGCAGTTTCGTTCAAGCTGTCGTTGCCGATCGCATCGCGATGAGCCGTCGGGACGGGCTCGGACGCGTCACTGCTCCGTCTGGACCGGCGTCCCGATCGAAGCCGCAGGTCGTCCGGAGTCCTGGCCGATGGCAGCCAGCCCGAGGCGTTGGTCGACCCATTCGATCCAGTGCCGGACCGGAACGGCGGCGCCGGTGTCCAGATGTGCGAGGCAGCCGATGTTTGCGGACAGGATCATCGCCGGCTTTTCGCGCAGCAGGTTTGCGAGCTTGCGCTCGCGCAGTTGCAGCGACAGGTCGGGTTGCAGCAGCGAGTAGCTGCCGGCCGAGCCGCAGCAAAGATGGGCATCGGCGACCGGCACGAGTTCGGCGCCGAGCGCGCCGAGGATTCCCTCGACCGTCCCGCGAATCTTCTGCGTGTGCTGCAGCGTGCAGGGCGGATGGAATGCAACGCGCCGCGGCGTGCTGGCGTGCACGCCCGCGGCCTGAGCGACGAGCCTCTGCTGCATCGGCGCGAGAAACTCGGCGAGGTCGAGCGTCAGCGAAACGACGCGGCTGGCCTTTTCCGCGTAGGCCGGATCGTCGCGCAGCACGTGCGCATATTCCCTGACCATCGCGCCGCAGCCCGAGGCATTGATCACGATCGCCTCGGCGCCGTTCTGGATATGCGGCCACCAGGCGTCGATATTGCGGCGCGCCGACGATCGCGCCGCAGCCAGTGCCGTCAGGTGGTAGTCGATCGCGCCGCAGCAGCCCGAGCGCGCCGCGACGACCGCTTCGATGCCGAGCGCGTCGAGCACGCGCGCGGTCGCCGCGTCGATCGCCGGCATCAACGCCGGCTGCACGCAACCGTAGAGCAGCAGGACCCGCCGCGCGTGTGATCGCTGCGGCACCGCGCCGGCCTTGCGCAGCGGCGGCAGCTTGCTGCGCAGTGCCGACGGCAGCAGCGGTCGCACCAGCCGGCCCAGGCGAACGGCCGGCGTGAACAGCCAGCGCGTGGTCACGGCGGTCCGCAACAGCGCGCGTTTCCAGCGCTGCTGCGCGGGGCGTGGCACGCGCTGCCCGACGATGGCGCGGCCGATGTCGACCAGGCGCCCGTAACGCACGCCGGAGGGGCAGGTCGTCTCGCAGTTCATGCAGGTCAGGCAGCGATCCAGGTGCAGCTGCGTCGACGCGCCCGGCTTGCCGCCTTCCAGCATCTGCTTGATCTGGTAGATGCGGCCGCGCGGACCGTCGAGTTCATCGCCGAGCAACTGATAGGTCGGGCAGGTTGCGTTGCAGAATCCACAATGCACACAAGTGCGCAAAATGGATTCGGCTTCGATGCCGTCCGGCGTGCCCTTGATCCAGTCGGCGAGATGCGTTTCCATCAAAGGCCCTCGACCAGGCGTCCGCGATTGAAGATGCCGTGCGGATCGAACTGCTGCTTGAGTCGCCGGTGCAAGGCCAGGCTTGCGGGTGCGAGCGGATGAAACATCGTCGCGTCGCGCTGGCCGCGCCACAATGTCGCCTGGCCGCCGACTTTCTCCGCCCTTTCGCGCATCGCGTCGGCCGGCAGGTCGCTCGCGATCCAGCGCAACGCGCCGGACCATTCGAAAAGATCGATGGCGGGAATATCCAGCGGTGCTGCGGGCGGCACCGACAGCCGCCACAGGCGCCGGCCCGGGGACGCCGCGTCGGCAAACGCGGCATGGGTCTGGTCGCGCAAGGCGCGCCACCACGCCTGCGCCGCGTCTGCGACGAGCGCCATCCCGCCGAGTGATTCGCGCGCGGCGAGCAGTGCGCTCGGCGATCCGGACAGCCGGATGTGGGCGAGGCCGTCGTGCCAGCTGGTGGCCGATATCGGCAACGGGCGGGCGCGCAGTCGATTGAACATGTCGAGCGCGCGGCCGGCGTCCTGCTCGAAGCGCAGGGTGACTTCGGCACGCGGCTTCGGCAGTACCTTGAGCGACACCTGCGTGATCAGTCCGAGGATGCCGAGCGAGCCGCACAACAAGCGCGACACATCAAAGCCGGCGACGTTCTTCATGACCTGGCCGCCGAAATGCAGCAGTTCGCCGCTTGCGTCGAGCAGCGATGCGCCGAGCACGTAATCGCGCGCGGCGCCGGCGAACGCACGGCGTGGCCCCGAAAGACCGGCCGCGATGACACCGCCGATGGTCGGATCGGCGCCGAATGCCGGCGGCTCGAACGGCAGGAACTGGCCGTGCTCGGCCAGCACGGCGTCGATTGCCGACAGCGGCGTGCCGCAACGTGCCGTGATCACCAGTTCGGTCGGCTCGTAGTCGATGATGCCGCTGTGGCTGCGCGTGTCGAGCGGCTCGCCGGCCAGCGTTTCGCCGTAGAAATCCTTGCTGCCGGCGCCGCGCACGCGCAACGGTGCGCCAGTGCGGTGTGCGGCGACGATGCGGTCGCGCAGCTGCGCCAGTGCGGTTTCCATGTCCTTCAAAAGCGCGGCAGGTCGGCGAACGGCATCCGGCCGCGATGCACGTGCATCTTGCCGTATTCGGCGCAGCGCGCCAGCGCCGGTATCGCCTTGCCGGGATTGAGCAGTCCGTCCGGATCGAACGCGCGCTTCACGGCAAAGAAGGCTTCGCGCTCCGCGGGGGAGAACTGCACGCACATCGAATTGATCTTCTCGATGCCGACGCCGTGCTCGCCGGTGATGGTGCCGCCGAGCTCCACGCACAGTTCCAGAATGTCTGCGCCGAAGTGGTCGGCGCGTTCCCATTCACCGGGCTGGTTCGCGTCGAACAGGATCAGCGGGTGCAGGTTGCCGTCGCCGGCGTGGAATACGTTCATGCAGCGCAGGGAATACTTCTTCTCGAGATCCTCGATCGTGCGCAGCACGCGGCCGAGGTGCTTGCGCGGGATCGTGCCGTCCATGCAGTAGTAGTCGGGCGAAACGCGGCCGGCGGCCGGGAAGGCGTTCTTGCGTCCGGACCAGAAACGCAGGCGCTCGGCTTCCGACTGCGAGACCACGCATTGGGTCGAGCCGGCCGCCCTGACCGCTTGTTCGAGCCGCGCGATTTCGTCGGCGACTTCGTCCGGCGTGCCGTCCGACTCGGCCAGCAGGATTGCCTCCGCAGTGAGGTCGTAGCCGGCCTTGACGAACGGTTCGACCGCGTTGGTCGCCTTGCGGTCCATCATTTCCAGGCCGGCCGGAATGATGCCGGCCGCGATGATCGCCGCGACCGCGTCGCCGGCCTTGACCACGTCGTCGAACGAAGCCATGACGACCTGCGCCAGTTTCGGTTTCGGAACGAGCTTGAGCGTGACCTCGGTGACGACGACGAGCAGTCCCTCCGAACCGATTGCCAGTGCGAGCAGATCCAGGCCCGCGCTGTCGAGCGCCGCTCCGCCGAACGCGACCGGCTCGCCGTCGATCGTGTAGCCGCGCAGGCCGAGCACGTTGTGCACGGTCAGACCATATTTCAGGCAATGCACGCCGCCGGAATTCTCGGCCACGTTGCCGCCGATCGTGCAGGCGATCTGCGACGACGGATCCGGCGCGTAATAAAGGCCATGCGGCGCCGCCGCCTCGGAGACGGCGAGATTGCGCACGCCGGGCTGGACGCGGGCAGTGCACGCGACCGGATCGATGTCGAGAATGCGGTTGAGCTTGGCCAGCGACAGCACGATGCCGTCGGCACACGGCATGGCGCCGCCGGAAAGTCCCGTGCCGGCGCCGCGGGCGACCACCGGCACGCCCGATTTGCTGCACAACTGGAGGATTGCGCGCACCTGCTCCGCGGTCTGCGGCAGCGTGACGGCCAGCGGGGCCTGGCGGAATGCGGCCAGGCCGTCGCAATCGAACGGCGCGGTCTGCTCGCGTTCCGACAGCAGGCTGTCGGGAGCCAGGATGCGGCCGAGCGCAGCCAGCAGGTCGCGGGCCTTGCCCGACTCGGGCGGAGTTGCGGGGACTGCTGACATCGTGGCTCGATCGTGGCTCTGGACTGGAAAACGCCGGCGCAGCGACCGGCCAGGTCATGATAGGCCGCCCGGACACCGCGGACATGTTAATGATTGTAGGCATTCGACTAAAGGCTAATGCCATCGCGTTGTGGGGTCTCCGGCGCCGTGCTAGTTTCGGCCATTCGCAAGCGCACACAAGCAGCCTTGGGGAGCGCGTCGTGCCAGGAACGTGTGCCGGCGAACAACCGCACTACGCAATGTAGTGACAGCGCGAGCGAGCCGTCAGTCAGGCGCCGTGGCCCGATCGCAAAAATAATTTTCCGAGGGAGAGGCCATGTTCACCCAATTGATCGATCCGCTGAACAACCTGACGCTGACATGTCTGGTTGCGTTGGTTCCCGTCGTGTTCCTGCTCGTACTGCTTGCCGTGTTCCGCGTATCGGCATGGCTCGCCGTGCTGCTCGGCTCGATCCTGACGTTCATTCTGGCGGTCGCGATATGGAAGATGCCGTTCGATGTCGGCATGCAGGCGTACATCAACGGTTCGGCCACCGGTGTCTGGAACGTCGACTGGATTACGTTCTGGGGGCTGATCCTGTTCAACACGCTGAATGTCAGCGGGGTATTCGAGGACTTCCGGCGCTGGCTGATCGCCCAGGGCAGCCTTGATGTACGCGTGCAGACGATGTTGTTCGCATGGGCATTCGGCGCATTGCTCGAAGGGCTGGTCGGCTTCGGCTATCCATGGGCGGTCGTCGCACCGATCCTGATTTCGCTCGGCATTTCCGATCTCAACGCAATCCGCGTCGCGGCCATCGCCAACAACGCGCCGGTGTCGTACGGCGCGCTCGGTGCGCCGATCATTGCCCTGGCCGCGATCACCGGCTATCCGTTGCTGGCGCTGTCCGGGTCTGTCGGTACGGTCGTTGCAGTGCTGGCGCTGCTGCCTCCCTGGGTGCTGCTGTATCTGGTTTCCGGCAAGCAGGGCATGCTCAGCGCATGGCCGCTCGCCGTGGTCGGCTCGCTCGGCTACATCGCCGGCCAGTATCCGGTTGCCGTTTACCTTGGGCCATACCTGCCGGACGTGACCGGCTCGATCGTGTGCTTCATCGCCCTTTTGACGCTGCTCAAGGTGTGGCAGCCGAAACAGACCCTTGGCTATGGCGGCGTGCCGCTCTATCCGGCGACCGCGCAGCAGAATCGCGGGCACGGCCTGAAGTCGTCGCAGGTGCTGCAAGCGTGGATGCCGTTTGCCGTGCTGCTGGTCGTTGTCGCTGCGTGGACCGGTCCCTGGTCGCCGCTGCCGAAGGTCAGCTGGTTCAAGACCGCGACCATGGCATGCTCGTCACTGGCCAAGAGTTGCGATCCGGCCAAGCCCGATGTCAGCGCGGTGTTCAATTTCGCTCCGTACGTCGGCGGCAGCGCCATTCTCGCGTCGTGGATCATTGTCGCGGTGCTGCTGATCGCGCTGGGCCGGCTCAAGGGTGACCAGATCGGTGCGATCTTCGGCAAGACCTTCAGGCAGATGTGGGGTGCGATGCTGGTCGGCGTGTTCATCTTTGGCCTGGCCTACACGTTCAACTATTCCGGCATGGCCTCGTCGCTGGCCAAGGGATTTTCTTCGTTCGGAACGGCATTCGTCATCGTCGCGCCGATCCTGGGCTTCATCGGTGTCGCGCTGTCCGGATCCAACACGTCGACCAATGCGATGTTCGGCAAGTTCCAGGCGCTCGTCGGCGTGCAGCTCGGCTTTCCTCCGCTCCTGCTGCCGACGCTGAATTCCGTTGGTGCCGAGATCGGCAAGCCGATCGCGCCGCAGACCGCGAGCGTGGGTGTGTCGACCAGCAAGTTCGTGCGCAACGAGGGCGAAGTGATCCGGCACAACATGGGCTGGACCTTCGTGCTGCTCGCGTACCTGATCCTGATCGCGATCGTGTTCTACTGGCTGCAGCCTGCGGTAATGACCTTGCCGGCGGCTTCCACAGCCGGCTAGCCGACCGGTGTCCGGCGAAGCCGGGCGCCCGCCGATCGGCGGGCGCCTCTTGGCCGGCCCTCGCGAACGTCGGCTATCATGTGGGACGTATGAATGAGCTTTCCGTACCGATTTCCTGCGGCGAACTGATCGACAAGATCACGATCCTCGAGATCAAGGCCGAACGCATCGCCGATCCGGCCAAGGTCGCCAATGTGAGGAACGAACTGGAACAGCTCGTGGCGACGTGGGCCGCGCATGCCTGGTCGCGCATCGATATTGCCGGCGCGCGCGGCCGGCTCAAGGCCGTCAACGCGGCGCTGTGGGACATCGAGGACCGCATCCGCCTGAAGGAAAAAGCGCAGGCGTTCGACGCGGAGTTCATCGAGCTGGCGCGTGCGGTCTATTTCCGCAATGACGAGCGGGCAGCCGTGAAGCGCGAGATCAATCTTCGCGTCGGGTCCACCTTGGTCGAAGAGAAGTCTTACCAGGACTACCGTGCGCCTCGACAAGCCTGAACATCCCGGTTCGCGCTGCCACGCGCCGGCGACGCAATACGCTTTGCAGCGGACGCACCATGCCGGACATGGACATCCCCAGGCCGCACCGCATCGTGCCGAACGCCGCCCGCGCGCCTAGCCGCACGCGCAGCCTGGCGCTGGCTGCGATCGTCGCGGCTTTGCTGCTGGGCCTGCCCGTGGCGGTGTGGCTGGACATCCGCAACCTCAGCGAGCACGCCCTGCGGCGCCAGGCGGATGATCTCAATTCGGTCATCAGCAGTGTGCGCAGCTACTACGCCAAGAATGTCGTCGGGCGTATTCTCGCAGCGCACGAATCGGCCACGCAGGTCAGCGACAAATACGCATCGATTCCCGGAGCGATTCCGATCCCGGCGACGCTGTCGCTGGAACTGGGCAAGGTGATCAGCGAACAGCAGCAAAGCATCACCTACCGCTTCGTCTCGGACTACCCGTTTGCGCACCGCGCAGCGCATGAACTCGATGCGTTCGAACGGCACGCGCTCGCAACCCTGCGCGCCGATGCGCACGCGCAGGTTCGCGACGTGCAGACCTCGCCGTTCGGCGTTCGCGTCCGCGCGGTCGAACCGATCGTCATGGGCGAGACCTGCGTGGCGTGCCACAACTCGCACCCCGACAGCCCCAAGCGCGACTGGAAGGTGGGCGATGTCCGCGGCATCCAGGAAATCAGCATCGCGCAGCCGTTCGCCGCGAACATCCTGTCGTTCAAGTACCTGCTGCTGTACTTCTTCCTCGTGGCCGGTACCGGCGTGACCTTCCTCCTGCTGCAGCGACGCCAGTCGGCGCAGATCGGCAGCATGAACCGGGAGTTGGAATCGACCAACGATTTCCTCGCATCGCTGTCGATCAAGATCTCACGCTACCTGTCGCCGCAGATCTACAAGAGCATCTTCAGCGGCGAGCGCGACGTGGTGGTGCACACCGAGCGCAAGAAGCTGACGATCTTCTTCTCCGACATCAAGGACTTCACCGGCACGACCGAACGCCTGCAACCCGAGCAGATCACCTACCTGCTGAATGAATACTTCACGGCGATGTCCGCCATCGCGCTGAAATACGGCGGCACGATCGACAAGTTCGTCGGCGATGCGATGCTGATCTTCTTCGGCGATCCGGAGAGCAGGGGCGAGGCCGAGGACGCGATGGCCTGCGTGCACATGGCACTCGACATGCAGCGCCGCGTGGCCGAGCTGAACATGAAATGGCGCAACGAAGGCATCGAGCATCCGTTCCGCGTGCGCATGGGTATCAACACCGGCTATTGCAACGTCGGCAACTTCGGCAGCGCCGACCGCATGGACTACACGATCATCGGCGCCGAGGCCAACCTGGCCGCGCGCCTGCAGCAGATCGCAGAGCCGGGGCAGATCATGCTGCGTTATGAAACCTATGCGCTGGTGCGTTCCATCCTCGTCGCGCATCCGCTGCCGCCGATCACGATGAAGGGGATCAGCCGCGAGATCATCCCGTACGTGGTCGAAGGCCGCCTGGGCGCCGCCGGCAAGACCATGGCGATCTTCAGCGAGCACCGCAGCGGCATGGATTTCTACCTCGATCCGACGATGATCGAGTCGGGCGATTCGGAGCACATCCGCCACGTGCTGCAACAGGCACTGGACACGCTGCCGACGCGCAAGCCGCAGTAAGCAGTGCCGAGGCCGCGCGCGGTCGCTGCGCGGCCGACCAATGGCATTCACGCGCCGCGCTGCAGCGCAAAGCGGTCGAAACATTCGATGACCGCTTCGGTTTCGATCAGGTCCATGACACCCGGGTACTCGAGCTTCGTGCCCCACGGCAGGCTGGCGGCGGCCTTGCCGCGAAACTTGCGCGCCGCGGCGTCGTAGCGATCGACGCACCAGCGGCGGTCCGAATAGGGACCGGAGCGATTCGGATTGCTGGCGGCGTGCAGGCCCAGCACCTTGGTCCCGACCGCATTGGCCATGTGCATCGGTCCGGAATCGGGCGCCAGCACGAGGTCGGCGCGTTGCGCCAGCGCGAGAAACTGCTTCAGCGAGTCCTTGCCGATCAGGTCGAGCGGCGCGCTCACGCAGCGTGCGGCGATCGCATCGCCGAAGTCGCGTTCGTATGCGCTCGGGCCGCCGCACAGCAGCACGCGCCAGCCGCAGCGCGCGGCATGGTCCATGACGCTGGCGTAGCGTTCGGGCCGCCAGTTGCGCGCACGATGGCTCGAGCATGGGCTGACCAGCAGTGTCGGCACGCGTTCAGGCAGCTGGCGCGCGGCAAAGTCCACGGCCTCGGCCGGAATCGGAATGTCCCATCGCACTTCGGTCTGCGACAGGCCCAGCGGCTCGAGAAAACTCGCCATTGCATCGAGCACATGCTCGCCGCGGCGGGCGCCGATGCGCCGGTTGACGAACAGCCCGTGCAGATCCTTCGATCGTGCCGGATCGTAGCCGACTCGCAGCGGCGCCTTGACCAGTGCGCTGAGCAGATTGGCGCGCAGCGCCACCTGCAGGTGCAGCAGCGCGTCGAAACTCCTTCCCGCCAGGCGTCTGCGCACCTCGCCGAACCCAGCCAGGCCCTTGCTCTTGTCGAACACGATGAACTCGACGCCCGCGATGTCGCCAACGAGTCTGTGCTCCAGCTTGCCGACCAGCCAGGTCAGGCGCGTCGCCGGCAACTGACCCTGTAAAGTGCGCAGCAGCGGCACCACATGTGTTACGTCGCCCAATGCAGAAATGCGTAGCAGGCAGATCGAGGTCGGGCCCCGCGACGACGAAGACGCATTTGCCGGCATTTTCGTTGTTAAACTTCCGGTCGGGGACGGGGTCGAAGTCACGCGGGATATGATGCTCTAACATGGCGCAGGCGACGACAATCGATACCAGGCTGCAGCCAACCGTCGACGGCGCGATTCTGTTCGATGGCGGCGCCCTGGCACAAGTCGGTGGTGCGGATTTCGACCCGGCGTGGTTCGAGCCGCTGCACTGGCGCGCGCGCGGCGCGGTCGCGGCAGCGGGTGCAGGGCGTGGCACCATCATGCGCGTTCCCTTGCCTGGCGGCGACTGGACACTGCGACACTACCGTCGCGGCGGCCTGGTGGCGCGGGTGCTGGGCGACCGCTACCTCTGGAATGGCGCCGAGCGCACGCGTGGCTTCGTCGAATGGCGTTTGCTGGCGGCGCTGACGCAGCGCGGCCTGAACGTGCCGGCGCCGGTCGCCGCGCGCTATCGCCGCAGCGGCGCACACTATCGCGCCGACCTGATCACGCGCTGGCTCGACGGCACGCAGACGCTGGCCGAGCGCGTCCGCGCCGGTACGGCGGATGCCGGCGATGCGGCGCGCGTCGGTGCCTGCATCGCCGAATTCCACGCCGCCGGTGCCTATCACGCGGACCTGAACGCCCACAACATCCTGCTCGACGCACAACGTGTCTGGCTGCTCGATTTCGATCGCGGTGCGCTGCGTGCACCGGCGCGTTCCTGGCAATTCGCCACGCTTGCCCGCCTGCGCCGTTCGCTGGTCAAGCTCGGCGCCGCGCGTGACGGCGATGCGCACCTCGATCGCACGTTCTGGGGACCGCTGATGGCTGCCTATGAGCAGGCACTCGGGACTTTCGCCGCGCAGGCGGCGTCAGGCAGCGTGCACGGATGAGCCTTGCGCTGCATTTTCTCGGCGTCGGCTCGGCGCAGGCCGTCGAGCTGGGCTCGTCCGGCGCGGTGCTCGAGCGCGACGGGGCGCCGCTGCTGCTGATCGACTGCGGACCGGAAACGCTGACCCGCTACCTCGACGCCTACGGCTCCGCGCCGCGGGCGGTGTATGTCACGCACACGCACATGGATCACGTCGCCGGGCTCGAGCGCCTGTTCTATCGCGCCTACTTCGATCCGGCGCTCAAGGGCACGGTGAAGCTTTACGCGCACGCCGCGCTGCTGCCGCACCTGCAGGCGCGTGTTGCCGACTATCCGAATGTCATTGCCGAAGGCGGCGCGAATTTCTGGGATGCGTTCCAGCTGATTGCGTGCTCGCGCGGCTTCTGGCACCAGGGTCTCTGGTTCGACGTGTTCCCGACACGGCACCACGCACCGAATACGTCATTCGGCATTGCCGTGCGCGGAGCTTTCGCCTGGACCGGCGATACCCGGCCGATCCCGGAGCAGCTGGCCCATCACGCCGGCACGCGCGAGATCGTCGCCCATGACTGTGCGCTGGTCGGCAATCCCTCGCACACCGGGCTGGACGACCTGGAGCGCGACTATCCGCTTGCGTTGCGTGAACGAATGATTCTCTACCACTACGGCAGCGCCGGCGACGGCGCTGCGATCGCGGCGCGCGGCTACCGTATCGCGCGGCGCGACGAACGCGTCGCGCTGCCGCCAGCCGACCCGGCTTCCGTGATCACTCCGCCGCCGGCGCTGGTGACGTGATGGACCATTCGATTCCGCTGCAGGTGATCGAAAGGCCGCGCGACACCATGGCCCGACCGCTGCGCGACCTGCGCATCTCGGTGATCGACCGTTGCAATTTCCGCTGTCCGTATTGCATGCCGGAAGACCAGTTCGCCGATGACGCCGTTTTCCTGAGCAAGAACGAACGGCTGCGCTTCGAGGAGATCGAGCGGATCGCACGCGCATTCGCCGGCCTCGGTGTGCACAAGCTGCGCCTGACCGGCGGCGAACCCTTGCTGCGCCGCGACCTGCCGCAACTGGTGCGCATGCTGCGATCGATTCCGGGCGTGGAAGATCTCGCGCTGACCACCAACGGCGTGCTGTTGCCGCGCTTCGCCGCTTCGTTGCGTGAAGCCGGCCTGATGCGCCTGACCGTTTCGCTCGACACGCTCGACCCGCAGACGTTCCGGCAGTTGTCCGGCGGCCGCGGCGAAGTCGGCGAGACCCTTGCCGGCATCGCCGCCGCCGAGGCCGCGGGCTTCGGGCGCATCAAGCTCAATTGCGTGGTGATGCGCGGCGTCAATGACGCGCACGCGATCGATCTGCTCGAGCGCTTTCGCGGTACCGGGCATATCGTGCGTTTCATCGAGTACATGGACGTCGGCACGATGAATCACTGGAAGAGGGAACTGGTCGTGCCGAGTGCCGAGCTGATCGCCCGCATCCGGCGCCGTTGGCCGCTGCACGCGCTCCACCCGAACTATCGCGGTGAAGTCGCCGAGCGCTACGCGTTCAGCGACGGCGGCGGCGAGATCGGCTTCATCAGTTCGGTATCGCAGCCGTTCTGCGGTGATTGTTCGCGCGCGCGCCTGTCGGCGGACGGCAAGATGTATACCTGCCTGTTCGCACGCGAAGGCCATGACCTGCGCACGGCGTTGCGCGCCGGCAGCGGCGACGCGGAACTGGCGGCGATGATCGCCGGGCATTGGTCGCGCCGCGTGGATCGCTACAGCGAACGTCGCGCGGAACTGCGCACGGACGGTGATGACAGGAAAGTCGAAATGTTCACGATCGGCGGGTGAACCGGTGAAGGCGAAAGCAGGATCGAAGGCACGAGAGCCGAAGGCCGGGGGCAAACGGCCGAAAGGCATGGTCCCTTCCTTGACCCACGTCGACGCCGCGAACCGGCCGCGCATGGTCGATGTCGGCGCCAAGGCGGTGACGGCGCGCGTCGCAAGCGCGCAAGCGACCGTGCGCTTTCCTCGCGCCGTGGCGCGCGCGCTGCGTGCGGACGGCATGCGCGCGAAGAAGGGTCCGATCATCGATACCGCGATCATCGCCGGCACGCTGGCGGCGAAGCGCGCGCACGAACTGATTCCGTTCTGCCATCCGTTGGCGATCGAACGCTGCGAAGTGCAGATCGAATTTGCCAATGCCACGGACCTGCACATTCGTTGCGAGGTGGCGATCAGCCACAAGACCGGCGTCGAGATGGAGGCGCTGACCGGCGCCTCGATTGCGGCCCTGACCGTGTACGACATGTGCAAGGCGCTGTCCCACGAGATCGTCATAACCGACGTGCGGCTGGTGGAAAAATCCGGCGGCAAGCGCGAAGTGCGCAAGGGCAGGGTGGTTCGTTGAAATACCGCATTTTATACTTTGCCTCATTGCGCGACGCGGCCGGCCGCGATGCCGAGACGGTCGACTCGGCGCATGGCGATGCACGTCTCTTGTACGGCGAGTTGCGGCAGGTTCACGGTTTCACATTGCGGCAGGAAAGTCTGCGCCTCGCGGTGAACGGCCAATTCACCGGCTGGGACCGTGCGCTGGCCGATGGCGACGAAGTCGCTTTCCTGCCGCCGGTCAGCGGAGGCTGAGCATGTCGCGTTTCGCTCTCACCGCCAGCGTCATCGATGCCGCCGCACTCACGCGCGACCTGGCGAATGCTGACGCCGGCGCCTGCCTCACGTTCGAAGGCCGCGTGCGCAATCGCAATGCGGGCCGCGCCGTGCAGCGGCTGGACTACCAGGCCTATGCGCCGCTGGCCGAAGCCGAAGGCAACCGCATCCTCGCCGAAGCGGGGCAGCGCTTCGCCATCGTCGACGCGCAATGCGTGCACCGCATCGGCTCACTGGCCATCGGCGATCTGGCGGTGTGGGTCGGTGTCAGCGCCGGTCACCGTGACGCGGCGTTCGCTGCCTGTCGCTACATCATCGATGAGGTCAAGCAGCGCGTGCCGATCTGGAAGAACGAGCACTACGTCGACGGCGAGTCGGGCTGGCTGCATCCGGACAACACGCCGGTCGAAGGTGCCGTCTAGGCAGAAGCCGCGAAGCGTGCAATGAAGGGGGTGGCGGTCCCGCCAGCCACATCCCGGCACCCGAATCGTTCACTACCGTTGCTGCCTTCCGGCCCTGGCGGGATTTGCAAACTATCGTCGCGGGAGAACCGACGGGACCACCATAGAAACCATCGATTTTTTTGCGGGTTCGATTCCCGCCTGCGACGTCGCAGGGAACTTTAAGTGGCGGAGAGGGCGGGATTCGAACCCGCGAAGCGGGTATAAGCCGCTTACACACTTTCCAGGCGTGCTCCTTCAACCGCTCGGACACCTCTCCGCACGCAAACCAAAATCTTCAACTATCCTTCACGCCGGGCGGGATTGTTCGGCCCATCCTGGGCCTCACCCCTCGCTTGCGCTCGGGGCCAGCCTTTCGGCTGTCCAAATTCGTTCCCGACGAATTTGTCGAACCCGCGAAGCGGGTATAAGCCGCTTACACACTTTCCAGGCGTGCTCCGTCAACCGCTCGGATACCTCTACGCAACCATTCTCATGCCTCTCGCCGCGTCCGGGACTGCCTCGGAAATTCCATTATCGCGGATTCACCCGGGCCGTGCTCGCCCCGCGCCGTCGATTCCGGCGGGCTGCGGCAAGGGCGCGCGAGAATACAGGACGCTGACGGCGCGCACAAGCCAGGCAAAGCTGGCTCCCGAGGCGCCAACTTGGCACAATCGACACCTGTTCCAGCGGATGTTCAGATGTCGTATCAGGTACTCGCGCGCAAGTGGCGGCCGAAGCGGTTCGCCGAACTCGTCGGCCAGGAACACGTCGTACGCGCGCTGAGCAATGCGCTCGATTCGGATCGCATGCACCATGCGTTCCTGTTCACCGGCACGCGCGGAGTCGGCAAGACAACGATGGCGCGCATCTTCGCCAAGTCGCTGAATTGCGAACGCGGCCAATCGTCGACGCCCTGCGGCGAGTGCGGTGCGTGCCGGGACATCGATGCCGGGCGTTTCGTCGATCTGCTCGAGATCGATGCTGCCAGCAATACCGGCATCGACGACGTGCGCGAGGTGATCGAAAACGCGCAGTACACGCCGGCACGCGGCCGCTTCAAGGTCTATCTGATCGACGAAGTGCACATGCTGTCCAAGAACGCGTTCAACGCGCTGCTCAAGACCCTCGAGGAACCGCCGCCCCACGTGAAATTCCTGCTCGCGACCACCGATCCGCAGAAGCTGCCGGTCACGGTGCTGTCGCGCTGCCTCAAGTTCAACCTCAAGCGCCTGCTGCCCGAACAGATCGGCGGCCAGATGAAGCACATCCTCGCGGCCGAAGGCGTCGCCTTCGACGGCGACGCGCTGGCCGAGATCGCACGCGCCGCCGATGGCTCTCTGCGCGACGGACTGTCGCTGCTCGACCAGGCGATCGCCTATGGCGCCGGCAGCGTGCGTGCTGTCGACGTGCGCGCAATGCTCGGCACCATCGAGCGCGGCCGGGTATTCGCCTTGCTCGGTGCAATCGACGCCGGCGACGGCGCGGCGCTGCTTGCGGAGATCGGCAACCTTGCCGAGTTTTCGCCGGACTTCTCCGCGGTGCTCGATGAAATCGCCGGCGTGCTGCATCGCGTTCAGCTCAAGCAACTGATTCGTGGCTACGATTCGGTCGAAGCCGTCGACGACGCCGGCATCGGCGCACTCGCCGCGGCGTTGACATCCGAAGCCACGCAGCTGTACTACCAGATTGCGGTGACCGGCCGGCGCGATCTGCCGCTGGCGCCGACGCCGCGTGCCGGATTTGAAATGACGATGCTGCGCATGCTGGCGTTCCGTCCGGTTGTCGCGGGCGAGGCGAAAGCGCCGGGGACGACGGCGACGACGCCTGTCGGCGCGGTTCCTGCGCGGGCACGTGCAGCGCCGGTCGCTCCGGCAACGCCCGCCGCTGCCCGACCCACCGGCGCCGCACCCGCAACCGCCATCGGCGAACCGCCCATCGACGCCGCCGGGAGCGCGTCCGGCGCAAGTCCGGCAGCAGTGGACCTGAACGATTGGACTTCGCTGATCGATGCGGCAGGATTGAAGGGAACCGTCGGTCAGCTGGCGCGGCATTCGAGTCTGGTTGCGATCGAAGCCGGCGTCGTGCGCCTTTCGCTGAAGCCGATGCATGAACATTTCAATTTGCCCGCGGTGGCAGCGACGCTGGAACAGAAACTCTCCGCGCTGCTCGGGCGTCCGCTGAAGGTGCGTTTCGAGAAGACGACCGCGGCGCACGAAGTTCCGGCCGAGGCAGCGCAGCGCGAACGCTCGGAGCGCCAGCTGGCAGCCGAGGAATCGCTGGCCGGTGATCCGGGCGTGCAGAGCCTGCTGCGCGAGTTCGGCGGACGTCTCGTGGGCGAGTCGATCCGTCCGGAAGCCAATGGCAAGACCGTGGAGAAGTAAAGATGCGTGGAGGAATCGGACAGCTGATGCAGCAGGCCCAGCGCATGCAGGAGAACCTCAAGCGCGCGCAGGAGGAAATCGCACGGATCGAGGTGACCGGCCAGGCCGGCGGCGGCATGGTCAGCGTCACGATGAGCGGTCGCCACGAAGTGCGTCGCGTCGCCATAGACCGCAAGATTCTCGCCGACGATCCGGACATGGCCGAGGATCTGGTTGCTGCCGCGTTCAACGACGCGGTCAACAAGGTTGCCGCGGCGAGCCAGGAACGCATGGGCGAGGTTGCCGGGGGCATGGATCTGCCGCCGGGATTCAAGTTGCCGTTTTGACAGCACGGCTGAAGGCCGAGAGCCGAGGGCTGGAGAGCCGTCGAATCCTGCTTTCAGTCCCCAGATATCAGATACGGCCCTGAAATGTCGTCTTCCCCGCTCCTCAACGAATTGATCGACGCGTTGCGCTGCCTGCCCGGCGTCGGCGCGAAGACGGCGCAGCGCATGGCTTTCCATGTGCTCGAGCGTGATCGTCCGGGAGCAAAACGCCTCGCCGAGAAGCTTGCCGCCGCGATGGAACGTATCGGCAACTGCACGCGCTGCCGTACCTTCAGCGAAACGCCGGTATGCGCGGTCTGCGCGAACGCGGTCCGCGATGCACAGACGCTGTGCATCGTCGAGACGCCGGCCGACCAGGTGGCGATCGAGCAGGCGACCGGGTTTCGCGGGCGCTATTTCGTGCTGCTCGGGCGCCTGTCGCCGCTCGACGGGCTCGGTCCGAAGGAACTCGGCATGGACGTCCTGGCTGCGCGCCTCGCCGAAGGCGAAGTGCGCGAACTGATCGTGGCGACCAATTCAACCGTCGAGGGCGAGGCAACGGCCCATCTGCTGGCGCAGATTGCGCGTCAGGCAGGCGTGCGTGCGACCCGGCTGGCACATGGCGTGCCGCTCGGCGGTGAGCTCGAGTTCGTCGATCGCGGAACGCTGGCGCACGCGTTCGGCGGCCGGCAGAATTTGTGAGCCGCCGGATGCAGACCGTATCATCGACGCTGCGGCGGCTACGCCTCACGCCTGGGCGGTCGTAGCGGGCGGACGGTCCGCGTCAGTCACTTCTTCGAGGAATATCTCCATGGCCGACACCCTATTCGGCAAGATCATCCGCCGCGAGATTCCGGCCGACATCGTATTCGAGGACGACGAGGTGCTGGCGTTCCGCGACATCCACCCGCAGGCGCCGGTGCATGTGCTGTTCATACCGAAGAAGGCGATCGCCACCCTGAACGACGCTGCCGATGACGATGCCGCGCTGATCGGAAAACTCGTGCTGAGCGCGGTTCGCTGGGCGAAGGCGCAGGGACTCGACGAGGACGGTTATCGCTGCGTGATCAACTGCAACACGCACGGCGGGCAGACCGTATTTCATCTGCACCTGCATCTGCTCGCCGGGCGCCAGATGCACTGGCCGCCCGGCTGATCGTCGCAGGCCGGGCAAGCCGCCGTCGCAGCGCGCGCCTGTCAGTGGTGATGGCGCACGATCACGACCGGCGCTCCCCACCAGCCCCAGCCGCCACCCCAGTACGGACCCCAGAACGGGTCGTAGTACGGGTTCGGGCCGTAGTAGCCGTCGTATTGCGCGCGTTGCGGCCACAGGTAGACCTGGTCGGCTGCCACTTGTGGAAACGTGTAATTGTACTCGCCGACCTTGTGCTGCTCGATGCCGTTCAGGCTGCCGGTGACGGTCAGGTCGCGTCCCTTGGTGTAGACCGCTGGATCGTAGAAGCCCTTGCTGCAGGCGATGAAGCGGCCGTCGCTGCGGTCGCCGCGCTTGCTCGGGCGCGCATCGTCGTACAGCTGGCGCGACAGGACTTCGAAGCAGGTGGCGTCTGCGCGCGGCTCGACGCGGATGATTTCGCCGCCCCAGCGCACGCGCTGGCCGGCGGCATTCTGGCTGACTGCCTGTTGCGGCGTCACGGCGGAGAAGTTGTCGCCGGCGATCGGCTGCGGCACCGTGGCGCAGCCGGCGAGGGCGAGAACGGGCAGTGCAAGTAGGGGAGGCAAGTGTCGCATGGCATTTCTCCTGGTACGTAAATTCGGACGTCGCGCCGGGACGTTTCGTTGCAGTCTATCGGGTTCCGCGCGCGCCATTCCGGTAAATTCTTGCAAATGTTCCGCCGACGCGCAGCGCCCGCACCGAACCTGCGAAAGCGCGAACGGCCGCCGTATCCGGTAACGCACGGGCGTAACGCAGGCCGACATAGCGCCCGATCAGATTTTGCACCGCCGGTGCGGCTGGCACGCCGTTCAGGCGCATCGCGAAGGCCGCAGGCCCCTCGTTGGCCGCGCGCGGCAGGCCGATCCGTTCCAGCTTCCGGCACAGCCGCGTGTAGGCCGCGTCCAGCGTGTCGCCCGCGCCGCGCGGGCGGCGCAGAACCCACCAGCAATACAGCGCCAGCACCAGCATGCTCGATCCGATCAGGACGCGGACCAGATCGTAATATTCAGCCTTGTCGATGCCGAACGGCGTCAACAGGCTTTGCTGGCGCAGCGCATTGAACTGGACGACCAGGCTGTTCCAGCCGCGATTGACCAGGTCGAACTGGTTGCGCAGGGCCAGCAGCCAGTTGGCCTGGTACCACGACGCGCTCGCGCCGGCTGCGTCGCGTGCGCCGAGCTCGACACGCTGCGGGCTTACCGCGCCGGTCGGATCGACCCGTACCCAGCCGCGTCCGGACAGCCAGACTTCGGACCAGGCATGTGCGTCGGATTGACGCACGACGAGATAGTTTCCCATTGCATTGAAATAGCCGCCCAGATAGCCGGTCACGATGCGGGACGGTATCCCCGCCGCGCGCATCAGGAAGGTGAATGACGACGAGTAATGCTGGCAGAAGCCCTTGCGTGTCTCGAACAGGAAATCGTCGACCGCATCGCGACCCAATGCCGGGGCCGCGAGCGAATAGAAGAAGGAGTTGTCACGGAACAGCGCGAGCGCCGCTCGAATCACCGCGCTGTCGTCGCCCAGCTCAGTGCGCCATTGCGTGGCGAGCGCGCGGGCGCGCGGGTTCAGTCCGGCCGGAAGGGCAAGGTCCCGCATCCGCTCACGTTCGCCCAGTTGCGCGCCGAGCTCGTAGCGCAGCGCGGAACTGGCGCGATAGCGCAGCAGCTGGTCGACCGGCCGTGCCGACACCAGACTCATGTCGGCACCGCGGACAGCATTCTCCGGCGCGCCCAACGGAACGTCGAGTGCCATCAGCCAGCGCCGGTCGGACGGCTCCAAGGTCACTTCGTAACCGACGACGTCGGCGGTCTTGCCGACGGCTTCTGCGGCTCGCGCCTCGCCGACGTAGTTGGGCCGGCTCCAGACCTGGCCGTCGAATCGCGTCAGCACCGGACCGCGCCAGTACAGTTTCGAGCGATCCGGTACCGGCCCGTCGAAGCTGACGCGGAACGCCGCGCTGTCATCGATCAGCAGTTCCTGCACGCTCGCCGGGTCCATGCTGTCGCCCAGGCCGCTGCGCGCGGCGGCCGTGTCGGTCGGTGCGCCCCACAGCGGCGAGCCGAGCCGCGGCAGGAAAATGAACACGCACAACGTCAGCGGAATCGCCGTGAGCAGCGACGTGGCGGCGCTGCGCATGGCGCGCCCGAGTTCGCTGCGCCCCGCGTGCGGTGCCGCGGAATCCGCCGGCTGCAGTTCGAGCTGCAGCAGCGTCGCCAGGAACAGGGTCAGCGCCGCGCACAGCATCAGGGTGAGGCCCATGCTGTTGTCGAACAGCAGCGCACTCATCAACACGAAGCACGAGAACGCGATCGCGGCACGCGCGTCGCGGCGCGATTCGCTCTCGATCAGTTTGAGCGCCAGCATCGCGCACGCCAGCGCGCTGCCGGGTTCGCGGCCGAACACGTTTCCATAGTGAATGACGACCAGCAGCGGAATCAGCAGGACCAGCGGCAACTTCAGGGCGGTCGGGATGCGTGCGCCACCGAGGCGGCGCTGGACGACGCGGCCGATCAGCAGGCCGGCGATCAGCAGCGAAAACGACAGCGGCAGGCGCGGCAGATGCGGCAGCACGGCCGCCGAAACACTCGCTGCCGTCAGCATGAATTGCCGCGGCGTCAACCGTGTGCCGATGTCGATCACGGCGCCGCCTGCGGCAGCAGGGCCAGCGCGCGCAGGCAGGCATGACGGTGGTCGCTGCCCAGGCCCGGACCGACGCGCTGGTCCGGCAGCAGCAACAGATAGCTGTGGCGCAGCGCGTCGGCATCCTCGACCCAGCGCGTCAGGCGCGAGATGCGCGCTTCGTGCGTCAGGCCGGCGGCGGCATCCCAGTCGAGCACGATCTCGCGTCCGCGCCGCTGCTCGAATTCCTTGACCAGCAAGGCGTCATGACGTGCGCTGGCTTTCCAGGCAATCGAGCGGCGCGGGTCGCTCGGGTGGTAGTCGCGCAGCATGGCGAACTCGTCGCCGGTGCGGCGCATCGGCAGTTCCGCCGCCGCGTCATGGGATCGTGGCAGCGGCACCGGGGGATCTTCGCGCCGCGGGTAGACCAGCGCGGCAAAGTCCGGATTGAGCCAGCTCCACACCCGGAACAGTCCGAACGGATATTCGCAGTACAGCCGGATGCGGCCGCTGCGTTGCCAGCCGCGTTGCAGCGCCTGTACGCCGACACGAACGCGCGTGTCGCGGCCGGCCTCCATGTCGAACAGGGTTTCGACCTCGCCGACGACGGCGCGCAGGCTGTAGCGCGCGCGCCCGGCGGCGCGAAACATCAGCGTGATGTGCAGCATGTCGCCGGCATGGCACGGCTCGGCCTGCAGCGAGCGCAGTTCGACGCCGTTGAGGGTGCGGAATGCCTGGAACACGCTCTGGAAACACGCGGCGCCCAGCAGGCAGGTCAGCAGCAGGGCCGGATTGTTGTTGTAGTTCAACGCGCCGAGCAGCATCACCAGCAGGACCGCCGAAAACAGCAGGCCGAAGCGGGTCGGCAACACGTAGATGCGGTGCCGGTGCAGCACGACCGGCAGGGCTTCCGGTTGCTTCAGGCGGGTCAGGGCCGGCAGCCGCCGTTCGGCAGTCGCGAGCAAGCGCGAGCGCAGCGAAACCAGCGTGCCGGAGGCGTTCACCAGGAGACTCAGCGCACCGGCGTCGAATCCAGCAGTTTCTGCGCCAGCTGGTCGCGCGAGCGATGGCTCGTGCCGCCGGGCGTCAGGCGATGCGCGGCGGCTGCCACGAATACCTCCTGCACGTCTTCGGGCAGGCAGAAGGCGCGGCCGTCGAGCAATGCGACGGCTCGCGCGGCACTGAGCAGGGCCAGACCGGCGCGTGGCGAAAGGCCGACGCGAATCTCGGGGTCGACGCGGCTGGCCGCCAGCAGCGCCTGCACGTAGTCGATCAGTGCCGGGCTGGCCAGCACGTTGCCGACGGCGGCGCGCACGCGGCCGATCTGCGTTGCGTCGAGGCACGGATGCAGGTGCGCGATCACTTCGCGCCGGTCGCTCGCCGTGAGCAGCGCTCGCTCGGCATCAGCGTCGGGGTAGTCGAGGCTGATGCGCAGCATGAAGCGGTCGAGCTGCGAATCGGGCAGCGGATAGGTGCCGGCAAGATCGAGCGGGTTCTGCGTTGCGACGACGAAAAACGGCGCCGGCAGCGCGCGGCTCTCGCCGTCCACCGTGACCTGTTGCTCGGCCATGGCCTCGAGCAGCGCGCTCTGTGTTTTCGGCGTTGCGCGGTTGATCTCGTCGGCAAGCACGAGTTGCGCAAACAGCGGACCCGGGTGGAACTTGAATTCGCCGCGCTCGCGCTCGTAGACGCTGACCCCGATAATGTCGGAAGGCAGCAGGTCGGACGTGAACTGCACGCGCTGGAAGCTCAGGTCCAGGGTTGCCGCCAGCGCGTGCGCGAGTGTCGTCTTGCCGACGCCGGGCAGGTCCTCGATCAGCAAGTGACCGCCGGCCAGAAAACAGGCAAAGGCCAGGCGCACGCGCGGGGCCTTGCCGAGCACGACGCCGTTGACCTGCTGCTGCGCGCGGCTCAGCGCGGCAGCGAGGGAGGGGTCCAGTGCCGCGGGAGCATCGGGGACGGGCGACAGGCGCATGTTCATGGGATCGCAATCTGCATGGTTGGAAGTATAACGAGTGTGACGGCGTCCGGAATTTCCGGCGGGCGGGACGATCCGCTGCGCTGGCGCGCCGCATTCTGGATGGTTTGGGCGCTGCTGCTGATCCTCAAGATCGTGCTGGCTGGAACGCTTGCGCCGTTCGGCGACGAAGCCTGGTACTGGCAGGAGAGCCGCGCGCTCGACTGGTCGTTCAGCGACCTGCCGCTCGCGACTGCCGCGCTGATCCGCCTGGGCGAAACACTTTTCGGTCATGGCGTGCTGGCGATGCGTGCGCCGTTCCTGTTGTTCGGCGCGCTGACTCCGTTGATCCTCGTGCACACCGGTACGCGTCTGTTCGGCGTGCGTGCCGGCTGGTTCACCGGGCTGATCGCGCTGGCGCTGCCGCTGCTCGGCACGCTGGGCATGTTCGCGTTGCCCGATGTCCCGCTGACGCTGTGCGCGGCGCTCGGCCTGGACATGCTCGAGCGCGCCGCGCGCACAGGCAACCGGGGCGCCTGGTGCGTGCTTGGCCTTGTGCTGGCCGCAGCCTTGCTCAGCCACTATCGGGCGGCGATGCTGCTGCTCACCGGACTTGCCTTCCTGCTGCTGACGGTCCGCGGCCGGCAGCTGTGGCGTGATCCGGGTTTGTGGACGGCGGTTGCGATTTCGCTGCTCGGCCTGCTTCCGTTGCTGATTTTCAATCTCGAACACGGCTGGGTCGCGCTTTCGTTCCAGATCCTCGAGCGCAATCCGTGGGCCTTCCATGCCGATGGGTTCGCGCAACCGCTCGAGCAGGCGATCGTCTGCACACCGTTGTTCTATCTGCTGCTGCTCTGGGCGGCGTGGCGTTGCGTGCAGCGTGGCGATGCGGGCGCGCCGTGGGACCTGCTCGCCGTCTGCAGCGTGGTGCCATGGATTGCCTGGTTGGTGCTCGGCTTCTTCGCCGACGACACGCGCTTGCGCCTGCACTGGCCGCTGCCGGCCTACCTGCCGCTGCTGGTCGCGTTGCCGGCCCTGCTCGAACCGGCGCGCGCCGAACGCGGACTGCGCGGGTTCGCGCTTGCCGCGTTCGTCATGCTGGCTGCCGGCAGCGTACTGGCTTTCGCCTACTTCTCGGCCGCGGCCGTGCCGGGCGGCGCGGTATCACTGGCGCGCTTCAAGGCTTTTCCCGAGCACTGGGTCGGCTGGAACGAAGTCGCCGTCGAGACCGGCACCCTGTTGCAGCAGGAACGCTTCCGCGAAGCCACGCTGGTGGCCGACAATTTCATGCTGGCCGCCGAGCTGGATTTCGCATTCGCGTCGCGACGCCCGGTCTACGCGCTGGATCATCCCATCAACACCAAGCACGGCCGTGCGCCGCAGCTGGCCCTGTGGCGCCGGGACGAACGGGCGTTGCGCGACCTTGCTCCGGGACGCTTGCTCGTCGTGATCGAGCCGACCGCGCGGCGCGAGCGCGAGCGTGCGGCGTGGCTGGAGCGCGTCTGCTCGACGCTGCGGGCGCCGCAGGTCGTCGGCCGGCTCGAACTGTACGAAGGACGCAAGCGCTACCTGTTCGTCGCCGCCGACGGGCTCGCCGATGCGCCGCGCGCAACGTCAGCCGCGGCCGCGGGCGACGCATGCAGGGACTTCAGATGACCTCGATACCGGCCGCGCCGAGCAACCGGCACAGTGCGATCAGCGGCAGACCGATCAGCGCGGTCGGATCTTCGCTCTGGATCCGCTCGAACAGCGCGATGCCGAGGGCCTCGGCCTTGAAGCTGCCGGCGCAATCGAGCGGCTGTTCGCGTTCGACGTAGCGCTCGACTTCGCCGCGCTGCAGCCGGCGAAAATGCACGTGCGTGCGATCGGTCGCCCAGGCGACCTGCGGCTGCGGCGTCCGCGCATCGACCAGGCAGATCGCGGTATGGAACGTCACGACCCTGCCGCTTGCGGCAAGCAGTTGTGCCACCGCGGCAGCGGCCGTGCCCGGCTTGCCGAGTATCGCGCCGTCGAGGTCGGCGGCCTGGTCCGAGCCGATCACCAGCGCGCCGGGCTCCCTGGTGGCCACGGCGTGGGCCTTGGCCAGCGCCAGGCGCACGACCAGGGTCGCCGCGCTTTCATCGGGCAGAGCCGTTTCATCGACGGCCGGGGCGAGCTGGCGGAAGCGCGCCGCGATGCGTGCCAAGAGATCGCGACGATAGCGCGAGGTCGATGCCAGGATCAGGTCGACCTGGCCGGCTGCCGTCACGGCGTGCCGTTGCGATTGCGCGGCGCGACCGACCGGGCGCTGGATTGCGCGGCCGCCAGTTCGTCGGTGATCGCGTCGAGCCGGGTCAGTTGCGCCGCCAGAACGTCGCGGGACTGATCGATTGCGATGCAGGCCGCATCGAGTTCGGCGCGCTGCGCGGTCCCGGCGTGCTGCTTGATCCAGAGGCGGTGTGCGAGCAGATCGCGCAATCCCGCTTGCACCTTGTCGTCGGCCGTCAATGCCGTGTTTGCGTCGGCACTCATCTCTTCAGGCAGCGTCACCAGCATGCTCCTGAGCTGCTGCATGCGCGCGCGGCATTGCAGCAGCTGTTCCTCGAGCGCATCCGCGCCGTCGAGCAGGCGCCGCATCGCGCGGTGCCGCCGGTTCAGGCCATGCTGGCGAAATGCGGCATACAGCAGCAACAGCGCCGCCGCCGCCGCGATCAGGATGAAGTAAGACACAGCGATTCCAACCCCCGGTTCCGGTTCGCAGTCTGCCGCATGCGAACAATTTCGTAAAATGATGCGCGCCGGGGCAATCCGGGAACCGGGCACGCCGCACAGTTTGCGGCGAATTCAGCCATTTGGATTGACTTTGTGCAGTGCGGAAACTACCATCGCGCGCGCCATGTCCCATGCCCTGCCAGAAACTGTCGACGCGTGGCGCATGGTGCAGGCGCGGCGCCGTTTTGAGGGTAAACTGCCGCTTGCCGCGCTGCCGCGACTGGCAGCCGACCTGGCCCAGCCGACCGGCGACGTGGTGTTCGAGCTGGATTTCGACAAGGATGAACTCGGCGTGGCGTATCTGCACGTGCGCGCCGAAGCGGCGTTGCCGCTGATCTGCCAGCGCAGCCTCGATCGTTTCGACTTGCCGGTGCGTGTCGACGCACGGCTCGGGCTGATCACGCGCGAGGCGGACGAGGCAGGATTGCCGGAAGGCTACGAACCATTGCTGACGGCCGACGGCGTGCTCCGGCTCGCCGACGTCGTCGAAGACGAATTGATACTGGCCGTACCGGCCATACCGGTGCGGCCGGGCACCGACTATGTGGAACGCACATGGGGCGACGCGGAAGACGAGCCGGCAGCGGCATCGCGCGATAACCCGTTCGACGTGCTGAAAAAGATCAAGGTTTCGCGCTGACCCGGTTGCGCGCTCGCGCGCCCTCCCGGCCGCATTCGTACCCGGTACAGTACGCAGGATTTTTTGGAGAAGTGAAATGGCTGTTGCAAAGAGTCGCAAGTCCCCCTCCCGCCGCGGCATGCGCCGCGCCCATGACGCGCTGAGCGCCAAGCAGCTCGGCACCGACCCGACTTCGGGCGAAGTGCACGTGCGCCACAACGTGACCAAGGACGGCTACTATCGTGGCCGCAAGGTCATCGAGAGCAAGACGCCGGTCCGCGACGAGGATTGAGGCGCAGTCGCTCCGCGACGTCCTCGACGGGCCAACAACAACAAGCACAAGCAGTCATGTGCTGTAGCGCCATGGCGGGCTCGAGCGCGAGGGATGCTGCGCGAGCCAAGCGCCGGTACAGGGGTTGAGTCTTGATCTATTCACGCATCGCCGGCACGGGCAGTTGCCTGCCGGAAAGAGTCGTCACCAATGCCGATCTGGCAAAGACGGTCGACACCAGCGACGAATGGATCGCCGCTCGCACCGGCATCCGCCAGCGCCATCTCGCCGCCGAAGGCGAGACTACCTGTGACCTGGCCTTCGGTGCGGCGACAGCCGCGCTGGAGGCAGCGGGCGTGGCGGCCAGGGACGTCGACCTGCTGATCGTCGGCACCACCACGCCGGACCTGATCTTCCCGTCGACGGCGTGCCTGCTGCAGGATCGGCTCGGTGCGAACGGCTGCCCCGCGTTCGATGTCAACGCGGCGTGCTCGGGTTTCATCTACGCACTGACGGTCGCCGACAAGTTCATTCGCTCCGGCAGCGCCAGGACCGCGCTGGTCGTCGGCGCAGAGACGCTGTCGCGCATGATCGACTGGTCGGACCGCGGCACCTGCGTGCTGTTCGGCGACGGCGCCGGTGCCGTCGTGCTCAAGGCCTCCGACGAGGCCGGCATTCTTTCCTCGCACGTGCACGCCGACGGCGCCTACAAGGAATTGTTGTGGAATCCGGTCGGCGTGTCGGTCGGTTTCACCCACGAGCACAACCACGGCGTGCGCGTCGTCATGCAGGGCAGCGAGGTATTCAAGGTTGCCGTAAAGACGCTCGACCGCGTCGTCGAAGAGACATTGGCGGCCAACGGCATCGATCGCCATGCCATCGACTGGCTGATTCCGCACCAGGCGAACCTGCGGATCATCCAGGCGACGGCCAAACGCCTCGACATGCCGATGGAACGCGTCATCGTCACCGTCGACAAGCACGGCAATACCTCATCGGCCTCCGTACCGCTGGCGCTCGATCACGGCGTCCGCTCGGGCCGGATCCAGCGCGGCCAGCTGCTGCTGCTCGAGGCCTTCGGCGGCGGCTTCACCTGGGGTTCGGCCTTGGTGCGCTACTAGCTCAAGCAAAACGCCGAGGGCCGCGGCCGATGGCTGAAAAGCCGCGACGCTGTTCCACAGGCTTTTTCCTTTCCGTGCGATTGGTTTGGTTCCAGCAAAAAAGCAGGTTTTTCGTCAATGCCTACCCTCAGCCCCCAGCCCTCAGCCCTGTGTTTCGTCTTCCCCGGCCAGGGCTCGCAATCGCTCGGCATGCTCGCCGAACTGGCCAGCGAATACGCCATCGTCAAGGCGACATTCGACGAAGCCTCGGCCGGAGCCGGCGCCGACCTGTGGGCGTTGTCGCAGAACGGTCCGGAAGAATTGTTGAATCGCACCGACAACACGCAACCGGCCCTGCTGGCTGCCGGCGTCGCGGTATGGCGTGTGTGGCGCGAGCAGGGCGGCGCGCTGCCCGCGCAGCTGGCCGGCCACAGTCTCGGTGAGTACACGGCGCTGGTCTGCGGCGGCGTATTGTCCCTGCACGACGCGGCGGCGATCGTTGCCGAGCGCGGTCGGCTGATGCAGGCTGCAGTGCCGCAAGGCGTCGGCGCGATGGCGGCAATCCTCGGCGGCGACGACCTGCAGATCGCCCAGGTCTGCGCCGAGGTCGCGCAGGGCCAGGTGGTCGCCCCGGCAAATTTCAATGCGCCGGGCCAGCTCGTGATCGCCGGCAACAGCGAGGCGGTCGACCGTGCCCTCGCACGGCTGGCCGAGCTGGGTGTCCGCAAGGCGGTCAAGCTGGCGGTCAGCGTGCCGTCGCACTGCCTGTTGATGCGTGATGCGGCCGACAAGCTCGCGGCGCACTTCGAAACCGTCTCATGGTCGGCACCGAAAATTCCGGTGATTCAGAATGTTGAGGCCAAGTCCTACAACAGTGTCGAGAACATCAGACAGGCACTGGCGCGGCAGCTTTATGCGCCCGTGCAGTGGACCGCCTGCGTGCACGAACTGGCTGCCCGCGGCGTGACACGGGCGGCCGAGTGCGGCCCGGGCAAGGTGCTGGTCGGGCTGCTCAAGCGCATCGAAAGGGCCATCGACGGCCGCGCCATCGGCGCGCCGGCCGAGCTGGCACAGGCGTTGCTCGACTGGAAAGCCTGACGCCGGGCGCGGGGAGGACGGTGTGGGCGACACTCCGAACGATCTTCCGATCTACCGTATATTGACCGGTCCGGATGACGAAAGATTCTGCCGGCGCGTCAGCGAGGCGCTCGCGCTCGGCTACGTTCTGTACGGATCACCCGCAGCGACATTCGACGGAAAGTCGGTGGTCGTTGCGCAGGCGCTGATCTGGCCGACTGCGGCAACGACTTCTGAACGGAGCAAGCCATGAACGCAAACCTGCAGGGTGAAATCGCCCTTGTCACCGGCGCCAGCCGCGGCATTGGCGCGGCTATTGCCGATGTGCTCGCCGCAAGCGGCGCGAAGGTCATCGGCACGGCAACGACGCAAGCCGGTGCGCAGGCCATCGGCGAGCGACTGGCCGCGCAGGCCGGCGTGGGGCGTTCGCTCGACGTCACCGACGGCGCGGCGGTCGAGGCGCTGGTCGAGGCGATCGGCAGGGAATTCGGTCCGCCGACGATCCTGGTCAACAATGCCGGCATCACGCGCGACCAGCTGCTGATGCGCATGAAAGACGAAGACTGGCAGGCGATACTCGACACCAACTTGAGCTCGGTCTACCGCACGTCCAAGGCGGTCATGCGCGGCATGATGAAGGCGCGCAAGGGCCGCATCGTGAACATCGCATCGGTGGTCGGCGTGACCGGCAACCCGGGCCAGTCGAACTACGCGGCCGCCAAGGCCGGCATCATCGCGTTTTCGAAATCGCTCGCGCGCGAGATCGGCTCGCGCGGGATTACGGTCAACGTCGTCGCGCCGGGATTCATCGATACCGACATGACACGAAGTCTGACCGACGACCAGCGCCAGGCGTTGCTCGGCCAGATCGCCCTCGGGCGCCTTGGTTCGCCGCAAGACATTGCACAGGCCGTGCTGTTCCTGGTTTCGCCTGCGGCCGCCTACATCACCGGCGAGACGATGCACGTGAACGGCGGCATGTACATGGCGTGAGGGCCGCCGGGCGGAAACCGGTCGCCGGAAACCGGAGAGCGGCAGACGACGATCTGCTTTGCGGCTGCCGGCTCGCGGTCCAGCGCCTCGTGAAACGCCCGTTTGCTGGCGTGCAGGCGTAGCATCCACTACAATCCGCCGCTTTCCGGTAGCGGTCCAGAATTTACTTCCATCGTGAGGTCCAACACATGAGCACCATCGAAGAACGCGTCAAGAAAATCGTCGTCGAACAGCTTGGCGTCAAGGAAGATGAAGTCACGCCGAACGCGTCGTTCGTGGACGATCTGGGCGCGGACTCGCTCGACACGGTCGAACTGGTGATGGCGCTGGAAGAGGAGTTCGAGTGCGAGATCCCGGACGAGGAAGCCGAGAAGATCACGACGGTGCAGCAGGCGGTCGACTACATCAAGGCGCACGTCAAGGCCTGATTTCATCTTTTTGGATCCCTCGACTGCGCCCGCGTGGCGCAGTTCGTGTTTCTGAAACCAGGGCTGAGGGCACGGGGCGCGAAGCCGGAAACAAGGCCGGCCTCCAGCGCTCCTGATCTTCAGCCCGCAGCCCTCAGCTCTCAGCCTCTGCTATGAACAAACGGCGTGTGGTGATTACCGGGCTCGGCATCGTCAGCCCGGTCGGCAACGATGTGACCACGGCGTGGCGCAACATCCTCGCCGGCAACAGCGGCATCGGCCCGGTGACGCATTTCGATGCGAGCACGTTTCCGACGCGCATCGCCGGCGAGGTGCGCGATTTCGATCCGGCGAAGTTCGTTGCGCCGAAAGACGTCAAGAAGATGGATCCGTTCATCCACTACGGCATCGCCGCGTCGATCGACGCGCTGGCCGACGCCGGCCTGCACCCGCACGAACACGATGCCGAGCGCATCGGCGTTGCGGTCGGCGCCGGCATCGGCGGCATCCACACGATCGAACGCACCAGCATCATCTATCACGAGCAGGGCCAGCGCCGCATCTCGCCGTTCTTCGTGCCGAGTTCGATCATCAACATGGCCTCGGGCAACCTGTCGATCATGCTCGGGCTGAAGGGGCCGAACATCGCCTGCGTCACGGCGTGCACGACCGCGACGCACAACCTGGGCCTTGCCATGCGCATGATCCAGTACGGCGACGCCGACGTGATGGTGGCCGGCGGCGCCGAATACGCAACGACCGGCGTGGCCATGGGCGGATTCTGCTCGGCACGCGCGATGTCCACGCGCAACGACGAGCCGCACAAGGCCAGCCGTCCGTGGGACAAGGACCGCGACGGCTTCGTGCTGTCCGACGGCGCCGGCGTGCTCGTGCTCGAGGATTACGAGCACGCGCGCAAGCGCAATGCGCGCATCTACTGCGAGCTGGTCGGGTTCGGCATGAGCGCGGATGCCTACCACATCACTTCGCCGAGCGAGGATGGAGATGGCGCCGCACGCTGCATGAGTTCGGCGATGAAGGATGCCGGCTTGAACCCGGAGCAGATCGGCTACATCAACGCCCATGGGACCTCCACCCCGGCAGGCGATCTGGCTGAAAGCCAGGCGATCAAGCGCTGCTTCGGCGAGCAGGCGAAAAAGGTCATGGTCAGTTCGACCAAGTCGATGACCGGGCACCTGCTCGGCGCCGCCGGCGGCGTCGAGGCGATTTTCTGCGTGCTGGCGATGCGCGACAGTGTCGTGCCGCCGACGATCAATCTCGACCAGCCCGGCGAAGGCTGCGATCTGGACTACGTGCCGAATACGGCGCGGCAGGCCAGGGTCGACGTTGCGCTGTCGAACTCGTTCGGCTTCGGCGGTACCAACGGCACGCTGGTATTCCGAACCATCTGATCTCGCGCCGGGCGCGGGAGCGCCGCTGATGCCGGACCATCGCCGTACCGTAGTGCGCACGCTTGCCGGCATGCGCGACCTGTTGCCGCTGGCGGCTGCCGATCCACAACGCTACCCGGGGCTGCTCGAAAGCGCGGCACAGGGACCGCACGCGCGCTACGACATCCTGTTCGCTTTCCCGCGTGACGCGCTGACCCTGCATCGCGACGGCCGGGTTCGCGACGGCCAGGGCGCCGACCAGGGCACGAAATTTCTCGAAGCGCTCGATGCGGCGTGGCAGTCGGAGCGCACGGCCGCGACCCGGGCACGCATTCCCGCCTCCAGTCCCCGGCCGCCGGCCCTGCCTTTCACCGGCGGCTGGCTGTTGTACCTGAGCTATGAGCTGGGCGCCGAGATCGAACCGCGCCTGAGATTGCCGGCCGCGCCCGATGCGGCGATGCCGGTGGCGCTCGCGCTGCGCTGTCCGGCGGCGATCGTGGTCGACCGGATCGACCGGCATACCCATCTGGTCGCCGAACAAGGTTCCGCGATGCTGCTCGACGCGCTGCAGTCCGATCTTGAAGCGGCAGCGGCCCCGGTGCATGAACCATTGCCACCGATCACGATCGACGACGATGCACCGCGCCGCTTCCTCGAAGGTGTCGACGCGGTGCAGGACTACCTGCGCGCGGGCGACGTGTTCCAGGTCAACCTGTCGCGCGAGTGGCGTGCGCATTTTGCCGGCCCGGCCGGACCGGCGCAGGTGTTCGCCAGTCTGCGCCGCGCCAATCCGGCACCGTTTGCCGGACTGCTCCGGTGGCACGACTGGGCCATAGTCAGTTCATCGCCCGAACGGCTGGTTGAGGTACGCGGCGAGCGCGTGTCGACGCGACCGATTGCCGGCACCCGTCCGCGCACGGGCGGCGACGACGATGCGGCGCGTCTGCGCGAACTGATCGACCACCCGAAGGAACGCGCCGAGCACGTCATGTTGATCGACCTGGAACGCAACGACCTCGGCCGCGTGTGCATGCCCGGCAGCGTCGTCGTCGACGAGCTCATGACGCTGGAAAGTTATGCGCACGTGCACCACATCGTCTCCAACGTCAGCGGCAACCTGCGCGCCGGCACGAGTCCGGGTTCGGTCATCCGCGCCGTTTTCCCGGGCGGCACGATTACCGGCTGTCCGAAAGTACGCACGATGGAGATCATCGCGGAACTGGAGGGAGCTGGACGCGGTGCGTATACCGGCTCGCTGGGTTACCTCGACCGCGCCGGCGACCTCGATCTGAATATCCTGATCCGCACGCTGACGATGTGCGGGGGCGCGCTGCGCTTTCGCGCCGGCGCCGGCATCGTCACCGACTCGGTGGCCAGCCAGGAGCTCGAGGAAACACGCGCGAAAGCGCGTGGCCTGCTGCGAGCCCTCGGCGATGGTGCATGACCGGCATGGCAGCGCGGACCGCAGCCTGCTTCAGGCACAATGCACCTTCGAGCAGTTGACTGCAGGCGGGTACCGGCTTGACGCAAAAAAATGCGGGAAATAAACGCGGCCTCGCCGGCGTCGCCATATTCCTCCTGCTGGCGGCAGCCGGCGCCGTCTCGTGGGGATATTGGGACTATCGGCATTTTGCCGATGCGCCGCTTGGTCCGCTGGTCGAGGCAACGACTGTCGATGTGCCGCTCGGCACGCATTTGCCCGGCGTGCTGCACCTGATCGAGCAACGCGGCGTGGCCACCGGCAATACGTTCTACTGGCGCCTGCTGGCGCGCCAGCTCGGCGTCGCCGGCAAGCTGCATGCCGGCGAATATGCGCTGGCGCCGGGGCTGACGCCGGTCGAACTGCTGCGAAAATTGGCGGCCGGCGACGTCATCCAGCATCATTTTACTATTGTGGAAGGGTGGACATTTAAACAACTGCGCCTCGCTCTGGCGCAGGACGCCGGGCTGCAGCAGACGCTGGCGGGGCTCGACGACAACGACATCATGGGCCGGCTCGGCGCGCCCGGCGCGCTGGCCGAGGGCTGGTTCTTGCCGGAGACCTACAGCTACATCAAGGGCATGAGCGACCTGGACGTGCTGCGCCGTGCGCACGAGGCGATGCGCAAGCTGCTCGACACGCTCTGGGCCGGGCATCCGCCAGGGTTCGAACTGGATTCGCCGTACCAGCTGCTGACGCTGGCGTCGATCGTCGAGAAGGAGACCGCGCGCGGCGACGAACGCCCGAAAATCGCTGCCGTATTCCTGCATCGGCTGCGCATCGGCATGCGCCTGCAAACCGATCCGGCCGTGATCTACGGGCTCGGCGCGCAATATGACGGCCGGATTCACCGGCGCGATCTGGATACCGACACGCCGTACAATACCTACACGCGATCCGGTTTGCCGCCGACGCCGATCGCGCTGCCCGGAAAGGCCTCGCTCGAGGCGGTCATGCACCCGGCCGTGACCGATGCGCTTTACTTCGTTGCGCGAGGCGATGGCACGCACGAATTTTCGGCGACGCTCGACGCCCACAACCGGGCGGTTGCGCGCTACCAATTGCAACAGACCCGAAATCGATGAACGGAAAACTGATCACGCTGGAAGGCGGCGAAGGCGCCGGCAAGAGCACGGTGCTCGAAGCGGTGCGCGCGCAGCTCGCCGAACGCGGCGTCGACGTACTGGTGACGCGCGAACCCGGCGGTACGGCAGCCGGCGAGGCGATCCGCTCGATCCTGCTCGATGCGAAGCTGCGCGGGTTGTGCGCGGAGTCGGAATTGCTGCTGATGTTCGCTTCACGCGCGCAGCTGGTGCGCGAAGTCGTCATGCCGGCCCTGGCAGCCGGGCGCTGGGTACTGGCGGACCGTTTCACCGATGCGAGTTTTGCCTACCAGGGCGGCGGGCGCGGCCAGCCGGCCGAGCGCATCGCCGACCTGGAAGCCTGGGCCGCGGCCGGGCTGGTGCCCGACCTGACGCTGCTGCTGGATCTGCCGGTCGATGACGGCTTGCGCCGCGCCAGCGGGCGCGGTGCCGCGGATCGTATAGAAATGGAAAATGTCGATTTCTTCGAGCGCGTTCGCGCAGCCTACCGCGCGCGCGCCGAAGCTGCGCCGGGACGTTTCCGCATTGTCGATGCCGGCCGGCCGCTCGACGCGGTGCTCGCCGACGTGCGCGCCTGCATCGCCGGGTTTCTCGGCAGCGCCGGGGCAGCGGCATGAATCCGGCGCCGTGGCAGGTTGAAACCTGGGACCGGCTCGTCGCGCGCGCGCGGCAGGGCGCGCTGCCTCATGCCTTGCTGCTGGCGGGGCCGCCCGGCGTCGGCAAGCGGGCATTGGCCGAGCGACTTGCGGCATTCCTGCTGTGCGAGAACCGCGACGATGCTCCGTGCGGCCGCTGCCGGTCGTGCCGCCTGTACGCGGTTCGCGCCCAGCGCGATCCCGAGGAAACGCGGCCGGACGGAAGCCTGGCGCAGCCGGACGGCTATCCGGGCCATCCAGACGCCCGGTTCGTCGGCTTCGCCTTCAACGACAAATCGAAGAAGATGTATGGCGAGATCGTGGTCGAGCAGATCCGCGAGCTGTCGGCGTGGCTTGCGCTGACGCCGCAGGTCGGCCGCGCCCAGGTCGTGTTGATCGAACCGGCGGACGCGATGAACAACGCGGCGGCGAACGCGCTGTTGAAGACGCTCGAGGAACCGAACGCGGCGCGCTATCTCATGCTGGTCAGCGCACATCCGGCGCGCCTGCCGGCGACGATCCGCAGCCGCTGCCAGCTCATCGGATTTTCGTTGCCGCCGGCCGATGCCGCCACGACCTGGCTGATCGAGCAGGGCATCGATCGTCCGGCAGCGGTCGCGGCGCTCGCGGCGAGCGCCGGAAATCCCGGGCTGGCGCTGACCTGGGCGCGCGAGGGCCGCGCCGCGCTGCGCGATGAAGTGGCCGCGCACCTGCGCGCCCTGCAGCAGGGCAAGGGCAACGTGGCCGAGATCGCCGGCATCTGGGCAAGGAACGACACCGACACACGGCTGTGGTTCGCCGCCATGCTCGTTCAGGGCGAAGCTGCGGCGTCGGCCGCGCGCACGCGCGGACCGCTCGCCTTGACCGGTGATGCCGATTTGACCAAGCTAGCGTCCTGGTTCGACAGGGCCAACCGCGCGCGCGATCTGCTGCGCGGTCCGTTGCGCGCCGAGCTGGTGCTGCTGGAGCTGCTGGTCGAATGGAAGGCGGCAGCAGCGGCGCGGCGTTCGCGCGTGGCCTGACCGGTGTTTTTTTTCGCGTGGCGGAGGATAGGTGATGTCGGGAACAATGGGCGCAATGCCGCGGCAGGGCATCCTTTCCCTTGCGATCAAGGACAAGGGTGCGCTGTACAACGCCTACATGCCGTTCGTGCGTGGCGGCGGCCTGTTCGTGCCGACGGCCAAGCGCTACGGCCTCGGCGACGAGGTATTCATCCTGCTCACGCTGATGGAAGACAAGGATCGCCTGCCGATTGCCGGCAAGGTCATCTGGGTCACGCCGCCCGGTGCGCAAGGCAACCGTACGGCCGGCATCGGCGTTCAGTTCAACGAATCGGCCGACGGCGAAACGGCGCGCATCAAGATCGAAGCGGCACTGGCCGGCATCATGAACGCGGATCGGCCGACCCATACGATGTGACGCCTCGCACGGCGGTGCGATCATGACAGAGCGAAAAGATTGAACCACGGAGAACACGGAGAAGAACAAAGCGAGCTGTAACAGAATTTCCTCTGTTTTTCTCCGTGTTCTCCGTGTACTCCGTGGTTCGGTCTTTTGATTTTCCGCCTGGGACTGGATTTTTGGAGAGATGACGGGAAAGAAATA
>DATNFS010000053.1:0-38742 GCA_035606275.1 Rudaea sp.
CGTCGAGCACGCCGACCAGGCACAGCGCGCCGCTGATTGCCGCAAGCCAGTGCCAGACGCTGCCGCCTGCCGCGATCGCCACGCCCAGCGACAGCGCAAAAAGGGCAATGCATAGGGCGAACGGAACGAAGCGCGACGGCAGAACTGTGTCCATGGCCTGGCTCATGGCGATCGGCAGCGGCGAGGATACCGCTACGGCGGCTGTCGCGGCGAGCCGGCTGGCTGTTGGTCAACGGAATGGTTGGATCGTCGCTCCGTTAGTCCCGGGTATTCGAACGGTGAACGGCTTGGCGCGTCTCCATCGGGTTCGATAGCTCGCCACGAACGGCGACGGAACATTCCGAACCGATCCCCTGCGCGCCGACGGAGTTGATCCGTACGACTCGAACAATCCGCGCAGGCTCAATTACACTGCGGCAATGGACGACAAAGGCAAGCCGGCACGCGCGGCCGAATCGAAAGGTCGCCGCGACGCAATCGCCGCAACGCTCACGGCCGCGCAGCGCAATGCGCAACGGGCCGCGGCGGCGGCCGCCGGCGCAACGGCGCCATGGTGGCGTCGATCGGTCGACGCCGTGCGCACGGCGCTGGCGCGCGTCGACTGGAGCCATGTGCGCGAACGCCTCGTGCAGTACGCCAGGCTCGCCCGCATGCACAAGCCGATCGGAGCGCTGCTGCTGCTGTGGCCGACCTGGTGGGCACTGTGGCTGGCGGCCGGTGATTTCCCGCCGTGGGACACGCTGATCATCTTCACGCTCGGCGTGTTCTTCATGCGCTCGGCCGGCTGCGTGATCAACGATTACGCCGATCGCAATCTGGATCCGCAGGTCAAGCGTACGCACGACCGCCCGATCGCGGCCGGCAAGGTCACGCCGCGCGAGGCGCTGTACGTGTTCTTCGCGCTGACCGCATGCGCCTTCCTGCTTGTGCTGTTCACGAACAGGCTGACGGTCGAACTGTCGTTCATCGGCGCGTTCCTCGCCATCACCTACCCGTTCACCAAGCGCTACACCTATCTGCCGCAGGTCTATCTCGGCGCTGCGTTCGGCTGGTCGATCCCGATGGCGTTCGCCGCGGTGAAAGGCGCCGACCTCGCTGCATTCAAGGCCGTGCTGCCGCTGTGCGGCGAGCTGTACCTGGCCAATATCCTGTGGTCGACGATCTACGACACCGAATACGCGATGGTCGATCGCGACGACGACATCCGCGTCGGCGCCAAGTCGACCGCGATCCTGTTCGGCGATGCCGACCTGCCGATCCTCGGCGTACTGATGGTCACGTTCCTGCTGACCATGCTGCTGGTCGCGCAGCGCGGCCATCTGCACAAGGTATACATAGTCGGGGTGGCCGCGGCCGCGCTCTTGTTCGCCTGGCAGCAATGGATCATGCGCCAGCGCGATCGCGACGCCTGCTTCGCCGCGTTCCGCAACAACAACTGGGTCGGACTGGCGCTGTGGGTGGGGATCGCGATGGCCTACGCCATTCGCTAGACGCTACGGGCCTGTCAGGTACAGGGGCGACCCTTCGTGTCGAAATAGGTGTCGTCGCGCGTTATGCGCCCGTGTTCGACCGTGAGGAAATTCGCAATGGGCACTTCGAAAGCGAGCGAGCCATCGGCTTTGCGCACGCGCGCCACGAATTGCACGGCGACATGGTGACCGTCGACGACATAGGCAACGACGTCATCGGTTATGCCGGGATACGCCTGAAACAGGTCGCCATACGTGCGGCGCGCGCCGTCGGCTCCGGTCCGGTTGGAGCAGAAACCGGGCGAAGTCTCGACCGCATCCGGCGCGTACAGCGCGACGATCGCCTCCAGATCATGCCGCGCGACCGCGGCGATGCGCTTTTCCACGACCGCCCTGGCGGAAAGGTCCACAGCCTGCACGTCGGCATGGATCGCCGCCGCGCAGGTGAACAGACCGATTGCTGCCCATCCTTTACGACTCATCAATTGCCCTCGGCACGCCCTTGTCGCCGAAGTCTAGAGTCGTGCGTGCAGACAATCGAGTCGCTACCGTGCCGGCTGACGTTGCGATTGTTGCTGTCAGCGCAGCCGCGGCGCGCGCGCGAGCGCCCAGACGTCGACACGAACCACGCCGGCACGCCTGAGCACGCGCGCGCACTCGCGCAGCGTGGCGCCGGTCGTCATCACGTCGTCGACCAGGGCAACGTGGGTGACATGCGTCGCGGCGGCCGACAGTGCGGCGGCGTGGAATTCGAACGCGCCGCGCAGGTTCCTGCGGCGTGCTTTGGCATCGAGATTGGACTGGGCGGCAGTGGCCTTCGTGCGCGAAAGTGCGTCTTCGGCGAGCGGAATGCGCAGCGCGCGCGCCAGCGGCCGGGCGAGTTCCAGCGCCTGGTTGTAGCCGCGTTCGCGCAGCCGCGAAGCATGCAACGGGATCGGCAGGATCAGGCCGGGTAGCACCGGGGCGTCTTCGGCAACCGCGTCGAGCCACAGTTGCGACAGCACGCGGCCGGCCGCGAGGCTGCGGCCGAACTTCAGTTTCGTCACGAGCAGGTCGATCGGATGGCCGTAGAGGAAGGGCGCAAATGCGGCGTCGAAGGGCGGTTCGCGCAACAGGCATTCGCCGCACAGCGGCGCCGGGGCCCGCAGCGGCAGCGCGCAGCGCGGACAGCACAGGCGGTTGCGCACCAGATCGCCGGCACATGCGTGGCACAGGTCGCGCCGGCCATCGCCATCCTGGGCGCAAAGCAGGCAATGCGAAGGCAGGATCAGGCGCTGCGCCCTGCCCCACAACCCGTCAACTGATTTCGGCTCCATCGGGTTGACAGCCCCATCCTCCCTGACCACACTGGCCGTCACTTTACGCCACGTTGCAACCGTCATGTCCGCCATGCGCACGATCCATGCCCGCCACGACTGGACGCGGAGCGAAGTACTCGCCCTGCTTTCGGCACCGTTCAACGACCTGATCGCGCGCGCGCAGGGCGTTCATCGCGATCACCATGATGCGAACGCCGTGCAGGTGTCGACACTGTTGTCGATCAAGACCGGCGGCTGCCCCGAGGATTGCGCCTACTGCCCGCAGGCGGCGCGCTATTCGACCGGCGTGAAAGCCGAAAAGCTGATGTCGACCGAAGCGGTGCTGGAGAAGGCCCGCCAGGCGAAGGACGCCGGCGCGACGCGTTTCTGCATGGGCGCGGCCTGGCGTTCGCCGAAGGACCGCGACATCGACAAGGTTGCCGCGATGGTCGGCGCCGTGCGCGCGCTTGGCATGGAAACCTGCGCCACGCTCGGCATGCTCAGCGGCGAACAGGCGCGCAAGCTCAAGGCCGCCGGGCTCGATTACTACAACCACAACATAGACAGTGCGCCGGAGTTCTACGCCGAAGTCATCCGCACGCGCGAATTCCAGGACCGCCTCGACACGCTCGGGCACGTGCGCGACGCCGGCATGAAGACCTGCTGCGGCGGCATCGTCGGCATGGGCGAGACGCGCGAGCAGCGCGCCGGCCTGCTGCAGACCCTGGCGAACCTGCCCGAGCATCCGCAGTCGGTGCCGATCAACCGTCTGGTGCAGGTCGAAGGCACGCCGCTGGCCGGCACGGCGCTGCTCGATCCGTTCGAGTTCGTGCGCACGATTGCGGCCGCGCGCATTCTCATGCCGCGCTCGATGGTGCGCCTGTCGGCCGGACGCGCCGAGATGAGCGACGAGCTGCAGGCCCTGTGTTTTCTCGCCGGCGCGAATTCGATTTTCTACGGCGAAAAATTGCTGACGACCGGCAACCCCGACGTCGCGCACGACCAGGCGTTGTTCGCACGGCTCGGCATCGTGCCGATGGCGATCGAGGCCGAACCGCGCGAACACGGCAGGACCGTTCATGCTGCGATCGTCGACTCCGAAGTCGATGCGGAAACGGCGGGCGCTGCCGCTTGAAGCCCTCTCCCCCGGCTTTCGCTTGGGGGGGAAGGGTCGGGTGAGGGGCAGCGATTCAGCGTCCCGCCAACCGGATTTCCTTTCGAGACTCCAAAATTTGCGTCGCTCGCCGTTCCTCGGCCTCGCCGGATCATGAAACGCCACCCCCTCACGCCAACCCGCTCCCCCGCCGAAAAAGCCGTGGGAGAGGCAGTCGTGCGTCCCGACCTGATCGAGCGTCTGGCTGCGAGGCAGGCCCAGCGCGCGCGCGCGGCGCTGCTGCGCCGGCTGCGCACGGTCGAGTCGGTCGATGGCGCACGCATCGTCCTGGACGGCAAGGTGCTGCTGAATTTCGCCAGCAACGATTATCTTGGCCTCGCGCAACACCCCGCGCTGGTCGAGGCGCTGCAGCGCGCAGCGACGCAGTGGGGTATCGGCTCGACCGCCGCGCACCTGCTCGGCGGCCACCGCGAGGCACACGCGGCGCTCGAGGAAAAGCTCGCGCGCTGGACCGGGCGCGAACGCGCGCTGCTGTTCTCGACCGGTTACATGGCCAATCTCGGCGCAATGCAGGCGCTGCTTGGCGGCGACCCGGGGGCGCATCCGCTGCAGGCGCTGTGCGTGCAGGACAAGCTCAATCACGCCAGCCTGATCGACGCGGCAAGACTGTGCGGCGCGCAACTCACCCGTTATGTGCACGCCGACGTCGCCAGTGCCGGGCGCCAGCTTGCAACGCAAACCGACGCGGTCGCGCTGCTGGCGACGGACGGCGTGTTCAGCATGGACGGAGATGTCGCGCCGCTGGCCGGCCTTGCGGCATTGTGTAAAAAGCAGCACGCTACACTGATGGTCGACGATGCGCATGGCATCGGCGTGCTCGGCGAAGAGGGCGCCGGCAGCCTGAGCGAAGCCGGCGTCGCAGCGCAACATGCGCCGGTATTGATGGCAACGCTCGGCAAGGCGCTCGGCGTCGGCGGCGCATTCGTGGCGGGCAGTGCTGCGTTGATCGACGGGCTCGTGCAGTTCGCGCGTGCACACGTCTACACGACGGCGCTGCCGCCGGCGCTGGCGGCAGCGGCATCCGCCGCGGTCGACATCGCGCGTTTCGAAGGCTGGCGCCGCGCCAAGCTCGCGCGCCTGATCGCGCATTTCCGCCACGGCGCAGCCGAGCGCGGCATCGACCTGATGGCGTCGAGCACGCCGATCCAGCCGGTCCTGATCGGCGCCAGCAAGGCCGCCCTGGATGCGACGCTGGCGCTCGAGGGCGAGGGCTTCTTCGTACCGGCGATCCGCCCGCCGACCGTGGCGCAAGGCAAGGCGCGCCTGCGCGTCGTGTTGTCGGCGCGACATGAGGAACAGGACGTCGAGCGGCTGCTCAATGCGCTGGCTCGCGCGGTCGGGCGCGCGCGGAGCGAACGCTGACGTGCACATCGAAACCAGCGGCAGCGGTCCTGATCTCGTGCTGATCCACGGCTGGGCCATGCACGGCGGCATCTTCGCACCGTTGACGCCGCTGCTCGCGCCGCACTTCAGGCTGCACGTCGTCGACCTGCCCGGCCATGGCCACAGCGCCGCCTCGGCCGAGGCGATCGATCCGGCCGCCTGCGCCGCGCAGATTGCGCGACGCGTCCCGCGCGCGCTCTGGGTCGGCTGGTCGTTCGGCGGCCTGGTCAGCTTGCGCGCGGCACTGACGGCGCCGGAGCGGGTATGCGGCGTTGTGGAAATTGCCGCATCGCCGTGCTTCGTCTCGACGTTGGACTGGCCGCACGGCGTGCCGGCGGACATCTTCATCCAGTTCGGCACCGGGCTGACCGAAAACTATCGTGCGGCGATCGAGCGCTTTCTCGCTCTGGAGACGCTCGGATCGGCTCAGTCCCACGACGAGTTGCGCGAACTCAAGGCGCATGTATTCGAACGCGGCGATCCGTCGTTGCAGGTGCTCGAACAGGGCCTCGGCGTCCTGCGGGCGACCGACCTGCGCGGCGACCTGGCGCACCTGCCGGTGCCGAGCCTGTGGATCGGCGGGCGGCGCGATCGCCTGGTTCCGGTCGGAGCGATGCGCTGGGCAGCACACCACAGCCCCGCCGGCGAGTTCGTCGAAATAGCGTCGGGCCACGCGCCGTTCCTGCGCCACGCCGCGCAGGTGGCGACAGCGATCAACGACTTCGCCGGCAGGATCGAGCGCGCATGACGCCGCCGCTCGACGTGAAGCATGTCCGCCACGCGTTCGGCCGCGCCGCGGCAACCTACGACGCGCACGCCGTGCTGCAGCACGAGGTCGAGCAACGCCTGCTCGACCGGCTCGAATACGTCGAGGGCGAACCGGCGCGCGTGCTCGATGTCGGCTGCGGGCCGGGCAACGCCGCGCTGACGTTGCGCCGCCGCTGGAAGTCGGCGCACGTCGTCGCGCTCGACCTGGCGTTGCCGATGCTGCGCCGGATCCGCCCCGGCTGGCTGCATCCACTCGCGCGCGTCAATGCCGACGCGCGCGCGCTGCCGCTGGCCGACGCCAGCGTCGACGTGCTGTTCTCCAGCCTGTGCATGCAGTGGATCGACGACGTGCCGGCGCTGTTCGACGAATTCCGGCGCGTGTTGCGGCCGCGCGGCTACCTCGCGATCTCCACCTTCGGGCCGGACACGCTGCACGAATTGCGCGCCGCCTGGGCGCAGGTCGACCGCGCGCCGCACGTCGGCCGCTTCGCCGACATTGCGCGCGTCGGCGACGCGCTGATGCAGGCCGGTTTCCGTGATCCTGTGCTCGACGCCGAGCGCTTCACACTGACCTACGCCGACGCCGGCGCGCTGATGCGCGAACTCAAGGCGATCGGCGCGACCAATGCCGATGCCGCGCGCACGCGCGGCCTGACCGGCAAGAGCCAGTGGCGCGGCATGCTCGAAGCCTACGAATCGTACCGCCAGGACGGCCTGCTGCCTGCGACCTACGAGGTCATTTACGCGCACGCCTGGTCGCCGGAGCCCGGCCAGCCGCGGCGCGGTCGCGGCAGCGGCGAGATAGCGACGTTCCCGGTCGATCGCCTGCGCGGTTCGCGGCGCTGAGCTGCACGGCCGGAACGCGGATTGCGCGGATAGCCGCGTTGATGTTCGCCTTGTCCGCGTTGATTGCTTCTTTTGCGCAAGGAGCCGGAACGCGGATGAACGCGGAGAAAGCCATTCATCCGTGCCGATCCGCCTTCAAGGTTGGTCTCTTTTGCGCAAAAATGCCGGAACGCGGATGAACGCGGGAAAGGCCTTTCATCCGCGCCGATCCGCGCTCAAAATTCTTTCGTGGCACGTGATCTCACAGCTCACGGTAACGGAAGCAGCCGGTGAAGTGATCGTTGACCATGCCGGTGGCCTGCATGTGCGCGTAGATGATGGTCGAGCCGACGAAGTTGAAACCGCGCTGCTTGAGGTCCTTGCTGAGCCGGTCCGACAGTTCGGTGCTTGCCGGGACATCGGCGCGGCCGTGCCAGCGGTTGCGGATCGGCTTGCCCTCGACGAACGACCAGAAGTAGGCGTCGAGGCTTCCCGCGGTTTCGATGACCTTCAGCGCCGCGCGCGCGTTGTTGCGCGCCGACCAGATCTTCAGCCGGTTGCGGATCAGCGCCGGATTCAGCAGCAGCTTCTCGAGCGCGGCATCGCTCATGCGTGCCACGCGCGCGATGTCGAAGTCGTGGAACGCCTTGCGGTAGGCCGCGCGCTTGTTCAACACCGTGCTCCAGCTCAGGCCCGCCTGCGCCCCCTCGAGCACGAGGAATTCGAACAGCCGCGTGTCGTCGTGCAGCGGCACGCCCCATTCGGTGTCGTGATAGGCGCGCATCGCCGGGTCGTCGGCGGCCCACGAGCAGCGCTTGCGTTCGCTCTTGGCCATGTTTTCGTCTCTCCGAATTTCCAGGGGCACAAGATTTAACCACGAAGAACACGAAGACCACGAAGGAAGCAACCGATTCCGTGCGGGGTGCGATTCCCGCAGCGCGGCGAATGATCCCTGGCAGGCGGTGGAGTTTCGCCCTGGTTCGCCGCGCGCGCTACGCTCACCGTAAACGGCTGGCAAAGCTGCCGCGTCTTGCGCGAATCATCCTTTCTTCGTGTTCTTCGTGCTTCAATCCCTTCTCTTGCCTTCCGCGGATCTGCGATGACCGACACAACCGCCCGCCGCCAGGCGCTCATCGCGCTCGGGCTGATGAGCCTGATCTGGAGCTTCAACTGGATCGTCATGAAGCGCGCGCTGCATTACATCGGCCCGCTCGATTTTTCCGCGCTGCGCACGCTGTTCGGCACCGTGCTGCTGTTCACGCTGCTCTGGTGGCGCGGCGAATCAGGCGCGCCGACGCCGTTGCGCGACACGATCCTGATCGGCCTGGCACAGACCGCGGCGTTCCAGCTGCTCGTGCAGATGTCGCTGGTCGAGGGCGGCGCCGGCAAGATGGCGCTGCTGGCGTACACGATGCCGTTCTGGGTCATCGCCTTCGCGTGGCTGCTGCTCGGCGACAAACCGACGGCGCGCCACTGGATCTTCCTGGCGATCGCCGCGGTCGGCCTGTTGCTGGTGATGGAGCCTTGGCGCGCGATCGGCGGATTGCGCAGTTGCGTTCTGGCGTTGGCCGGCGGCGCATGCTGGGGCTTGGCGACCGTGCTGACCAAGCGCCTGTTCCTGCGCGGTGCCGTGTCGCCGTTGCGCCTGACCGCATGGCAGTCGCTGTATGGCGCAATCGTGGTCGTGCTGGTTGCGCTGCTGGTTCCGGAGCGGCCGATCGAGTGGTCGAGCGAGCTGATTGGCGCGGTCGCCTACAACGCCGTGCTCGGCTCGGCGATCGCGTGGGCACTATGGCTGTTCGTGGTCGAGCGCCTGCCGGCCGGCGTCGCCGGCGTGGCGAGCCTGGCGACGCCCCTGCTGGGCGTGCTGCTCGCCTGGGGCCTGCTCGACGAAGTGCCGGATCGCGACGAAGCGATCGGCATCGCGCTGATCGGCGTCGCACTGGCCGGCGTGCTGCGTCCCGCGTCGCACAAGCGCGGAAGGAAAGAGCCGTGAACGCGGATCGACGCGCATGAAGGGCAATCAATGCGGACAGAGCAACACCATGACGCGGATGGAGCAGGCTTCAAGTGAGCTTTATCCGCGTAATCCGTGTTCTTGGCACGTCTGCGCGTTCACCCGCTTTCCGGCTTGCCCTTCAAATTCTAGCGAGCGGACCAAGGCAGATGGTCGAGGTCGACGTTGCCGCCGGTCAGGATGAGGCCGACGTGCTTGCCGGCGAAGTGCGCACTGTGCCGGAGTACGGCCGCCAGCACGGTTGCAGATGACGGTTCGACGATGATCTTCATGCGCTCCCAGATCAGGCGCATCGCGGCGATCGTTTCGGCGTCGCTGACCGGAAGTACGGTCACGCCGTGCTCGCGCATCAGGCTGAAGTCGATTGCACCGATGGCCGCGCGCAGGCCGTCGCAGATCGTGCTCGGCACGATATCGGTGACGCGTTCGCCGCGGCGCAGCGACTCGAACGCGTCGGCTGCGCCTTCGGGTTCGGCCGCGAATATCGGCAGGCCCGGCGACACCGAATGTGCGGCGATCGCGCTGCCGCTGACCAGCCCGCCGCCGCCGACGGGCGCGATCAGCGCGTCGATCCCGGCTTCGTCCTCGAGCAGCTCGAGCGTGGCGGTCCCCTGGCCGGCGATCACCTCGGGATGGGTGAACGGATGGACCAGCGTCGCGCCGGTTTCACGGCGGATGCGCTCGGCCGCCGCGTCGCGCGCGGCAAGCGTCGGCGCGCAGAAGTGCAGCGTCGCGCCATAGGCGCGGATCGCTGCGACCTTCGACGCGATCGCATCCTCGGGCACGACGACATGCGCAAGAATCCCGCGTGTCGTCGCGGCCAGCGCCAGTGCGGCGCCATGGTTGCCGGAGGAGTGCGTGACCACGCCGGCGCGCGCGACGTCGTCAGCCAGCGCCCATACCGAATTGCATGCGCCGCGGAACTTGAAGGCGCCGGCGCGCTGGAAGTTCTCGCACTTGAATGCGAGCCGTGCGCCGGCCAGCGCGTCGATGGCACTGGATCGCAGCACCGGCGTGCGCCGCGCGTGCGGCTTGATGCGTTGCGCGGCTTGTCGGACTGAGGCGGAATCTATCGCAGCGGCCATGCCGCCGATGGTACGCGATTTGAAAAAGACCGGCGTGGCGTCGCGTGTGCGGGCAGCGGAAATTCGACGCAGTGTGCGGGACCGTGGCGAAGAGGGTGAGCCGCGACGACATGGCGCCGCGGCTGCGATGGCCTGGGTTCAGGCTGGAATGCGGCCGAGTGTCTGCCGGATCGTCGACTGCGCGGATTCGAGCACGTGCAGGTCCGGGCGATCGTTCGCTGCAACGTTGCTGCGGATATTGCCGATCGCGATGTCGAGGCGACCGAGTTCGATCAGCAGGTCGAGGCGCAGGAACATCGGATCGACCGTCAGCGACGTCACGTTGGCGAACATGGCATTTCCCCCTTGCGAATTGCAGGCAGGATTCTGCAGGACGCATGCCAGGAACGACCAAGTATACTTTCACGCTTTCTTGACGCGCTGCGTCGCAGATTGACGCACAAGGTCAATCGTTGAACAGCAGCGTGATTTGATTCACAGTTTGATAACGGCGGTGGCGGCTATTCTTTCCGTGCCAGCCGTGAGTGCAGGTTGCCGAGGGGGAATGACGGCACCTGCGCGACAAGAATCAGCGGTTACTGGCGCCCGGCATACGGTCCTCTTGGATTCCCCCTGTTCCTAAGACCGCCGGGCGCCAGCCTTACTCCTGACTTCCCGTCTATTCCCTTGGTGCTTCCTCCCGCGCACACCTGGCCGGCCCCTGAGCCCAGCCTTGCCGTCGTACGTCACCGCACGCCGCGTGTCGTGAAGAGTGCGTGAAGGTGGAGCAAGACGCATGCCATCTGCGCTGCCTGCGGATCGGCTAAAATTCGCCTCGATCCGGCAAGCCGGAAGAAACCGGGATTCAACACAAAGGGCACGAACGACGCCAGGCGGCACGATGGATGAAAGCGAATTCATTCCGCGCTGCCCTTCGCGTTCTTCGTCGCAAGTCTTGCGCTGCCGATCTTGCCTTTGGCAAGCGGGCGGATGAGCATGTGTCCGGACCCTGTGCTGCACCGTGCCTGCGAACATCAACTGTATAAGCGAATGCAATCCTACGATGTCATCGTCATCGGCGGCGGTCACGCCGGCACCGAGGCCGCCCTCGCGGCGGCGCGCGTCGGTGCGCGCACGCTGCTGCTGACCCAGAACATCGAAACGCTCGGCCAGATGAGCTGCAACCCGGCCATCGGCGGTATCGGCAAGGGCCATCTGGTCAGGGAGATCGATGCGCTCGGCGGCGTCATGGCCTGGGCGGCCGATCGCGCCGGCATCCAGTGGCGCACGCTCAACGCGTCGAAGGGCCCGGCCGTCCGCGCCACGCGCTGCCAGGCCGATCGCGCGTTGTACAAGGCGGCAATCCGGCGTCGGCTCGAGACGCAGCCGAACCTGTCGATATTCCAGCAATCGGTCGACGACCTGACCCTGGACGGCCAGCGCGTGACCGGCGTCGTCACGCAGATGGGCCTGCGCTTCGAAGCGGCGAGCGTGATCCTGACTGCCGGCACGTTTCTCGCCGGCAAGATCCACGTCGGCCTGGCCAATTATGCCGGTGGCCGTGCCGGCGATGCACCGGCACAACGCCTGGCCGAACGCCTGCGCGAGTTGTCGCTCGGTGTCGACCGTCTGAAGACCGGCACGCCGCCACGCATCGACGGCCGCACCATTGACTACCGCCGCGTCGCGGAACAGCCGGGCGACGATCCGGCCCCGGTATTTTCGTTCACCGGTTCGGCGGCCGACCATCCGCGCCAGGTCAGCTGCTGGATCACGCACACGTCCGAACGCACGCACGACATCATCCGCGGCGCGCTCGACCGCTCGCCGCTCTACACCGGCAAGATCGAAGGGGTCGGTCCGCGCTACTGTCCGTCGATCGAGGACAAGGTCGTGCGCTTCGCCGACAAGACCTCGCACCAGATCTTCATCGAGCCGGAGGGACTGGAAACCACCGAGATCTACCCGAACGGCATCTCGACATCGCTGCCGTTCGACGTGCAGGTCGACCTGGTGCGCTCGATCAACGGCTTCGAGGACGCGCACATCACGCGGCCCGGCTACGCCATCGAGTACGACTATTTCGATCCGCGCGGCCTCAAGGCGAGCCTGGAAACCAAGGCGATCGACGGCTTGTTCTTCGCCGGCCAGATCAACGGCACGACCGGTTACGAGGAGGCCGCTGCACAGGGCCTGGTCGCCGGACTCAATGCCGCGCGCGCGGCGCAGGACAAGGCGCCGTGGACGCCGCGACGCGACGAAGCGTATATCGGTGTGCTGATCGACGACCTGATCACCAACGGCACGCTGGAACCGTATCGCATGTTTACCTCGCGCGCCGAATACCGCTTGCACCTGCGCGAGGACAACGCCGACCTGCGCCTGACCGACATCGCCTTCGAACTCGGCAGCATCGATGCCGGGCGCTACGCGGCATTTGCGCGCAAGCGCGATGCGGTCGGGAACGAGACGCGGCGCCTGGGCGGTTTGTGGGCCGCGCCGGGCAACGGGTTGGGCGAGGCCATCGCCGCCGCGATCGGCGTTGCCGTTTCGCGCGAGACGAATGCGCTGGACCTGTTGCGCCGGCCGGAATTGAATTACGCGACGCTGATGCGGGTTCCGGCATTGGGCCCGGCGGTCGATGACGCGTGTGTTGCCGAGCAGGTCGAAATCGCCGCGAAATACTCAGGTTATCTCGAGCGCCAGAGCGGCGAGATCGAGCGCCAGCGCCGCAACGAGGAAACCCGCATTCCGGTCGGCTTCGATTACGCATCGGTGCGCGGCCTGTCGACGGAGGTGATGCAGAAACTGACCCGGACGCGGCCGCAGACCATCGGGCAGGCCCTGCGCATTGCCGGCGTCACGCCGGCGGCGATCTCGCTGCTGCTGGTGCACCTGAAGCGGCGCGCGGCGTAGCACTGCGCGCGGGGTCGGGCCGCCTGCGCCGCCTCGCAAGCCCGCTCGCTCGTGAGGACTCCCGCTGCGCGGACGCGTGAGGAAAGACATTTTTGCGAGCGCGCTTGGCGCCACCCATCTCCCGGAACCGTCAGCCGCGACCACTTGCGCTAACGCCAGGCGCGCGGCTTCACGCGCCGGAAGCGTGTGCCGCGCAGCCCATGAGCGCGCCGCGCGCCAAGCGGACCGCTCTGACTACTTCTTCGGCAGGTGTGCCTGCGCCATCGCGTACGCCTGCTGCGCATGGGCGTAGATCGCTTTGGCGTCGTCGGCCGAGACTTCGCTGTTCTGGCCGTTGGCGACGCGCTGCTTGAGCACCAGCTGCCCGTTTTCATCCCAACCGACCTTGGTCGTCGCATACGGATGGTTCGAGCCGGCCGGCGACTCCTCCTTCTGCACGACCCACGGCAGGTCGTTCTGGTACGCCATCTTGTAGGTGATGCGGCCCTTGTCGCCGTCGAGGTCGGTGATCTCGCGCACGACCCGGATCTTGTTGTTCTGGGCAAAGGCGTCCCAGGCCACGGTCGAGGCATCGTTCATCGCGCTGCCGTTGATCGATTTCATGCCGCCGATCTGGCCGAAGGTCTTCTTGAAATCGTCGTACATCTTTTCCGCCGGCGTGGCTTCCGGCGCGACCACGATTTCGACCTGGGCGGGTGCGTTGTGGGTCAGCACGGGGTATTGCAGCACCGGCAGGTAGCGGCGCTCACCGTCGATCAGCATCGCCTCGACCGCGTACGTGCGACGCGGATCGACCTTGCTCGAATCGATCGGCAGGTTGAACGAGATCGGCGGCTGGTTGGCCGGGCTGATCGTCGTCTGCGCGAGAATCAGTCCGGGCTGTGCGACATCGGTCACGCGCAACTCGAGCCGGGTCTGCGCGCTCAGTTCGCGCGGCTCGCGCAACATGACTCTGCCGCTCACGCTGCTGGCAATCTTCTGGACCGGTGCGCTGGCCTGCGGCGGCGGGCTCGGCGAATTGCAACCGGACAGCAGTGCCAGTGCCAGCAGCGCGGGAAGCATCGAATGGCGCATGGAAATCTCCAGATAGAAAATCTGCCGGAACGCTTGCGGCAGACGAGGTTGTCAGGGGTGATTCTGGGACGACGATCGCGACTGACCCCAGTCAACGCGTATCCCGGGACGAAGCACATTTTAGCCGCGCCAGCCGGGCCTGCCTATCCATGGCGGCTGATCTGATGAGAAATGATCTTCCCACGCGGATTGCCGCAACGTGAACGACGATGCGGGTGCCCGGGCCGTCGCGCGCCCGGGAAGAGGACATCAAATTGACAGTCAAGTTAAGCATTTGTTATGGTCCGCGACAAGGCGGCAAAACGACACAAGCCGGCTCGATCCGAACTGACCGATTGGCGCGTGGCGGTTGCGGGACGAGTGGGAATGAGACGTGGGCCTTACCTGAGTTCCGGCCCATCGGAACTCCCTGCATGCCTTCCAGCTCGCTCGTGGCGAAGATCGACCACGAGCGATGAATTTTTTGTCATCCGGTTGGGGAAATCCTTATGAAACAACGCTTACTGGTGTCATCCATCATCATGGGCCTGTGCGCCACGCTGGCCGCGGGAACGGTTCTGGCGCAGGATGCGACGGATCAGCAGACGACTGCCGATCAGACCAAGAAGAAGAACGCGCAGGAATTCGAGACGGTCGTAGTCACCGGTTCGCTGATCCCGAAGGCGCAGATCGAGACCGCCTCGCCGGTCGTGACGATCACCGCCGAGGACATCAAGCGCGAAGGTTTCAAGAATGTTTACGATGCTTTACGTTCTTTGCCAACCGCGACCGGATCGGTGCAGGACAACCAGTTCACGAACAGCTTCACCCCGGGTGCGAGCACGATCAGCCTCTTGGGCCTGGATCCGAGCTTCACGCTGATCCTGCTGAACGGCCGGCCGATGGCCGATTATCCGTTCCTGTACAACAGCAACAGCAACTTCGTCGACCTGAACACGATTCCGAACTTCATGGTCGACCACATCGACATCCTGCCGGGCAACCAGTCGGCGATCTACGGCTCGGCCGCGATTGCCGGCGTCGTGAACATCGTGCTCAAGCAGAAGATGGAAGGCATCACGATCGACTACCGCGCTGGCGGCTACACCGATGGTGGCGGCGCGCAGCAGCGCTTCCAGATCGGCGGCGGCGGCAGCTGGGGCGCCCTCGACGCGATGTTCGGCCTGGAAGTCAACCACCAGAATCCGATCTGGGGTTATCAGCGTTCCTATACGGACAATGCTGCGGACAACCCGACCTTGCATGGCGGCCCGCCGATTGCCCAGCGCGACCGCGTCATGATCGACGGCTTCACCGGCAAATATGACGATCCGGGCAAGGCCACCTGCGACGCGATCAGCAACCTGTATCACGGCGACGAGGCCTATCGCTCGCGCGCCGGGTTCGGCAACTACTGCGGCAGCACCAACGGCCCGGGCTTCACGACCTTGCTCAACGGCAACGACACCGCCAATGCGTACGGCAGCCTGAAGTACCAGATCAACGACAACGCGCAGCTGTACGGCGACATCCTGTACGACCACACCAAGACGACCTATTTCGTCGGCGGTGTCTCGTTCTGGGCGACCGGCGTCGGCATGCCGACCTACATCTGGGACATCGATGACAAGAAGCTGGTGCGACTGCAGCACATCTTCGCGCCGGAAGAAATCGGCCACGAGGCCGATGGCACGGTGAAAGAGGACAGCTACATCGTCAATGCCGGCATTCGCGGCACCCTCGGCAGCTCGAACTGGAACTACGACGCGTCGTTCCACCGCTCCGACTACGAAGCCAACTCGTATGCGCGCCGCCTGCTGACCGACAAGGTCAATGCGTTCTTCCTCGGCCCGCAGGACGGCACCGACCCGTACGGATACGGCTATCCGGGCTATCACATCCGCCAGCAGAAGAATTTCTGGGGCGCGATCACGCCGGCGCAGTACGACAGCATCAGCGACTTCGTGCGCAGCGATTCGGAAACCTACACGCAGCAGCTCAACCTGACCGTCACCAACACCGACATCTTCACGCTGCCGGCCGGATCGGTCGGTTTCGCCGGCGTCCTGGAAGCCGGCAACCAGTCGTGGGACAACCCGGTCGATCCGCGCATCACGGCGGGCGAGTTCTGGGGAACCGGCGGCACCAGTGGCAGCGGCAAACGTGACCGCCAGGCTGCTGCGGCGGAGTTGAATGTGCCGATCTTCAGCATGCTGACCGCCGACCTGTCGGCGCGCTACGACAACTACAAGGCTGCCGGCAATTCGCAGGGCAAGGGCACGTACAAGGTCGGCCTCGAGTTCCGTCCGATCGACACCCTGCTGTTCCGCGCCAACTACGCCACCGCGTTCCGCGCGCCGGACATGGGCTACATCTTCTCGACCGGCAGCTCGTTCTTCACCAGCGTCATCGACACCTATAACTGCCGCAAGGCGCAGGGCGACAACTTCACCAACTGCCTGCCGCCATACAACTCGGTGCAGATCCAGGGCTTCCAGACCGGCAACAAGGACTTGAAGTACATCACCGCCAAGTCGTTCGGCTACGGTGCGGTGTGGTCGCCGACCACCAACTTCAACGTCAAGGTCGACTACTACAACGTCAAGATCGACAACGAGGTCAACAGCTACAGCCTGCAGACGATCCTGGATCGCGAAGCGGACTGCCGCCTCGGCCACACGCGCAGCGGCACGCCGGTGGACGGCACTTCGCAGGCCTGCCAGCAGTTCATCAACGAGGTCGGCCGCAATCCGCTCACCGCGCCGATCGGCGCCGGTTTGCTGAACAGCGTCTCGACGTTCCCGATCAACATCTCGAACGAGTCCGTTGCGGGTATCACGGCAAGCCTGCAGTACCGCGTGGAAGCCGGCCGCTTCGGCGACTTCACCTTCGGCGCCGACTACAACACGACGCTGAAGCACGAGTACCAGCAGTTCCCGACCGATCCGGTCACCGATCTGCTGCGCGAGAATACGTACTACGACCAGTTCAAGGATATCGGCAGCGGCAGCATCAACTGGCGCATCGGTCCGTGGAGCACCACGGTTCGTGGTACGCGTTTCGGCAAGACCTGGAGCTACGACGGCAGCTACACCGTGTCGCCGTGGATGATCTACAACGCGACCGTGCAGTACAACTTCAACGATGATGCCGCAATCACGCTGATTGCGAACAACATCTTCAATTCGCGGCCGCCATATGACCGGACGTTCTCGGCCTATCCGTACTACAACCTCTTCAACTACAACGCCTATGGCCGACTGCTGATGGCCGAATTCAACATGCACTTCGGCGGCGGCAAGAAGGAATAAGAGCGCTCCCTACAAAGAGCGTCGCTTGCGAAGGGCTGGCCGAGAGGCCAGCCCTTTTTTTGTGGATCAGAGGTGTGAACGCGGATTGCGTGGATTCAAAAGCCGCACACGGCATTGCGCATGTGGCTTTTGTCTCTCCAACCCTTGGAGCGTGAATCAAACGCGGTGAACGCGGATTGGAAAGCCGCGAACGCGGATCGAACGTGCGAATCAAACGTGCGGATCAAGAAAATCAGATCACGGTTCCAATAGCTCCGCGTCGACGTGAATCAAGACGGGGAACGCGAATTGGAAAGGCGCGAACGCGGATCAACGCCGATCAAGAAAATCAGATCAACTTTCCAATAGCCCTGTCCGCGTCAATCCGGCTCTCATACGCGCAAATCCCCGTTCAATGCTCTTGTTCGGCGCGATCGATAGTGCGCATGGCTCAGGCGCCGATGGCCACGCGCAGAGGCTCGAGCTGGCGCTCGTAGCGTTGCCATTCGCCGATCGCGCGTTGATGGATCGGCTCGCGCACCTGCTGGCTGCTCAGCGTGGCGACCGGCGCGGTATTGCGGTCGAGCTCCGCGCAACCGGCCTCGTACGCCAGGCCGCAGAATTCCAGCACTTCGCGCGTGACGTTTTCCGTATCGCCGACCAGGCGCGCGTACGGCACGTCGAGGATCTGCCCGGGCATGGCCTCGTGCCAGTGGTCCATCAGGCGCCGGTAGTGCCGGTAGTGCGCAGCCAGCGCGTCGAAGTTGTAGCTGTAGGCGTAGCCGACGCCGAAGAATGCGCGGAAGTTCGAAAAGCAGGTGTCCATCGGATCGCGCGTCATGTGCAGGATGCGCGCGCCCGGCAGCGCGCGCCGGATGAAGCCGGCCTGCATCCAGTTGATCGGCAGCTTGTCGACGAAATGCGACCTGCTGCCGGCGCGCCATTGCGTCTGCGAGAGATAGCGTGCGCCGATCTCGCCGAAGTCGGCCTGCGCGGCACGCGCCAGGATCGTCTCGTCGACCGGATGCAGCGACTTGTGGTCCACGCCCCAGCGCAGCGCACGTGCGAAATCGCCGAGCTCGCCGGCCGAGACGACCTGCGAGTGATTGCCGAGAATGCGATCGAGCACGGTCGTGCCGGAACGCGGCATGCCGATGATGAAGATCGGCTGCGGTCCGGGCTGCGGCGCGTCCGACGGCGACAGGAACGCGGGCGTGCACAGGGCCTGCAAGCCATCGATGATGCGGCTTTCCCAGGCCGCATCGTATTCGAGCCGCGCGAACATCAGTGCGCTGCCGCGCTCGAGCGCCGCCCAGGCCGCGTCGTAGTCGCCGAGATCCTCGAGTTCCTTGTACAACGCATATTCGAAGGCAGCGTGATCCTCGCTGCCTTTCGCCACGCGCTGCAGTTCGCCGCGGATGTAGTCCAGATGATTGGACTGGCGCGTCTGCTTGTGCAGGCGCGCGAGCGTTACCGAGGCGCGGCCGTAGGTCGACCCGATGCGCAGGCAGGCGTTGAGTTCGGCCTCGGCCTCGTCGGTCTTGCCGTTGAACAGCAGCTGCACGCTGCGGATATAGCGGAAATCGGCGCTGTCCAGGCCGAGCGCCCTGGCGCGATCGAGCAGCGCCAGGGCGTCGTCGTGATCGCCGACCATCTGGCGCGCGCTGGCCAGCTTCGCCAGCGTGGCGGCGGACCGGCAGCGCGCGACGGCCGGGTGGTCGAGGCAGCGGCGGGCGAGCACGGTCTCGCCGACCTGCAGCAGCGTCAACACGATCTGCAGGATCGCTTCGGCGTCGTCGGGCGCCACGTTCGCGGCCTGCACCGTGTACCCCGTGCAGTCGCGCAGCCGATCTTCGGCGTAGGCGAGGCCGCCGAGCTGCAGGTTCACCGCCGCGCTGTCCGGCATGCGCTGCAACAGCGACTCCAGGGTAATGCGTGCCGCCTGATTCTGGCCTTCGGCCAGGTATCGACGTGCCCGCTCCCACAGCCGCTCTTCGCTGCGGCTCATTGTGCGTTGCCGCCCGCGCGCTCCGCTGCCGGCAACAGCGAGATGTCGGCGACGTGCAGGAACATGCGCCGCAACTGGCTCAGCAGGACGAGGCGGTTGCTGCGCTTGATCGCGTCGTCGGCCATCACCATCACGTCGTCGAAGAAGCGGTCGACCGGCTCACGCAACGCTGCAAGCCGCCGCAGGATCTCGACATAGTGATTCTGCGCAACCAGCGGCCTGATGGCGTCGGCCGCACCGCCGATCGCCGCATGCAATTGGGTCTCTGCGCCGGGGTCGAGCGCGGATGGATCGACCTGGCCGGTGGCCAGGCCGCCGGCCTGACGCAGGATGTTTCCGATCCGCTTGTTCGCGGCGGCGAGTGCCTGCGCGTCCGGCAGTTGCGAGAATTCGGCGACCGCACGCAGGCGCCGGTCGAAGTCGATCAGCGTTTCGGTTTCGACCGCACGCACGGCTTCGAACTGCTCGACGCCGAAGCCCTGCTCGGCGTAGTAACTGCGCAGGCGCTCGAAAATGAAGTCGCGCAGCTCGATGGCAAGGGTCTGCTTGTCGAGGGCTGCTGGCGCAGCGGCATCCGCCTTGCCCTTCGGCGCGAGGCGGATATCCGGCAGCAACTCGACCGCTTCGCGCAACGACGCATCGAGATCCAGATCCAGCTGCGCCTCGATCAGCGTGCGCGCCAGGCCCAGCGCCGCGCGCCGCAGCGCGAATGGATCCTTGTTGCCGCCCGGCTTCATGCCGGCGGCGAAGATTCCCGCCAACGTGTCGACCCGCTCGGCGATCGCCAGAACCTGCGCGACCTTGCCTTCGGCGATCTTGTCTCCGGCAAAACGCGGACGGTAGAACTCGTCGAGCGCCTGAGCGACCTGCGCATCCTCGCCATTCGCCGTCGCATAGTAGCGGCCCATCACGCCCTGCAGTTCGGGAAATTCGCCGACCATGCGCGTCATGAGGTCGCACTTGGACAGCGCCGCGGCGCGCGTCGCCAACGCCGCATCGACGCCCAGGCCGCTTCCTGACAGGCGGTTGGCGATCACCCGGGCCAGCTCGGCGACACGCACGCACTTGTCCCAGACGCTGCCGAGTTGCTGCTGGTAGGTGACCGTCTTGAGCGCTTCCTGGTGCGCTGCGAGCGGGGCCTTCAGGTCTTCGTCGTAGAAGAACTTCGCGTCGGCGAAACGCGGCCGGATCACGCGCTCGTAGCCCTTGCGGATTTCCGCGGGATGCTTCGATTCGATATTGGCCACGCCGATGAAGTGCTCGGTCAGCCTGCCTTGCGCGTCGAATACCGGAACGAACTTCTGGTTCGTCTCCATCGTCTGGATCAACGCTTCCTGCGGCACGCGCAGGAAGTCGCGTTCGAAACTGCAGGCAATGGCGACCGGCCACTCGGTCAGGTTCGCGATCTCGTCCAGCAGTTCGGCGCGCAGGCGCGGCGTGCCGCCGAGGCCGCGGGCGGCGCGTTCGACTTCCACGCGCACGCGTGCGCGGCGCTCGTTCGGGTCGGCCAGCACTTTGGCGCCGCGCAGCGCAGCGACATAGACGTCCGGGTTCGCAATCGATACCGGCATTGGATGGTGGAAGCGATGTCCGCGCGATTCGCGCCCGCTGCGGATGCCGAAGATTTCCGCGTCGATGACCTGATCGCCGTGCAACAGCACGAGCCAGTGCACCGGCCGCACGAACGCATGGCTGTGGTCGCCCCAGCGCATCGGTTTCGGAATCGGCAGGCGTTTCAGCGCCTTGTCCAGCAGCGCCGGCAGCAAGTCCGGCAATGCGCCGCCGCCGACTTCCGCCGCGGCAACCAGCACCGCATTCGGGCCGGTGCCATCGGGCTTGAACGCTTCGGCCGCTACGCCGAGCGCGCTTGCCCGTTTCAGCAGTGCGGCCGTTGGCTTCTCGTCCGCACCCCAGCCGATCTTGACCGGCATCGCCTTGAGAATCGTCTTCAGCTTCGGCGCCGTTGCGGCCACATCGGCGATGAGCACGGCCAGCCGGCGTGGCGAACAGAACGCCGTGGCCGAGCCGACCGGAAAATCGATCGCCGCAAATTCCTCGCGCAGATTCTGCGCCAGCGCGGTGGCCAATTCGTCCAGCGACTTCGGCGGAAGCTCCTCGCAGCCGATTTCGATCAGCAGCGGCTTGTGCTCAGACATGCGCAGCCCCCTGGCGCTTCAGGCCCGGGAAGCCGAGTTTTTCGCGCCGGGCGAAATACGCCTCGGCCACGAGCTTGGCCAGCGTGCGCACGCGCAGGATGTAGCGCTGCCGTTCGGTCACGCTGATTGCGCGTCGTGCGTCGAGCAGGTTGAAACTGTGCGAGGCCTTGCAGACCTGGTCGTAGGCCGGCAGCGGCAGGCCGAGTTCGATCAGTTTCTTCGCCTCGCTTTCGCACACATCGAACCAGTGCAACAGCTCCGGCACGTTCGCGTACTTGAAGTTGTAGGCGCTCTGCTCGACTTCGTTCTGGTGGAATACGTCGCCGTAGGTCACGGTCCCGTGCGGCCCTTGCGTCCAGACCAGGTCGAAGACGTTGTCGACGTTCTGCAGGTACATGGTCAGGCGTTCGAGACCGTAGGTGATCTCGCCGGTCACCGGCCGGCACTCCAGACCGCCCGCTTGCTGGAAGTAGGTGAACTGCGTGACTTCCATGCCGTTCAACCAGACTTCCCAACCCAGCCCCCAGGCGCCGAGCGTCGGCGATTCCCAGTTGTCCTCGACGAAGCGCAGGTCATGCACGAGCGGATCGACGCCGAGCGCCTCGAGCGAGCCGATATACAGGTCGAGGATGTCGTCCGGATTCGGCTTGATCACGACCTGGTACTGGTAATAGTGCTGCAGGCGATTCGGATTCTCGCCGTAGCGGCCATCGCCGGGCCGGCGCGACGGCTGCACGTAGGCGGCCGCCCACGGTTCGGGGCCCAGTGCGCGCAGGAACGTCGCCGGATGAAACGTGCCGGCGCCGACTTCGGTGTCGAGCGGCTGGATCAGCGCGCAGCCCTGTTCCGCCCAGTAGCGGTTCAAGGTCTGGATCACGTTCTGGAAGGTCGGTCCCGCCGTCGCGGCGGGACGGGTTTGATCGATCATGGATTTCACGGCTCGGCGCGCAAAGCGCGTTAGTATAACGGCAGTCATCGCAATCCTTCAGGCGTATCCATGGCCACAACTCCGCCACGTCCGATGCCGCTCGCGCCGCTGGGTGACAGGGCCGACGGCGGCAGCGACGCGCCGGCTCTGGGCCAGTACCGCAAGCTCGACATCGACAGCGTGCTCGCGGCACTCAAGCACGACGGCATGATCGGCGATGCCGACCAGGCCAAGGCACGCGCCGACGCGCGCAGCGCGAATGCAAAGGTCGAGCTGCATCCGCTCGCGCTGATCGCCAACCAGAAGGCGATCAACCCGCGCGACGGCAAGCCGCTGAGCCTGGAGGTGTTGACGCAGTGGCTGGCCGACAAGGCGAAACTGCCGTACCTGAAAATCGATCCGATGAAGATCGACGTCGCCGCGGTCACGAAAGTCATATCGAGCGCGTACGCGCAGCGCTACCGCATCCTGCCGGTGGCGGTGACGCCGCTGCAGGTAGTGTTCGCGACCTGCGAACCGTTCGATACGCGCTGGATCGCCGACCTCGGCCACATCCTGCGGCGCGACCTGCAACGCGTGGTCTGCAACCCGGTCGACCTGAACCGCTTCCTGGTCGAGTTCTACGGCGTGCAGCGCTCCATCCAGCGCGCCAAGGACGCCAAGGGCGACCCAAACGACGGCCGCGCGATCCTGAATTTCGAGCAGCTGCTCGAGCTCGGCAAGTCCGGCGATGTCGGCGCGGACGATCGCCACGTCGTGCACATCGTCGACTGGCTGCTGCAGTACGCGTTCGAGCAGCGCGCCTCGGACATCCACCTGGAGCCGCGCCGCGACACGAGCCCGATCCGCTTCCGCATCGACGGCGTCATGCACAAGGTGTTCGAGTTGCCCACGCCGGTCATGGTCGCCGTGACCGCGCGCGTGAAGATCCTCGGGCGCATGGACCTGGCCGAGAAACGGCGCCCGCAGGACGGCCGCATCAAGACGCGCTCCAGCGAAGGCCGCGAGGTCGAGTTGCGCCTGTCGACGATGCCGACCGCGTTCGGCGAAAAAGTCGTGATGCGCATCTTCGACCCGGACATCGTCGTCAAGGAATTCCGCCAGCTTGGATTCTCGCCCGACGAAGAGACGATCTGGCGCGGCCTGGTCGAACGTCCGCACGGCATCGTGCTGGTGACCGGTCCGACCGGCTCGGGCAAGACCACGACGTTGTATTCGACGCTCAAGCACCTGGCGACGCCCGACATCAATGTCTGCACGGTCGAAGATCCGATCGAAATGGTCTCGCCCGACCTCAACCAGATGCAGGTGCAGCCGGCCATCGACCTGGACTTCGCGACCGGCGTGCGCACGCTGCTGCGCCAGGATCCGGACATCATCATGGTCGGCGAAATCCGCGACCTGGAAACCGCGCAGATGGCGATCCAGGCGTCGCTGACCGGTCATCTTGTCCTGTCGACGCTGCACACCAACGACGCGCCATCGGCGATCACCCGCCTGCTCGATCTCGGCGCGCCGCATTACCTGATCCACTCGACGCTGGCCGGCGTCGTCGCGCAGCGCCTGGTGCGCACGCTGTGCCCGCATTGCAAGACAGAAGGCGCGCTCGACGTGCGCGCCTGGGCCGTGCTCGCCCATCACTGGAACCTGCCGCCGCCGGCGCGCGTGTACGCGCCGGTCGGCTGCCTGGAGTGCCGCAATACCGGGTTCCTCGGCCGCACCGGCATCTACGAGATGATGCGCGTGTCGTCGCAGTTGCGGCAGATGATCCAGCCGGCGCTCGACCTGGAGAAACTGACCGCTGCCGCGCTGGCCGACGGCATGCGGCCGCTGCGCGTTTCCGCGGCCGCGCAGGTGGCACGCGGCGTGACCACGATCAGCGAAGTCATCGGCGTGCTGCCGCCGATTGAAGCATGAGTTTCGTGATCGTGCAGACCGGCTCGGCGCCGGCGGAACTGCGTCCGCGCCTCGGCGATTTCCCGCACTGGTTCCAGCGCGGGCTCGGACTTGCCGACGCCGACGTCACGATCGTCGACGTGCAGGCCGGACAACATCTGCCGCCGCCGCAACGGGTTTCGGCGGCAGTCGTGACCGGGTCGGCGGCGATGGTCACGCAACGGCTCGAATGGAGCGAGCGCACGGCGCAATGGCTGGCCGATGCAGTCAGGCGCGACGTGCCGCTCCTCGGCGTCTGCTATGGCCATCAGCTGCTGGCCCACGCACTTGGCGGACGCGTCGCCGACAATCCGCGCGGCCGCGAGATCGGCACCGTGCGCATCGATTGTCTCGCCGCCGCCGCGGCCGATCCGCTGCTGGGCACGGCGGGCGGGTTCGTCGCCCACGCGACGCACCTGCAGACGGTGGTCGACCTGCCCGTCAACGCGACCGTGCTGGCGCGCTCCAGCCACGACGACTGTCAGGCCGTGCGTTACTCGAAACGCGCCTGGGGACTGCAGTTTCACCCGGAGTTCTCGGTCGCCGCGATGCGCGGCTACCTGCGCCTGCGTGCCGATGCGCTGCGCGACGAAGGCCTGGATGCCGCGCGCATCGGCGCTGCGGTGCAGCACAGTCCGCGCGCGCGGGCGCTGCTGCGACGGTTTCTGAAAAACGCCGGGAAAAACCAATAGTATAAAAAGCAAAAACGGCCCAGCGGGCCGTCTTGCTTGCGTCCGCAACCGGGCGGCTGCGGAGTATACAAACTGTACCTACTTCTTGGCCTTGCGCGGAGCACCCTTGGCCGAACTCAGGTAGTTGTTGATCGCTTCATTGGTGACGTCGTACAACGGACGACCCGCAACCGCGGCGGCGGCCTTCAGGCTGTCGCGCATCTTCTTGGAGACGCGCAGGCTCGCGTCGCGGGTATCTTCATTCTTTGCCATTGGGGGCTCCTCGGGAGGGTGTGGACAAATGTATTACTGCAGTAATTGCAGTTTGCATTTTATACCTTTGCCACGAAAACACAAACTGGCGGAAAGTCGAAGCATGTACCAGGTTCGTCACACCTGCGGCGTTCCTGCTGCACTGCCGCGATCGTGATGCAGCAGCATGCGCGTGGCCAGCAACCCGAGCTCATACAGCAGGCACATCGGTATCGCCAGCATGATCATCGATATGACGTCGGGCGGAGCCAGCACCGCCGCGACCACGAACACGCCGAAGATCACGTAAGGCCGGTTTGCCGACAACTGCGCCGGGGTGACCCAGCCAAGCGACGCGACGATGACGACGGCGATCGGTATTTCGAAGCAGACGCCGAACGCAAGGAACATGGTCAGCACGAAATCGAGGTAACGGCCGATGTCGGTCATCATCGACACGCCGTCCGGGGTAATGCCGAGCAGGAAGCGGAAGACGTTCGGCAGCACGAACCAGTAGGCAAACGCACAGCCGGCATAGAACAGCAGGACGCTGGACACGAGCAGCGGCATCGCCAGGCGTTTTTCGTGCCGGTAGAGGCCCGGCGCGACGAAGCGCCACGCCTGGTACAGCACGACCGGCATGGCGACGAACAAGGCGATGAAGAAGACCAGCCGCAGCGGGGTGAAGAACGGCGAGGCAACGTCGATGGCGACCATTTTTGCATCGCCCGGCAGGCGATCGAGCAGCGGCTCGGCGATGAAATGATAGAGCCGGCTGGCGAACGGCAGCAGCGCGAGCAGCACCACCAGCACGGCTGCAACCGCCTTGAGCAGGCGCGCCCGCAGCTCTACCAGGTGCGAGATGAAGGTCTGCTCGGTACCTTCCGCGCCGCCGTCGCTGCCGTCAGCGTTGCTCATTGGCCGTGCCGTCGGTCGACGTGGCCGGTGGCGCGACCTGCGCAGCATTCCCGGTCTGGCCGCTGCCCGGGTCGATCGCGCGCTGCCAGTCGGCGCCCGGATCGGCAGCGGCGGCGGTCTGCCGCAGCGTCTGCTTCAAATCCTCGGCCGCGAATTCGCGCTCGATGTCCGCACGTACGCTATGCCAGCTTTGCCGCGCCTTGCGCAGCAGCGCACCCGTCGTGCGCGCGACGCGCGGCAACCGCTCCGGGCCGAGCACGAGCAACCCGACTACTGCAATCAGGCCCAGTTCGCCCATGCCGATATCGAACATGACGATCCCTTACGGCGTGTTTTCGCGCTTGGTTTCGCTGCTCGCGGCCGCGGCGGGCGGATTCGGATCGGCCTTGAGCTGCCCCTGCGCCGAATGGTCGTCGTCCTGCAAGCCCTTGCGAAAACTCTTGATCGCATTGGCGAGGTCGCCGCCGATGTTGCCGAGTTTCTTGGTACCGAACAGCAGTACCGCAATCAGAAGGACGATCAGCCAGTGGCCAATTCCCCAGGTTCCCATGATCTTGCTCCGGTTGCGTCCCGCCGGCGCCGCCTTTCGGGCTGGCCAGCAGGGCTTGGATGTCAGTGCGCAGTGTACTCTTCCAGGCGGTCGCGGAAGTCGACCACGGCGTTCGGCACGTTGGCCACGCCGCCGGCGAAGATGCGCCGCGGCGTGATGCCGTCGCCGTAGACGGACTGGTTGGCGTCGTTGTCGATCGCGATCACCGAGCCGTCCAGGGCGGCTCCGGCAAACAGGCCGCGCGAGCGCGAATACGAATAGATCTCGGCCTTGAGCTGTGCGTCGGTCGACGCTTGCGCGGTGCGACCGACCGGGCCCGCGGCCACCGACGCGTCCGCGCCGAGCGTGAACTTGCCGTGGATGATCGAATCGACGCCGCGCTCGGACCGGAACACCAGGATCACGTCGGTCGACGACACGCCGGCCTGGAAGCCGATGCTGCCGCCGGTCATGCTGATGAAGCTCGGATTGCTCCAGGTGCCGTCACTGGTCTTGACCGACACGATGCCCAGGCCATGGCGGCCGCCGATGACGAATCCCGCCTTGATCACGTCGGGGATCACGGCGATCGCGTAGGCGCTGCTGATCAGGTCGGCCGGGATGCGCTTGTCCGGCGCCATCATGACTTCCTTGAGCACGCGCACGGCATCCTGGGCGCGCTTGGTTTCCTCTTCGCCGGCGCGCGCGGGCGAGGCGTACGAGACGATTACGAAAAACGCGAACAGAACGGCAAAGCATCGATTCACGGTGCGTTCCTTTCCACTGGGCTTGCCACGGTAGCGCATTGCCGCAGCGCCACGGTTAGGTTGCGGTTAAATCTTTCGACGGCGCGGCAGCGCGTAGGTTCCCGCAATCAGGGCGATGAGCAGGGCGAGAATGGCCGAGCCGGCCGCGGACAGCGTCGGGGCCGGAGCCGAACTGACGACGGCGATGGAGCAGGGTGAAGTGATGGCGAGGCCCTTGAGGCCGACGAAGGGCAACTGGGTGGCGTTGCTCGGGTATTTCTGTCCGCTGGCTGTCGTGATGTCGCCGACCACGCTGAGGTTGCCATTGGCGGCGAGCTTGGCCAGCGAACTCCACTGCGGCTGCGTGTTGAGCGGCGGCAGCGGCGGCACGTTGTCCAGCACCAACCACAGCTGACCATCGGATCCGAATCCCGGGCTCGCGGTCGTGATCGGGTCGACGCCGCTGCCGTACGTGCCGATCGCTGTCGCGTGGGCGGTCTTCGTGTCGATCAGGTACAGGTTCGGGTCGCCGCGGCTGCCGGCGCCGAGCAGCTGGTTGCCGCGCGCCGTCAGCCCGGTAATGGTCACGCCGAGGTTGCCGACCTTGGTGGCGTTGGCAGTGGCCGGGTCAATCTCCCACAACGAGCCGGTCGCACCGGCGGAGAGCCATAGCTTGCCGTCGCAGGTGAACGACATGCCAAGGTCGAGCACGTTGAAATTACCCTGCCCGGTATCGCCCAGCCCGGCGCTGCCGCCCAGCTTGCCGACCACCGTGCCGGCTCCGGTCGACCGGTCGACGGTCATCAGCACCTTGAGCAGCGTGTCGGTTACGGCATACAGGTGCTGGCCGTCCGGACTGTAGGTCAGCCCTTCGACATTCGAAAGCGCAGTGCCGCCCCAGTTGCCGGCCGGGCCGATCGGCGCGGCGTTGCGTGTCGTCAGGTCGAACGCGTAGAGCGTGTCGAATGCTTCGCCATAGGCTATCGTCGCCGCGTTGGCGACAACGCTGCTGACAGCCAACACGAGCGACGCGATAACGGCGCGCAGGGGCATGATGGAGCTTCTCTTGTTTTTAATAATTTTTTTGGCGAATCGTCTGCTGCTGCCTTGGAGGGCAGCCGCACCTGCGAGTCTAACACCTTGTTCGGATGAAACAAAGTGGCCGAAACCTGCAGTGCTACAATGACTTGGACACGAGCTTCGGGACACAACCGGTTGTGACTTTCGGGCGCGCCGGGCACAAGCCGTGGGCCGTGAAACGGCATTTGGAGACGTGCAAGCAATGACATTCCTCGATCCGGCGCCGGTCCCGGCGGCCGACGTGGTCCTGCTGGTCAATCTGGGTACCCCGGATGCACCCACGCCGGCGGCGGTGCGGCGTTACCTGGCCGAGTTCCTGGCCGATCCGCGCGTGATCGATGCGCCGCGCTGGCTATGGCTGCCGATCCTGTACGGCGTGATCCTGAATATACGGCCACAACGTTCGGCCCGCGCCTACGCGAGTATCTGGACCGAACGCGGTTCACCGCTGCGCGTCTACAGCGAATCGCTGGCCGCACAACTCGACCGGCGCGTGCGTGCCCAGAGCGCCGACCGCGTCCGCGTCGAGCTGGCGATGCGCTACGGCCAGCCGTCGATCGCCGCGACCATCGAGCGCCTGCAGGCTGGCGGCATGCGCCGGCTGCTGCTGCTGCCGTTGTATCCGCAATATTCCGGCACGTCGACCGGAACGGCCGTCGACGCGCTCGCCGCCGCCGTGCAAAACCTGCATCCTGCCCCGGAACTGCGCAGCATCGACAACTACCACGACGACCCTGCGTATATTTCTGCACTTGCCGAAAATGTGGAGAAATTCTGGAAAGTCCGCGGCCGCGCGCCGAAACTGCTGCTGTCGTTCCATGGCATCCCGCAGCGCTATGTGCGCAATGGCGATCCGTATTTCGATCAATGCCGCGCAACGGCGCAGCTTCTGCGCGCGCGCCTGCAGCTGCGCGACAACGAGCTGCTGGTCGCGTTCCAGTCCCGCGTCGGCCGCGAACCCTGGCTGCAGCCGTATACCGAACAGGTTCTCGCCGAGCTGCCCGGCCAGGGCATCGACCACATCCAGGTGCTGTGTCCCGGGTTCGCCGTGGATTGCCTCGAAACGCTCGAGGAAATCGCGCTGCGCGACCGTGACCTGTACATCGCTTCGGGCGGCAAGCGCCTGGACTACATCCCGGCGCTCAACGACAGCCCCGTGCATGTCGACGTTTTGCTGGCGCTGATCCGGCGCCACGCCGCCGGCTGGTTCGCGAACGGAGCGCCGGCATGACCGCGGCCCGCGAGATCGACATCGCGCTGCCGCACCTGCGCCTGGCGGCGAAGACTTGGGGCGACCCGTCGCTGCCGCCGCTGCTCGCCCTGCACGGCTGGCTCGACAATGCCGCGTCGTTCGATCGCCTGGCGCCGCTGCTTTGTAAATATTTCCACATTGTTGCATTGGACCTGCCCGGTCACGGCCGCTCCGGACACCGCCCGCCCGGCGCGTGGTATCACTACGTCGACTATCCGGGCGAGGTGCTCGCTGCGGCGGACCAGCTCGGCTGGCAGCAGTTCGGCCTGCTCGGCCATTCGCTCGGCGGCACGCTTGCCGCCGTGCTGGCTGCGGCATGCCCCGAGCGCGTGGGACAGTTGCTGCTGATCGAGGCGCTCGGGCCGCTGGCCGGAGAGGCCGGCCAGGCGCTGACGCAGTTGCAACGCGCGCTGGGCCAGCGCGCTGCCCTGCAGAGCAAGGCGCTGCGCATCTTCCCGAGCGAAGCCGACGCGGTGCAGGCGCGCGTGCAGGCGAACGGGTTGTCGCCGGAGGCGGCGCGTATTCTGGTCAGCCGCGGCATTCGCGCCGTAGCCGGCGGGTTCGTCTGGTCTTCCGACGCGCGCCTGACGCTGGCGTCGCCGCAGCGTTATGTCGAAGCGCAGGTGCTGGCCTTGCTGGAGGGCATCGGCGCACCTACGCAAGTGATCCTGGCGCAGCCGGCGCCTGCATTCCTCGACGAAGCCATGGTCGACGCGCGCATTGCGCGTGTTTCCGGCATCCAGGTCGTGCGCCTGCCCGGCCATCATCATCTGCACCTGGAAGATCCGCAGCCGGTCGCGGCGGCGATGCTCGCGTTCTGCGGGAAGGGCTGAGCTGTGGAAGAGCACCCGAGGCGGATTTACGCGGACCAACGCGGATAAAAGCCGGAACGACAACGAGGAGCAGAGACAGGTCGACGTTTTCGCCGCGTCGACATCCTCAGCTCGAACATGCGTCGATCCGCGAAATCCGCGTCAAAAACGCTCTGGAAACTCGGCACGCCAATTCGAACTGGCAGTGATTCGTCGAACCTAGGGGCCGATCAGGCGTGCGAGCTCGGCTTTGAGGGCATGCCCGCGCGTCTTGAGCCAGTCGCGCTGGTCGCGCCACTCCGGATACAGCGCGGCGACCTGATTCCAGAAACGCGGCGAATGATCGCGCACGCGCAGATGACACAGTTCGTGCACGACCACGTACTTCAGCGCATCGGGCGGTGCCAGCGCGAGGGCGAGGTCGAGCGTGATGCGATCGCGCGAATCCAGGCTGCCCCACAGGCTTTTCAGCGGCTTGATGCGCACGCCGCTCGGCGCGCGGCCGAGCTCGTCGATATGACGGGCCAGAATGCGCGAAACATCGCGCCGGATCTGTGCCTGCAGGAACGAGTGCAGCAGCGAGCGGGCAGCCAGCAGGGCGCGCTGGTTGTGCGGTTTCGGCACAGACAGGATCAGGCGCTCACCGTCGACTTCGACCTGCGGGTAGGCGCCGTCGCGCCAGCTCAGTCGTGTGGTTTCGCCGCGCAGCGGGATCAGCGTCGGCACGCCGGCGCGCAGCGGCGGCGGTCCGGCCTGGTCGAGCTGCAATTCGTCGAGTTTGCGCTCGAGCCAGTTCGCGTGCTTGCGCAGGAACGCAAATACCTGCGCCGGGTGCGTGCCCTCCGGGTATGACACACGCGCACCGCCGGAAGTCACCGTCAGGCGCAGGCGGCGCGCGCGCGGATGCGCCTGCCGCAACACCTTGATCGTATCGCCGGTAGGGGTCGACAGTTCCAGATAGTTGCTGGCGCCGCTGCTGGTCATGTGCTGTCGCCGCTGACGCGGCCGGTCTCCTATTTGTCCATGGGTCGGGGCAATCCGAACCATTCCTGCAGGTTGTCGAACAGGCGTCTCAGTTCCAGCGACATCAGCGCGAACCGCGCATCGAGTTCGGCCACGGCCGACTCCGCCTCGGTGTCACCCAGTTCGTTCTGCACCTGGTCCAGAAACCGAAGCTTGCGCACGACGAGGTCTTCGTCGAGGCTGAAGCTCAGCCGCTCGTCGAACACCAGGCCGAGCTGAAAAGCCTGCTTGCCCGATTTCAGATGCTCCCGGATTTCGTCGCTTTCAAGGTCCTGGCGGCGGCAACGGAGCGCCGCCCCGCCATCGCCAGAATCGCGCAATTCGCACTCGTCGCCAAGGGCCAATTTGGCCGGCAGCCTGCCGCGCGCCAGCCAATCGGTCATCAGCACCCGCGGCGACTCGTCCGGAACCAGCGGCGCGGCCGGAAAACTGCCCAACGCCTCGCGAATCAGGCTCACCGCGGCCTCGGCAACCTTGCGGCTGGCAGTGTCGATGACGAGCCAGCCGCTTTCCGTGTCCAGATAAGCATTTCGTTTTGACAGGCGCGTGAATGCTCGAGGCAGCAGGTCAGTCAGTACTTCATCCTTGAGCCGCTTGCGCTCGCGCGAGCCGACCGGTTTGCCGGCTTTTTCGGTCATCTTCCTCAAACGCGCGCCCAACTCGTCGCTAACGACACTGTTCGGCAGCAACTTGTCTTCGCGCGCGGCGGTCAGCAGGCTGAACACGCCAACTTCATGCAGCAGCACGTCTTCGTCGCGACCATGCGGGGAAATGAAGCCTTGGGTAGCCAGTTCGATCGGCCCACAGGGACGCAGACGATGCTTGTCGAGCTTCGCCTCGAGCCCCTTGAGGGTCTTGGCGGCGGATTTGGAAAAGCGGAACAGGGTCAGGTTACGAAACCACATGAAAACACTCGCAAAAGGGTAAGAGGCTGGCCCGCGACGCCGTCGGCTGGCGCGGGAGTAGGCACCGGGTTCGGATCCGGTTTGTCAGTGAACCGGAGCGTGGTCCGGATCGATCGGGCCGAGCAGCCAATCCGCCGGACCCGGCCGTTTGCCGCGCGCGCGGCTGCCGAGCGAGGCGAAGTCGAACACGGACGGATCGGCGAGCTGCGACGGTGCGACGCTCGTCAGCGACCGGAACACGCTTTCGACGCGGCCCGGGAACCTGCACTCCCACTCCTGCAGCATCTGCTTGATCACTTTGCGCTGCAACGTCTGCTGTGAGCCGCACAGATTGCACGGCATGATCGGAAAGCCCTTCAGTCCGGCGTAGGCGGCAATGTCGCTCTCGTTGCAATAGGCCAGCGGACGGATCACGACATGCTTGCCGTCGTCGGACAGCAGCTTCGGCGGCATCGCCTTGAGTGTCGAGTGATGGAACATGTTCAGGAACAGGGTTTCGACCAGGTCGTCGCGATGGTGACCGAGCGCAATGCGCGTGAAGCCGTGGCGCTCGGCGTGGGCATACAGCGCGCCGCGGCGCAGGCGCGAGCACAGGCCGCACATCGTCTTGCCTTCCGGAACCACGCGCTTGACGACGCTGTAGGTGTCCTGCTCGATGATCTGGAACGGCATGCCGATCGAACGCAGGTAGTCCGGCAGGATCCTCGCATCGTAGTCCGGCTGTTTCTGGTCCAGGTGCACCGCGACGAGTTCGAAGCGCACCGGGGCCTTGACCTGCAGCTGGCGCAGGATGTCGAGCATCGTGTACGAATCCTTGCCACCCGACAGGCAGACCATGACGCGGTCGCCGTCCTCGACCATGTTGTAGTCGGCGATGGCCTGGCCAACCTGCCGCCGCAGGCGCTTGGCCAGCTTGTTGGCTTCGACGGGGCGGGCGACGATCGCGTTCATGGGCTGAAGGACGAGGGGCAAGGAATGCTATTGTACGAGTTCGGCGCGTCCGCTTCGAAGGTCGTGCCCGGCGAGCGGCGAATTGTCGCCGACCCTGAGCAACTGGTCGGATGTCGATGGAAGATACCGCTGAAATTTCGCGTCAGCTGGTGGAATTGCGCATCGAACACCGCGATCTGGACGCCGTGATCTCGCGCATGGCCGCCGATCCGGCGTGCGACGAGCTGCAGCTGCGGCGCCTGAAGAAGCGCAAGCTGCGGCTCAAGGACATGATCGCCTATCTCGAGAACAAGCTGATCCCGGATCTCGACGCCTAGCACCAGTCTGCCAGGAATAAGACTGAGCGCGGATGTGTGCGGATCGAAGGCGCATTCACGCGCATCAAAATCTTTTCATCGAGGGTTGATGCCGTTCGATGCGCGCAAATCCGCTCGCGAGCTCCTGCCATACGCTCGGAAGTCCCCGGAAAAGCGTGGACGCGCATTACGCGGATTGAAGTGCTTCACGCTCACCAAGTTCTGGCTGTTTCCGCGCTGATGCACTTTCAATCCGCGCTCATCCGCCTACCAGGCTCCTTGCTTATTCCTCGGACGCTTGGGAAGGCGGCGGCGCGAGCGCCTGGCGGCGCTCGGGCGTCAGCTTGAGGATGCCGTGGCGGATCTCGCGTGACAGGATCACCTTGGCATCGCGCGCAACGCCTTCGAGCTCGGCATCGAAGTCGAGCTTGCCGCCGTCGTCGGTCCAGACGACCTTGCGTTCGCGCAGCTTCTGGATGAAGCCGCGGAACAGCGACTTGTCGAAGAATTCCGGCGCGTTCAATTCAAGCAGCAGGCTCAGGCGCTGCGCGGTCAGCGTGCACAGGTTCTCCAGTTCGCCCGACGACAACGTATGCGGCCCGTTGCGCACCAGCGCCGCGATCGCGATGTAGTAGCGCTCGAACGCCTGCAGCAGGTTCTGCGCGATCGCGCGCAGCTGGAATGCGCCGTCGCCCTGGCCCGGACCGCGGCTGAGGATGCGCCGGTCGGTATCGGTGTCGAGCACGCCGCGTGCAACCAGAAAATCGATCGTCGCCTCGAGCCGGGCGACGAAGCCGTCTTCGTCCCACGGCAGGAACAGCTCGGCCTGGATGAACGGATAGACCAGGCGGCCCAGGCGCAGGATCGTCGCGCGCGCCATGCGCCGGTTGTTGAGGAAGCAGCACGCGATCCACGCCGGCGCCGCGAACAGGTGCAGCACGTTGTTGCGGAAGTAGGAAAGCAGGATCGCGCTGCGGCCCTCGCTGACCAGCACATCGCCCAGCGGATGCGCGATGCGTTGCACGATCTGCATTTTTTCGCCGTACGCAATGATCTTCGCCGCGTCGAGCGGCGTGACGGTAACGCGGTCGGAATACGGCAGTTCGGTCAGCAGGGCGCGGCTGAGGTCGAGCTGGGCCGCCAGGTCGCTTTCCGCCATCGCATGCTTGGGTGCCGACAGCAGCGCCAGCGCCAGCAGGTTGATCGGATTGACGTCGGCGGCGCGATTGATGTTGATGACGATGCGCTCGGCCAGCGCGTCGACCGCGCCCTTCAGCCACGTCGGCTTGGCTTCCGGATCGGCCGTGGCAGTGCGCCAGCCGGCGTCGATGCGGTCGAGCATCGGCGTCAGGAAAATCGGTTCGCCGAAATTGACCGTCACCTTGCCATAGTTTTCGCGCAGCTTGCGGAACGCACGGAACAGGCCGAGCAGCGATTCCTTTTCCTTCGGTTTGCCGGACAACTCGCCGATGTACGAGTCGCCCTCCATGATCCGTTCGTAACCGATGTAGACCGGCTGGAACACGACCGGGCGGTGCGATTCGCGCAGGAAGCTGCGCAGCGTCATCGACAGCAGCCCGCCGCGCGGCGCCAGCGTGCGGCCGGTGCGCGAACGTCCGCCCTCGACGAAGTATTCGATCGACACGCCGCGGGCGAACAACTGGCTCATGTATTCGCGGAACACGGTCGAGTAGAACGGATCGCTGAAGCTGCGGCGCATGAAGAACGCGCCGCCTCGGCGCAGCAGCGCACCCAGCACCGGCAGGTTGAGATTCTGGCCGGCGGCAATGTGCGGCACGACCACGCCGTTGCGATAGAGCAGGTACGACAGCAGCAGGTAGTCGATGTGGCTGCGATGGCATGGCACATAGATGATTTCGTGCCCCGGCGCCATCGCCCGCATCTTGTCGAAGTGGTGCATGCTGACGCCGTCGTAGATGCGGTCCCACAGGCCGGTCAGCATGAACGACACCGAGCGCACGAACGGGTGCGACTGGTCCGCGGCGATCTCCCAGGCGAACGCGCGCGCCCTGGCCGCGGCCTGGTCCTTCGTGATGCCGTCCTTGCTGGCCGCGACCGCGATCGCGTTTTGCACCGGCGCGGCGTTGATCACGCCTTCGATCATCGTGCGCCGGTGCGACAGGTCCGGGCCGATGACGGCGGCGCGGATGCGGCGGAAATGGATGCGCAGCACGCGCGACAGCTTGCGCAGCGCGTTCGGGCCTTCCTGCTCGTCGGCCAGGAACTGGCGCAGCGACACCGGCGCGGCGAACTGCACGATCGTGCCGCGTCCGTTCAACAGCAGCGAGATCAGCCGGCGAAAACGCCCGACCACGACCCAGTTTTCCGAGAACAGCACGCGAAACCAGCCGCTTTGCCGGTCCGGGGCGCGGCCAACCAGGATCGACACCGGAATCAGCTGGATGTCGAGGTCCGCGTGCGTGCGCACGCCCTCGAGCAGCTGCGCGAGGGTTTCCGAATGCGTGCGCGAACGCGGCCGGCCGAACAGCCAGCCGTCCCGCCGCGACAGCGCGAACATCGCGCGCTGCTTGCGCAATCCGGCGAACTCGAACGGACGCAACGGCTCGGGCAGGCCGGCCTCGCGGCAGGCCTGTTCGAGGATCAGCGTATCGGACAATCCGTAGCGTTCGGTGACGTAGCACACCGGCAATGTCAGGTCGTATTGCGCGCGCGGCTCGGCCGGTTCGCGCCGGATGCGGATCCACGGTTCGATCAGCAGGCCGAGTGCGCGCAGCCAGAACGGCGCCAGTGGCGGCGCCGGAATTGCGGAGGCTACGGGCTGGTCCATGAGGTCATTGTAACGGACATGCGCCGTTGCTCAGGCGCGCACGTCCGCAGCGTGCGGCGGGCAGGCAGCCCGCGCCTGCCGGCGCGGTTGCCTGCGGCGGAAGCTTATTTCCCGGCCGGCTGCTGTTCGCCGGCGGCGGGCGCGATCTTCGCCATCTCGCGCTTCTGCTGCTTGGCCCACTGGTCCACCGCCTGCTTGCTGTACCACTTGCCGTCGACCTTGACCAGGTCTGTCTCGGTCGTGAACGGCTGGTCGAAGGCCGTGTAGGACACCTTGACCTTGGCCGTGTCGGCGCCGCTCGACAGCGTTTCGGTCTTGACCGAATCCAGGGCTTTGTCCATCGACAGGCCGTAGATCGCGAGCAGCTGCTTGAATCCGGCAACGGCTATCGCGGCGCGCTGCATGGCCTGGTCGTAGCTCAGCGCGCGCACCTCGTCGATTGTCTTGAGGTTCAGATCGCGCGCGGTCTTGCAGATGACGGCGATCGCCTGCCTGGCCAGCGCCGGCTCGGTGAACTTGACGGTCTGCGCCCATTTCGCGGTGGCGTCGATCAACGCCACGGTCTGCTGTTTCTGCGGATCGGTCAGATCCTTGTTCTGCTGGATCGCGCTCTGGATGAAGCCCTGGCCCATCGCGATCATCATCGGCATCTGCTGGGCGCTCTGCTGCTCGAACTGCTTGAGCTGCGGCTCGACTTCGGCGAACAGCTTGTCTTCCGCACCCGGGGCGGTGAGCCGCGTCATCTGCTCGGTGAACTTGCGCCGCTCCTCGTCGGTGACGGGATCCTTGTTCATTTCCGTGTTCCAGTCGGCCTTGACCTTGGCCAGCTCACCCGGCGGCAGCGAGTTGTCGAGCAATGCGGCGATGTTGTTCGCGCGCAGCGCGTGCACGGTCGCCATGATGGCGGCGTCGGGACCGGCCGCGGCCGGAGCGGGGGCCGGGGCCGCAGCGGGCGCGGCGGCGGTTTGTGCCGGCTGCTGGTTGCAGCCGACCGCAAAGGCGGCCACGGACAGGATCAGACCGATACGGGCGAACTTGGTGTGCATGTGAAACCCCAGGGGAGGAATGCTTGACGCGCGGGACGGTCACTCTAGTTAGCAGGTCGGCCAATGGCAAGATTGCCGCGCCAGGTTGCGTTTGCCGATCCCGAAAAAAAAGCGGACGGCGCATGGCCGTCCGGCAGAGTTCCAGCTTGCGCTGGAGGGGAATCAGTACGTCGTTCTTCGGCTTTGTTCGCGGGGCAATCTGCTTACAAATTCGCGGCCCCATTATAGTTACTGCCATTAGTTAATGCAATAGGTGTTGTTGGGTACATATCACATTGAATATGATGAGTTTTATGGATTCAGCCGGCGCTACGCCGTCACCTCAATCGGCCAGCAGATCGGCGAGGCGGGCGATATGCGAGGAGGCGAGCTCGCGCCGGCTTGCGTCGTCCTGCCCGGCATCGCGCCCGTCCCAGTGCAGGTCATCCTGCGGCAGTTCGGCCAGGAACCGGCTCGGCTCGTTGGAGACGATCTCGCCGTAGCGACGCGAACGCGCGGCATAGCTCAGGCACAGGCGCTCCTTGGCGCGCGTGATGCCCACATAGAACAGCCGCCGCTCTTCGTCCACCGGACCCTGGTCGATGACGGCAGCATGCGGCAGCGTGCCCTCCTCGACGCCGGCGAGGTAGACGAAGCGGAATTCGAGTCCCTTGGCCGAGTGCAGCGTCATCAGGCGCACTGCGTCGCCGCCGTCGTCGCGATCGCCATGGGTCAGCAGCGCGAGCTGGTTGGCGAGGTCCTGCGCGCCACTGCCGTTGCGCTGCATCGCGCGGAACCAGCCGACCAGCTCGTCGAGGTTCTCGCGCCGCCGCTGCTGCGCGGCCGGATCCCCGGTCTGCTCGCGCAGATGCGCTTCATAGTGCGTGCGCCGGATCAATTCTTCGATCAGCTCGGCCGCGGCCATCTCGTGCGCCGCCGATGCGAGCTGCCCGATCAGCTCGCCGAAGGCCACCAGCGCCGAAGCCTGGCGCGAGGCGATCTGCGCCAGGGCGGCATCGTTGCGCGCCGTCTGCAGGAGGCTGCAGTGACGCGCTTGCGCAAGCCGGCCGAGCTTTTCCAGTGTCGTCGTGCCGATGTCGCGCCGCGGCACGTTGGCAATGCGCAGGAACGCCGCGTCGTCATCGGGGTTGACGATCAGGCGCAGGTAGGCGAGCAGGTCCTTGACCTC
>DATNFS010000054.1:0-13162 GCA_035606275.1 Rudaea sp.
CGTGCCGTGCGGCGGGTCGGTGCACGTCGCGGCAAGTGCCCCGCGGCCCGTGGGCATGCGTCGCCGGCCCGGACCCGGATGCATGCCGCGTTCATCACGCTGTGTTAGCTTATCGGCTTGCCTTTTTTGAACCGGGCCGGAACGATGGAAGCGCAAGTCCGCCGCACCAAGATCATTGCCACGCTGGGCCCGGCGACCGACGCGCCCGGCATGCTGCGGCAGATACTCACCGAAGGCGTCGACGTGGTGCGCCTGAATCTCTCGCACGGCTCGCCCGAGGACCACGAGCGTCGCGCACGCGAAGCGCGCGAGACCGCCGTGTCGCTCGGGCGGGAAGTTGCGGTATTGGCCGACCTGCAGGGCCCGAAGATCCGCATCGCGAAGTTCGCCGCTGCGCCGGTGCTGCTCGAGCCCGGCCGCGGGTTCGCGCTCGAGTGCGACGCCAACGCGCTGCCCGGCGACGTCGCGCGCGTCGGTGTCAGTTATCTGAATTTGTATAAAGATGTAAAACCGGGCGACACGCTGCTGCTCGACGACGGCCTGATCTCGCTCAAGGTCGATGCGATCGCCGGCACGACGATCCGCACCACGGTCCTGATCGGCGGCGCACTGTCCGATCGCAAGGGCATCAACCGCCTCGGTGGCGGTTTGTCGCTGACCGCGCTGGCCGAGAAGGACAAGCTCGACATCCGCCTCGCCGCCAAGCTCGACGCGGACTTCCTTGCAATCTCGTTCGCCAAGTCGGCGGCCGACATCAACGAAAGCCGCAGCCTGCTGCGCGCAGCCGGCGGCAAGGCCGCGCTGGTGGCCAAGATCGAACGCGCCGAGGCGATCCTCGCGCTGGCCGAGATCATCGACGCGAGCGATGCGGTCATGGTCGCGCGCGGCGATCTCGGCGTGGAAATCGGCGATGCCGAATTGCCCGGCATCCAGAAGAAGATCATTCGCGAGACGCTGGCGCGCAACAAGGTCGTGATCACCGCGACGCAGATGATGCAGTCGATGGTCGAGTCGCCGATTCCGACGCGCGCCGAAGTGCTCGATGTCGCCAACGCGGTGCTCGACGGCACCGACGCGGTCATGCTGTCGCAGGAAACCGCGGCCGGCAAGCATCCGGACAAGGCGGTGGCGGCAATGCGTCGCGTCTGTCTGGGCGCCGAGCGCCAGTTCGAGCCGAAGGACGACCTGAACACGAACGCGCTGGCGAACAAGACCGTCGACCGGCCCGACCAGGCAATCGCGCGTGCGGCGATGTTCCTCGCCGGCCAGATCGGTACGCGCGCGATCGTCGCGTTGACCGAGTCCGGCGGCACGGCGCAGTGGCTGTCGCGCTACCGCTCGAGCGTGCCGATCTACGCGCTGTCGCGGCGCCAGGGCGCGCGCCGGCGCATGATGCTGTACCGCGACGTCACGCCGGTCGATTTCGACCCGCATGGCGTCGACCCGGCGCATGCGGCAAAGGCAGCGATCCAGCATTTGTATAATATGCAGCGCCTGGCCGAAGGCGACCGCGTGATCCTCACGCACGGCGACCACACCGGCCAGCACGGCGGCACGAATACGCTGAAGTTGCTGCGCGTGGGGCCTGGTGGCGTCGCCGAGGGTCTCGGCGATCTCTAGGAGCAGGCATCATGGCGATGGCAAACGCACGTGGAGTATTGCTGGCATTCGGCTTGGCGGCGGCCGCGGCGGCGCGGGCCCAGGCGCCCGGCGCCGACGCGCTTCCCGCCGGCGTGCAGAAGATCGCGCCGGAGCGCCTCGCGCATTACTGGTTGCTCGTTCCGGAATCGGCGCAGGCCAACGCGCCGAATTCGGGTGCAGGCCTGAACACCCCGACCTGCGTCGCGGTCTCCTACGTGATCGAGAAAAACGGCACGACCAGCCACGTCAAGCTCGAACGCGTGATCCCGCCCGGTCCGCTCGGCAAAGTTGCAACCAACGTGGTAAAAGGCATGCGTTTTGCGCCGGCCCGGGACAACGTCGGCAAGGATCCGGTCGTTACCTATGTGGTGATGCCGTTCAACGCACCGGGCGCCGAGTCGACCGCCGCGGCCGACCGCGCTGAACGAAAACGGGTCATCGAACCCTGCAATCTGGCGGATTCCGCGGCACCCGCGAAATAGGCCGGCCGGCAGCGAAAAATCGGGGACTTTCGCGCCGTTCTGGCGCTATAATCCGCGCCCCCAGCGGCCCGGGCCGGCCGCCAACGCACACCGAAAACAGCGGAGTTTCGTCATGAGTATCGAGCAGCTCGAGCAGATCGCGCAGGCGATGGTTGCGCCTGGCAAGGGCATCATCGCGATCGATGAGTCCAATGCGACGATCAAGAAGCGCTTCGACGCGGTCGGCGTCGAGAGCAGCGAGGAAAATCGTCGCGCCTACCGCGAGATGCTGCTGACCGCGCCGAAACTGTCCGAGCACATCTCCGGCGCGATCCTGTACGACGAGACGATCCGCCAGGCGACGAAATCCAAGGTGCCGTTCACCAAGATCATGCTCGACAACGGCATCCTGCCCGGCATCAAGGTCGACAAGGGTCCGCAGCCGCTGGCCGGATTCCCCGGGGAAGTCGTGACCGAAGGTCTCGACGGCCTGCGCGAACGCCTCAACGAGTACGCGCGCCTCGGCGCGAAGTTCGCCAAATGGCGCGCGGTCATCACGATCGCCGACGACGCGCCGAGCGGCACCTGCATCGAAGCCAATTGCCATGCGCTCGCGCGCTATGCCGCGCTGTGCCAGGAAGCCGGCATCGTGCCGATGGTCGAGCCGGAGATCCTGATGGACGGCGAGCACGACATCGAGGTCTGCTACGACGTGACCGAGGCGACGCTGCGTTCGCTGTTCGGCTCGCTGTACGAGCACAACGTGATGCTCGAGGGCACGATCCTGAAAGCCAGCATGGTCATTTCCGGCAAGAACTGCCCGGAGCAGGCGAGTGCGGACGAGGTTGCCGAAGCGACCGTGCGCTGCCTCAAGGCGACCGTTCCGGCCGCGCTGCCGGGAATCGTGTTCCTTTCCGGCGGTCAGAGCGACGAGCAGGCCACTGCGCACCTCAATGCCATGAACCAGATCGGCCCGCACCCATGGCCGCTGTCGTTCTCGTACGGCCGCGCGATGCAGTCGGCCGCGCTGAAGCTCTGGGCCAAGGACATGCAGGCCAACTTTGCCGAAGCACAGAAGATCGTCTCGCTGCGCGCAAAGGAAAACGGCCTCGCCGCGCTTGGCCAGTGGCAGAAAGCCGCCTGACGCTGTTTCTGACACGCCAACCGAAACGGGCGCTGCGGCGCCCGTTTTTATTTGCATTGAATGGAACCAACCAGGATCAAGAGACTGAACCACGGAGAACACGGAGAGAAGCAGCAGCGGGAGAAGAACCTGCCGAATAATGGAATCCGCAAGCTACAGAATCGCAGTCGTCATGGATCGACGGCCGAGACACCTCGCCAAGGTACTTCTTTCTCCGTGTTCTCCGTGTAAGGTCTTGTGCTTCTACGGCACGACGTGCGATTCGCCGAGGTCCTTCCAGCTGTAGCGTTCGATCTGCACCCACTGACCGTTCTTCAGCTCCGGCACCTTGTGCACCTTGACCTGGTCGACCGTCATCTTGCCGTCCTTCTCGCTGATCCAGAAATCGACGTCGTAGATCTGGTCCTTGGTGCCGGCCGCGCGAAAGTCGGTACAGGCGAAGAAGTGGCCGTTGTCGTCGAGCTGGCGGATCGGCTGGTGCGTGTCGATGAACTGCAGGTCCAGATCCTTGCCGGTCTTGTCGTCCTTGAGCTTGAACACGCCGCCGTCCTTCAGGCTCGTCTGCAATGCGTTCTGCTCGACCGCCGACATGACTTCCCAGCTGCGTTTCTGCGCGACGTGGCCCGGATGCTCGGACGCGGGAATCCACCACCACGGAATCGGCTGGCGCGCCGTCGTGACCCATTTGCCTTCCTGCTGCAGCGGCGCCTGGTAAATGCGCGTCTCCTGGATCTGCAGCTGGCCGCCGGCCGGGACGACCCAGAAATCGACCAGGTATTTCTTCTGCGCGTCCTTCGCATCGTGAAACTTCACGTCCGGGAAAAATCCGTAACCGTCGATCGTGCGCGTGAAATCGATGCCGTCGAAAGCGAGCTTGAGTTTCTCGCCGTTGGTCGCGTCTTCGAGCGGATAGACGCCGCCGTTGGCCTTGAGTTTTTCCTCGACATGCGACTTGACGACCGTCTCGGCATCGCCGCTGTCGAAGTAGCTCATTGCTTCCTCGGTCGACTGCACGTTGCTCGCCGCGATGAAGGTGCGCGCGCGTTCGAGATTGCCGCTCGTGTCCTTGAGGAATTCGGTCTTGGCCGCGTCGTTCTTGAAGCAGTACAGCTTGCCGTCCTTGTCGGTCCACGTGATCGAGCAGTCGGTCATGACATGACGGCCCGTGGCCAGCCCTTCGGCGCACTGGCCGCCGAACTGCGCCTTCGACAACGGGATCGCAGTCTCCGCGGCCATGGCGCTGGCACACGCAAGTGCGCAGAGGAGCAGGACGGAAAGAGCGATACGGCGACGGGTCGCTGCGCTGCACGACTGACAGGCGGGAGAGTTCATGTCCATCCTCCGGAGCGATGTTGCCGATCATACTCCCCGGCGGCCGCCGCGATGCGAAGGATCGGTTATCACGCTGCCGTCAGTCGACCGGCGGCAGGTCCGCGGCCTTCGCCAGCGCGCGTTTCAGGTTCTGCGTCATGCCCGTGCTGAAGCAGCAGAAGATCACGCGCCCGGGCAATCCGGGTTCGGCCAGCGTGGCGCGGACTTCGCGCACGGCGATTTCCGCCGCCGCATCGGGCGGATAGCCATAGACGCCGCAGCTGATCGCGGGAAACGCGATGCTTCCCACGCCGCGCTCGCGGCCCAGTTGCAGCGAATTCCGATAGCAGGCGGCGAGCAACCCCGGCTCGCCGGAATGGCCGCCGTGCCATACCGGCCCGACCGTGTGGATCACGAACCGCGCCGGCAGTCGAAATCCGGGCGTGACGCGCGCCTGTCCGGCAGGGCAACGCACGTTCGGACGCACCTGCGGCAGCGCCCGGCATGCGGCCAGCAGCTCCGGGCCGGCGGCGCGGTGGATGGCGCCGTCGACGCCGCCTCCCCCCAACAGCGATTCGTTCGCTGCATTGACAATGGCGTCGACCTGTAGCGTCGTAATGTCGGCCTCGATGATTTCGATCTGCGACATCGGTGCGAGGGCTCGTCGTCGGCCTGCAGCCGGGTCGGGGATTATCCGCCGCGCCGCGGCTGTTCGGCCACACCGCTGCCGGTTGCAGCAGGCGCCTTTCCGTTCGGCGCGGTCTTGGTCGCGCCCGCCGGGATCTTCGGCATCTGCCTGACCAGGGCTTCGCAACGGCTTTCGCTGCTGCCCAGGTTGGTCGACGTCAACGGCAACAGCGCCGCCGCGGGTGCCGCCAGCGCCGCCAGCCCGATTGCGCCGGCCGCGCGCGCAAGCAGCGTGCCCTTGTCGATGCTGACGTCGATGTTCTTGAACGGACCTTTCACGTGCAGCGGCGAGCGCAGCGACAGCAGGCGGATGCCCTTGCTGTCCGGGCGTACGACCAGGTCGACCGTTTCATTGCGCAAGTCGACCTTGCCGGTAACCGCGATCAACGCGATATCGGTGTCGATGAAGGTGCGCGAATCGAATATGCCGCCGGAGGCGACCAGGTCCGCGGCGGCGCAGTCGATCTTCACCGGCTTGTCGCCGAACAATTTGGTGACGACCATGTTCGGCAGGTTCAGCCCCGCGGTTTCGATCAGCCCCTTGCTGATCGTGCCGCCGTCGAGCACGAGTTTGAGTTCGCCGCTGGCGGCACCGAGCAGCGCGCCGATCGAATCGCCGCTGGCGGCAAGTTTCGCGGCGCCGTCGGCGCGGCCGAGCGTGAGCTGGTCGGCCGCGAGCCCTGGCACCAGATGCTTGAGCTGCATGTCGCGTGCGGTCAGGTCGAACGTTGCCTTGATCGGCGCGGCGCGGCCGTCGAAACGCAGCGTCGATTCGACATCGCCCCAGGCGTAGCGAAACTTGAACGGGTCGAGCGACAGGACGGCATCATCCATGCGGATACGGGTCTCGACCTTGTGGATCGGCAGTTCGGAATCGCGAAACACATGATCGCCGCTGAATTGCACGTCGGCGTCCATCACGCGCCAGCGCTCCGGCCGGAACGGCGTGACCGGGATGATCCTGCCGGTCGACGACTTGGCGTCCTGGACATCCGCGCCGATCAATGTCGCCAGGTCGCGAAACTGCAACTCGTCGGAGACGACCTTGCCGGAAAGCAGCGGGCGCGGGTTCTTGCTCACGTACTCCAGATCGCCGCTCAGGTCGCTTTCGCCGATGCGCGCGGTGAAGTTGCGGTAGTGCAGGTCTTTGGCGCCATGCGTGAAACGCCCGTCGAGCCGGCCTTCCATCGCGTAGGGCGGGGAATTCGGCAGCGGAATCTGCGCAATGTCGTACAGCTTCGACAGGTTGCTGCCGGCAAGCCACAGACGCAGGTCGAGCGAATCAAGATCCGTCGGATCGATCAGCACGCCGACGAAGGCGATGCGCGTGTCGCCGATGCGCACGTCCGCCTGCAGCGGGAACGGCCGGTCAGGATCGCGCAGGAAAAACACGCCGCCGAGCTTGCCGGTTCCCTTGAACGCCTCCTTCGCATAGGTTCCCTGCGCGGACCAAGCGAACGCGTACTGCTGCAGGCGCTTGCGCCGCCCGTCCTGATCCTGCGCGCGCTTGTCCGCGCGTTCCTCGAAGCGCTTCGTCGCTTTCGGGCCGATGCGCGACAGCACCTCGTTGCGGGCCTGCCGTACCTGCTGCGTGACGAGGTCGTCGAACGGGATCGATTGCCCGAGCGCATCGAGATCGCCGCTGACATCGATCTGCCGCTGATGGTCGAAGAACGTGAACTTGCCCCGGTCCAGCGCAATGCTGCCGATGTCGATGGTCCAGTCGGTGGCCGGCGTGCCATCGACGGTCAGGTGCCAGTTCGCGCGGCCGTCGCCCAGACGCTCGAGATTTGCCAGCGGCGCGGCGAAGCGCATTTCATGGATCGAGATGGTATGGGCGAGCAGCGGAAACACGGCGACGTCGAAGTCGACGCTCTCCGCCCGGATGAAATCGGGCGCCTTTTTCGCCCAAGCGGTGTTGCCGACCACGACCTTGCCCGCCGTCACGTGCGGTGTCGGCAGCAGCGAGCGCCAGCCGTCGAGGTCCGGATCGCGGCGCCAGGTCACGCGCAGGTCGCCGTCGATCGTGACCGAGCGGCCGGTGGCGTCGGCGACGGTGCGCGAAAGCCAGGGCTTCGCGCGATTCCAGTCGAACGTCGCGACGATGGCGATCGCAACGACTACCAGCAGCAGCATGGCGCCGACGACGATCGAAAACAGTTTGATGCTGCGCTTGATCATTTGCGTGCACGGGCCGCAGGAGTGGCGATCGTGCGTGATGCCGCCCCAAAGCGCGCTGAACGCGACTCGCGGTTCCTGACTTGACGTCCGAGCGCGGGCGCTGCCTGAACGCGAGCCGCGTCCCGGCTGTCGGCGGGATCCGCGAACTGGAAAAAAACAAGCAAAAACATCCGGTTAAGTTCTTCCTCGCAAAGGCCCCAGCAATTATTGTACTGACAGGTATTGATAAATACCTGCCTAGGCTATAATATGCGTAGCCATAATGAACACGACAGAAAAAACCAGCTTTGGATACCTGGTCACCGACCTGACGCGGCTGATGCGCAAGCAGTTTGACCGGCGTGCGATCCGCTTTGATTTGACCCGCGCGCAGTGGCGCGCGCTCAAGCGCGTGCACCACGGCGAAGGCATCACGCAAAACGAACTGGCCGAATTCCTCGAGATGGAACCGATTGCGGTCGGCCGCGTCATCGACCGCCTGCAGAAGGCCGGCTTCATCGAACGCCGCGCCGACCCGCGCGATCGCCGCGTCTGGCGCCTGCACCTGTTGCCGAAGGCGCACGCGGTGGTCGACGACATGGAGCAGATCGCCAGCGAGCTTCTGCGGCAGGCGCAGCGCGGCGTCAGCGCCGCGGAAATGAAATCGATGATGAGCGTGCTGGCGCGCATGAAAGACAACCTCAACGCTTTGGATGACGTACCTGCAAGTCCAGGAGAAACATCATGACCGACAAGCAATTCGGCGCGCCGGAAATCGCCGCCCCCGAACCGAAGAAGACGAACAAGCGCCGCAACACGCTGCTGTGGATCGTCGGTCCTGCGCTCGTGCTCGGCATCGCCGGCTACATCTACCTGACGTCCGGCCGCTTCGTGTCGACCGACAATGCCTACGTGCAGGCCGACCATGCGACGATCGCGCCGCAGATCAGCGGGCGCGTGGTCGAAGTGCTGGTGCACGACAACCAGCCGGTCAAGGCCGGCGACGTGCTGCTGCGGATCGATTCGCAGCCGCTCGAAATCGCCATGGCGCGCATGCACGCGCAGATGGAAACGGTGCGCAGTCTGCTCGATGCCGGCCGCGCCGGCTATCGTTCGGCGCAGGCCGACCTGACCTCGGCCGAGGAAGCGTTGCGCGTCAACGAGCGCCAGTTCGAGCGCATGAAGGAAATGCGCGCGAAGGGACTGGTCGCGCAGAAGGACGTCGACGACGCGGCGAACAATTTCGCCAACGCGCGCGGCAAGCGCGATTCGGACATCGCGGCGTTGAACAAGGCGGAAAGCGTGCTCGGCGGTCTGCCCAAGACCAAGGACGAGGACCTCGCCGGCTTCAAGCTCGCGCAGGCGCAGTACGAACAGGCCAAGCTCGACCTCGACCATGCAACCGTACGCGCGCCGATCGACGGCGTCGTCGGCAAGGTCACGCTGCAGCCGGGTGATTTCCTCGCAGCCGGCCAGGCCGCGATGCCGCTGGTGGCGACGACCTCGCTCTGGGTCGACGCGAACTTCAAGGAGACCGACCTGACCAACGTCGGCGTCGGCCAGGCCGCAACGATCGAGGTGGATACCTATCCGGGCAGGAAGTGGAAGGCGCATGTCGCGTCGATCTCGCCGGCGTCCGGTTCGCAGTTCTCGCTGCTGCCGGCGCAGAACGCGACCGGCAACTGGGTCAAGATCGTGCAGCGCATCCCGGTGCGCCTGGCGATCGACGAACAGGGCAACGGTCCGGTTCTGCGCGCCGGCATGAGTGCCGATGTCGAGATCGACACGGGCCGGCAGAACTCGCTGCTCGGGCGCCTGCAGGGCGAGAAGCAGACGCCGCCGCAGGTCAAGGTTGCGCTGACTCCGTAAGGAGTCCTGCGAAGCAAACATGTCGAGGCGCGAAGCACTGACACAGTCCGCTCTCCCGAATTTCGGGGGGAGGGGGCGGCGCAACGCGATTCCCCGGCGCGCCGCAAGAGCGATGCGCTTGCCTCTCACGGTGGCCCTCATCGCCGATCCTGTGCCCGCAAGGCGGCTCCGCACATCGGTGTGCGGCCGTTCGCCGGCACGCGGCAGGGCCGCGCCAAAGCCCGGCACACCCCTCGTGGATGGAATTGTTGCAGGAGAGGGGGACACTCAGCCGTGAGCCAGGCCGCCACCCACAACGAAGTCGCCAACCGCGGCCTGCTGGTCGTCTCGGTAATGCTCGCGACGCTGATGCAGGCGCTCGATACCACGATAGCCAACGTCGCACTGCCGAACATGCAGGGTTCGCTGTCGGCGACGCAGGACCAGGTCTCGTGGGTGCTGACCTCGTACATCGTCGCCGCGGCGATCGCGACGCCGGCTACCGGCTGGCTGGCCTCGGTGATGGGTCGCCGGCGGCTGCTGCTGATTGCCATCGCCGGCTTCACGCTGGCGTCGGTCCTGTGCGGCATCGCCAACGACATCGGCGAGATGGTTGCGTTCCGCCTGTTGCAGGGCCTGTTCGGCGCCGCGCTCGTGCCGCTGTCGCAGTCGACGCTGCTCGACGTCTATCCGCGCGAGAAGCACGGCGCCGCCATGGCGCTGTGGGGCATGGGCGTGATGATCGGACCGATCCTCGGGCCGCCGCTCGGCGGCTGGCTGACCGACGCCTACAGCTGGCACTGGGTATTCCTGATCAACGTGCCGATCGGCGCGCTGGCGCTGCTCGGCGTCGCCGCAAGCCTGCCGACCGACGAAACGCGCAGTTCGCGCTTCGACTGGCGCGGCTTCGCGTTCCTCGCGATCGGCATCGGTGCGTTGCAGCTGATGCTTGACCGCGGCGAGCAGAAGGACTGGTTCGGCGCGAGTGAAATCCAGATCGAGGCCGGACTCGCGTTCCTCGGTTTCTATCTGTACGGCGTGCATTGGTATACGAGCAAGAAGCCGTTCCTCGACCTTGGGCTGTTCCGCGACCGCAACTTCCTCGCCAGCAACATCTTCATCTTCGTGCTCGGCGTGGTGCTGTTCGCGACGATGGCGCTGCTGCCGCCGTTCCTGCAGAACCTGATGAACTATCCGGTCGTAACGACCGGCCTGCTGCTGGCGCCTCGCGGCGTCGGCACGCTGATCGCGATGATGGTGGTCGGCCGCCTGCTCGCGCGCGGCGCCGACGCGCGCCTGCTGGCAGGCATCGGCATGAGCCTGACCGCGTATTCGCTGTGGCAGATGGCCGGCTGGAGCCCGGACGTACCGGAAGCGATGATCGTCACCTGCGGCGTCATCCAGGGCCTGGGCCTGGGCCTGGTGTTCGTGCCGATCTCGACGGTTGCCTACTCGACGCTGCCGATGTCGACGCGTACCGAGGCCGCCGGCATCTTCAGCCTGATGCGCAACATCGGCTCGAGCGTCGGCATCTCGATCGTCATGACGCTGCTGTCGCGCGGCACGCAGATCAACCACGCCGAACTGGCCGAACGCATCACGGTGTTCGATCCGGCGGTCGCCCACCTGTCGGCCACCATGCAACTGCCGCAAGCCACGGCGATGGCGGTGCTCAACGCACAAGTCACGCGCCAGGCGACGGCGATTGCCTTCCTCAACGATTTCTGGATGATGATGATCATGACGATCGTTGCCATTCCGTTGCTGTTGCTGCTGCGCCCGGTGAAACAGACGCGCGCTCCGGCAATCGTGGCCGATTGAGACAAGAAATGGAGCAAAGACTGAACCACGCAGAACACGCAGAACACGGAGCAAAGCCAGATGAGTGGCCCCACGAAAGGCTTGGAGCAAACGTTCGCTTGCGCCGGCTCATCTACAGTCTGCGGCATGTCGATTGCGGCGCATGATCCGGTGGACATGCTAGGTTACCTGCGCGACCTGCAAGGGCCACGATTCCATATCAGGTTATTGCTTTCTCCGTGTTCTGCGTGTTCTGCGTGGTTCAATCTTTAGCTCGAATCAATTCGTTCCCGTACGCCTGCCCCAATGCGCGAATCAAAACCAGCCCCATCCGGCGCCGTGCCCACCGCCGCGCAGCAGCGCCGCAATGCCGACGAAATGCGCGTCTACGGCATCAACGCATGCATGGCGGTCTTCCAGCGCCGCCCGGATGACGTGCGCAAGGTCTATCTGCTCGAGTCGCGCCTGGCAGCGCTCAAGCCGGTGCTGGCCTGGTGCGTCGACAAGCGCCTGGGCTACCGCGTCGTCGAGGCCGCCGACCTGGACAAGCTGACCCAGAGCCAGCACCACGAAGGCGTCTGCTTCGAGGTGCGCCGGCGTCCACTTCTATCTCTTTCCACTTTGCTGCAGCGCCTGCCGCCGCCGAAACCGGCGTTGCTGGTCTGGCTCGACGGCGTCGGCAACCCGCACAATTTCGGCGCGGTGCTGCGCAGCGCCGCCAACTTCGGCGTGAACGGGCTGATCCTGGCGCGCGAGTCGGCGCTCAACGTGTCGGGCGCCGCGCTGCGCGTCGCCGAGGGCGGCGCCGAAGCCGTGCCGATCGCCCAGACCGCGCCGGGCGAGGACGTGTTCGGCGCGTTGCGCAATGCCGAGATCGAGGTCGTGGCGACCGTGCCGCGCGCCGGCGAATCGCTGTACGGGGCAACGTTGCCGGGCCGCGTCGCGTTCGTGCTGGGTGCCGAAGGCAGCGGCCTGCGCCAGGGGCTGGTCGATCGCGCCGGCCGTCATGTGACGATACCGGGCAGCGGCGCGGTCGAAAGCCTCAATGTCGCGGCAAGCGCCGCGGTGCTGTTCGGCGAATGGTACCGGCAGCAGGTTGCCGCGGCCGAACGGAAGAACTTCCGCAAGCGCTAGAGAAACCAAAAGCCTCTCCCCCCATGCCGACATGGCGGCACCCGCCGGGGGAGGGGAAGCATGCGCATCAGCGCAGGGTCGAGGAAATGCGCTGAACCGCTCCTCGGCCCGGCCTCGCCGCAACGACAAAACCGCTGGGGAGCGAGAAGTTCTTGGCGCCGAGCGTGCGTCTTCGCCTAGGCCTTCGCCTTGAGCGTGTCGCGAATCTCCGTCAGCAGCACGACTTCGGCGCTCGGCGGCGCCGGCGCAGCTTCTTCCTTCTTGATCAGCCGGTTCATCAGCTTGATGACGAGGAAGATCGCGATCGCCACGATGATGAACTGGAAGATCGTGTTGAGGAATACGCCGTACTTGATGATCGCGCCGCCGGTGACGACGCCCTTGGCGTCGGCAACGGGCGTGCCGATCTTGAGCACAAGGTCGGAGAAGTCGATGCCTCCGATCAGCACGCCGATCGGGTAGGCGCCGGCGAGCACGCCCGCTCCCGCCTTGGACAGGTCGTACTTGTCCGCGTAGTCGGGCAGCAGCGGCGTCAGGGCCGCGAAGAACATCGTGTCGACGAAGACGAGCCCGCCGACGAGGAACAGAAGACGGCGCACGCCGTCAGTCGATCCAGGCGGGCTTTCGCCGCTCTAGGAACGCGCGCAGGCCGTCCTGGCCCTCGTCGCTCGTCCGCATTCGGGCGGCGAGCTCGGCCAGCGCACGGCCTTCTCCTGGATCGGGACGGACGAGGCGCTTCGCCTCCCGCACGGCTGCCGGGCCGGAGGTGAGGAGCTCCGTGACCACGTGGTCGGCGTCCGCGGCGACCTCGCTGACGAGCCCGATCCGCAGCGCGACTTCGGAGCCGAACCGCTCGCCGGTGGGCACGTAGCGGCGCGCGGCTCCCGGCCCGATCTTGGCCAGCACGAACGGGGAGATGACGGCCGGGATGATCCCGAGCTTCACCTCGGAGAACCCGAACGTCGCGTCCTCCGCG
>DATNFS010000055.1:0-11127 GCA_035606275.1 Rudaea sp.
GCGACGGTCCGGACGCGCTGAGCGCGAGCGAGGTACAGATCCTGATGGAGCAGGCGCTTGCCGTCGCGAACCGCGCGCGGGCGCAGATCCGCAATCCGCTCGGCAGCCAGGCGCGCGTGTCCGTGTCGATCGTCGACACCAACGGCGTCGTGCTGGGCCTCGCACGTACACGCGATGCGCCGGTCTTCGGCATCGATGTCGCGCTGCAAAAGGCGCGCACGGCGATGTTCAACTCCGGTGCGTACGCCGCCGGCGACCTCTCCGCCGCCGCGTCGGCCGCGCCCGGGGTATTTACCGCCGCAGCAGCCGACTATCTCTCCGACCAAATCGATCCGGCGGCCGGAACCGCCCGCTTCACCTTGGTCGCCACGAGCCACCTGAGCGACTATGTCAGCCGCGTGCGCAGCTTCCTCGGCTTGCCCAACGCCCTCGGCGACGGCGCCGTTGCCTTCACCGACCGCGCCGGCGGAAACTTGGCGCGACCGTTTTTTCCCGACGGCATCGACGGCACCCCGTCCGGACCATTCAGCTATCCGATCGCCCAATGGAGCCCGTTCAACGTCGGGCAGCAACTCGACCTGGTATACAACCGCCTCGCCTTCCACGTTGCGTTCTACCTGCAGAACCTGCCTCTGCCGGCGCCGCAAAACAATTTTGTCGTCAGCGTCAACGGTCAGATCCTGCCGAAATTGCCCGACGTGGAACAAAACTGTACAGGTATACCGCGGTTGCCGAACGGCATCCAGATTTTCCCCGGCAGCGTGCCGATCTATCGCGGCAGCAAGCTGGTCGGCGGCATCGGCGTGTCCGGCGACGGCGTCGATCAGGACGACATGGTCAGCTTCCTCGGCCTCAACAATGCCGGCATCGCACTCGGTGGCAAGATCGGCAACGCTCCCGTCGCGATGCGCGCGGACCAGCTCGCGCCGCAGGGCACCCACCTGCGCTATGTCGAGTGTCCGATGGCGCCGTTCCTCGACACGAATGACGCCAATGTCTGCGAGGGGAAGTGACATGCGTGCATTGAAGCGGACGCATGCCGTCGCGATGGCGTCCTTTCCCCTGATCTGCCTGAGTCCGCTGGCCCTGGCACAGCAACCCACGGCGACAACGTCGGCGTGGCTGCAGCTGCTCGGTGTGCTGCCCGCTCCGACTTACGACCCGTACGAATCGCAGATTCCGCGGCGTCGCCCGGGTCACATCTACGAACCGCCGCCCGAATTCAGCATCCAGAATCCGAACGGGGTGCCGCCGGCGCCGGTCGATCAGGCCGGCAGCTTCATTCCCGTGCCCGACCGCTGGCGGATCATGGAGGCCCTCGGTTTCAGGTTCCCGCTGACGGATCCCTACAACCCGAATGTTCTCAAGGGCGACAAGCCGATCGACGGCAAGGATCATTTTCTCAGCCTGAGTTTCATCTCCGATTCGGTGATCAAGGCGCAGAGCGTGCCGACACCGGTCGGACTGCAGGACACCGGCCGCCCCGGCGAACTGGACCTGCTCGGTCGCGTCCATCAGTCGGCCTTCGTGCAGACATTCGTCGCCAGCGCCGACTATTACAAGGGCGACACGACATTCAAGCCGCCAGAAATCGAATACAAGGCGACGCTTGCGTTCAACTACAACCGCGTCGACACGCAGGAAGCGCGAGCACTGCAGATCGATCCGCGCCTTGGCCGGATTCGCGATGATGGTTTCGTCGGCGTGCAGGAGCTGTTCATCGACAAACACCTGCGCGACGTCGACTCGCGCTACGACTTCGACTCGTTGCGCATCGGCATCCAGCCGTTCTCGACCGACTTCCGTGGCTTCCTGTTCCAGGACAGCGAGCCAGGCATCCGCCTGTTCGGCAATCGCGACAACAACCGCTGGCAATACAACATCGCCTATTTCCGTCGACTGGAAAAGGATCTGAATTCCGGCCTCAACGATGTCACGAAATCGCCGCGCCACGACGACCTCCTGCTCGCCAATGTCTACCGGCAGGACTGGCCGTGGGCCGGCTACACATCGCAGGCGACGGTGGTCTACAACCACAACGACGACACGCGATTCTACGATTCCAACGGCTTCATCGAACGTCCCGCCGCGATCGGCCTGCAGTTGCCCCGCAGCTACGACGTGACCTACCTCGGCTACAACGGCGATGGCCATATCGGGCGCGTCAACCTCACTGCGTCCGGCTACTACGCCATCGGCCGCCAGTCACATGGCGTGTTTGTCTACGAACCAACGCAGATTCGTGCCGGCTTCCTGGCTGCCGAAGCGTCGATGGATTTCGACTGGATTCGCTTGCGCCTGTCCGGAGCGTACGCGAGCGGCGACAAGAACGCCTACGACGACAAATCGAATGGCTTCGACGCGGTCTTCGAGAATCCGATCTTCGCCGGTGCAGATACCAGCTACATCATCAGCCAGGGCATTCCGCTGATCGGCGGCGGCGGCGTGGCGCTGGTCCAGCCGCACGGCATGCTGATGGACCTGCGCACTTCGAAGGAACAGGGGCAGTCGAATTTCGACAATCCCGGCTTGCGCCTGATCGGCATCGGCGCGGATTTCGATTTGACGCCGCGCTCGCGCGTCTCCGGCAACCTCAACCAGTGGTGGTTCGACAACACGGCAACGCTGGAGGCCGCCCGCCAGCAGGCGTCGATCGCGCGCAGCATCGGCACCGACGCGTCGATCGCATGGATCTACCGGCCCTATTTCACGCAGAACGTCGTATTGCGCCTGTCCGGCGCCGCGCTGCGACCCGGCGAGGGCTTCAAGAACCTGTTCGGCACCGGACATTCCCTGTACTACTCGGTGCTCGCCAACGTGATTCTGACCTACTGAGGACGCATCCGATGGCGAACGCGACCTCTCCTCTTCATTCGTCATTCCCGCGCAAGCGCAGTTATGCCTTCTCGCACGCTCCAGAATCAGGATCGATCGACTTGCCGCTGCTGCAGCTTGCCCTTCGAGCCATCACCCGCTACGCGGTTGACAGCCGCTGCACGAATATCCGCTTCGGCATCCTGCCTTCGCGGGCCGGCTGCGCGGGCATGCTGGCACTCTTGTTGTCCCTCGCGAATGTGATCGCACTTGCCAGCGGCGAGGAAGAACCGGTCGAGCGCACCTACGTTGCGACGCCGGCGGCGCCCGCCTTCCAGGGTTGGGACGACGCAGGGCAAAAGTCGGCGGGCTGCGTGTCGTGCCATACGAAGTCCGATCGCAAGACGATGCACGCGAACGAAGCGGTCGTGCTCGGCTGCACCGACTGCCACGGCGGCGATGCCAAAATCATGGCTCCGCCCGGCGAAACCTATTCGGCCGACGACGGCGGCAAGCGCGGCTGGTCGGCCGGGTATCTGGCCACGATGGAAAAGGCGCACGTGCTGCCGCGCTACCCCGAGCATTGGAAGACCAGTGCGAATCCGGAGCGCAGCTATACCTGGCTGCTGAAGGAGTCGCTCGAATTCGTGCGCTTCGTCAATCCCGGCGATCTGCGTGTTGCCGACGAAGCCTGCGGCGCCTGTCACAAGCCGGTGATCGAGGCAAACAGGAAAAGCCTGATGGCGAACGCCGCGATGTTCTGGGGCGCCGCCGCGTACAACAACGGCATCCTGCCGTACAAGCATTCGATCCTCGGCGAGGCGTACACGAAGGACGGGCTGCCGGCGACGACCGATTCGCAGATCACGCCCGATGCAAACATGACCGCGCACGGCATCCTGCCGAAGATCTATCCGATGCCGAGCTGGGAGTCGACGCCGGTGGCCGACATCTTTCGCGTGTTCGAACGCGGCGGGCGCAACATCGGCACGCTGTTCCCGGAAATCGGCCTGCCCGACGAAGCCGGCCAGATCCAGCGCCTCGAGGAGCCCGGACGCCCGGACCTGAAGCAGTCCAACCGCGGTTCCGGCACCGGCAACCGAATCTCGATCCCGGTTCTCAACATCACCAAGACGCGACTCAACGATCCGTTCATCTGGTTGATGGGCACGAACGACAATCCCGGCGACTATCGTTCGTCCGGTTGTTCGTCGTGTCATGTGGTCTACGCCAATGACCGCGATCCTTTCCACTCGGCGATCTACGCGAAGGCCGGCAATATCGGCACCTCGCAGCAAATCGACCCGACCATTCCCAGGAACGAACCGGGTCATCCGATCAGGCACGAGTTCACGCGCCAGATACCGACCAGCCAGTGCATGATCTGCCACATGCATCAGCCGAACATGTTCATCAACACGATGCTCGGCTACACGATGTGGGACTACGAATCCGACGCACCGTTCATGTGGCCGCAGAAGCAGAAGTATCCGACCGACGCCGAGCAGCGCGCAATTCTCGATCGCAATCCGGAAGAAGCCGCGATCCGCGGCAAGTGGGGCGACGTCGATTTCATGCGCGACGTCTCGCTGCTCAATCCGCAGCTGCACGACACGCAGTTCGCCGACTACCACGGCCATGGCTGGAATTTCCGCGGCGTCTACGCGCGCGACCGCAAGGGCGACCTGCTCGACAAGGATCGCCAAATCATCGAGGACAACGATCCGGACAAGTGGAAAAAGGCCGTGCATCTGCAGTCGATCCACGTCGACAAGGGCATGCAATGCGTCGACTGCCACTTCGCCCAGGACAACCACGGCGACGGCTACATCAAGGCCGAGGTCATGGGCGCGGTCGAGATCCAGTGCCAGGATTGTCACGGCACGGTCGACAAGCCGCCGACGCTGAAGACATCCGGGCCGGCAGCGTCGCAATATGGCAGGGACCTGTTGCTGATCCGCAACCCGGATGGCAAGAAGCGCTTCGAATGGGTCGATGGCCGGCTGATCCAGCGGTCAGCCGTGACGCCGGGCCTGGAGTGGACGATGAGCCTGGTCAACGACACGGCCAACCCGGCGTCGCCGCGCTACAACGCCAAGGCTACGCGCGCCCATACCGTCGCAATGGATCCAGGCACGCAGCGCTGGGGCGCCGACGTGCCGAAGGACCAGCGCGCGCACAACGAAGACAAGATGCTGTGCTACACCTGCCACACGTCGTGGACGACCAGCTGCGGCGGCTGCCACCTGCCGATCCAGGCAAACTGGAAGACCGAGCGGCACAAGTACGAAGGCGGTGCGACGCGCAACTTCGCCACGTACAACCCGCAGGTCGCGCGCGATGACATGTTCTTCCTCGGCGTCCACGGCGAAATCAAGGATCACAAGATCGCGCCGGTGCGCTCGTCGTCGGCGCTGGTTCTGTCGTCGACCAACATCAACCGCGAACGCATCTACATCCAGCAGCCGCCAATCTCGGCCGCCGGCTATTCATCGCAGGCGTTCGCGCCACACTACCCGCATACCGAACGCAAGACCGAGACCAAGGAATGCGACGACTGCCACCTGTCGAACAAGAACGACAATAACGCGATCATCGCGCAAACGCTGTTGCTCGGCACGAAGTTCATCGACTTCGTCGGCTACCACGCCTGGGTTGGCGAAGCCGGTGGCGTCGGTGCCGTGCAGGTCACGGAGTGGGACGAGCCGCAGGCCGTCATCGGCAGCTACCTGCACCGCTATGCTTATCCGGACTGGTACAAGCATCACCAGGATCGCGGGCAGAAGCTGGCCAATGCGCAGGAGCGCGGCGCCGGCGATGCGCAATGCATCCAGCTGCGCGGCGAATACCTGTACGTTGCCGAAGGCAGCAAGGGCACGCGCGTCTACGACGTCGCCAGCATCGCCAACAAGGGCTTCTCGGAAAAGCTGATCACCGCGCCGTTCTCGCCGCTGGGCCAGGACACGCATATCAGCTCGCAGAATGCGACTTGCGTCGTGCTGGCGACGACGCAGCCGGTCGATCCCGCGCGCAACCGGAGCGAACTGATGCAGGGCGCGAACCAGGAACAGGTGATGAACCCGATCTACCGCTACGCATTCATTACCGACGCGGAAGAAGGTTTGATCGTCACCGATATCACGACCCTGCACGACCGCGATTCGCTCAACAACTTCCTCAGGCGTGAGCTGACCTGGAACGACAACGGCGTGCTCAGGGGCGCGCGCCACATCGCGATCGCCGGCAACACGTTCTACGTTTCCGCGGACGCCGGCATCGTCGTGCTCGACATGGCCGATCCGCTGAAGCCGCGCTACGTCGCAACCGTGCCGATCGCCGGGCCGCATGCGGCGCAGGTGCAGTTCCGCTACCTGTTCGTCACTGCGAAGGACGGTTTGCACGTGGTCGACATCACGCATCCCGAAGCCGCACGCGAAGTCGCCAGCGGATTCGTTCCGCTGCGCGACGCGCACAAGCTGCACGTTGCCCGCACCTACGCGTACGTGGCCGACGGCTCCGACGGTTTGGCGATCATCGACGTGACCAATCCGGAAAAGCCTGCCGTCTATGCGATGTTCAACGCGGACGGCAGGATCAGCGATGCGCGCGATGTCGTCGTCGCGACGACGAATGCGTCGCTGTACGCCTACATCGCCGACGGCAGGAACGGCCTGGAAGTGATCCAGCTGACGAGCCCGGAATCACAGCCGAAGTTCTACGGCTTCAGCCCTGATCCGAAGCCGCAGCTGATCGCCTGGTATCCGACCAAGAATCCCGCTCAGGCGCTTTCGCGCGGACTGGAGCGCGACCGTGCCGTCGACGAATCAGGCAACCAGATTGCGATCTTCGGCCGCATCGGCTCGCGTCCGTTCCATCTGGACGAGATGCAGCGGCTATACCTCGACAAGGACGGCAAGCCCTGGTACGTCGATGATCGATACCGCTCGGCTCCCGCCCGCTCTGCCGACGGAACGGAAGCGTCGAGCGTGTCTGCGACTGCCCGGGCGATGCCAACGACGGAGCGATGAGCGTGACCAAAACCATGGCGGGACACACCGACAAGGAAGCTGCCGCCGACGATTCCGCAGTCATCGCGATCACTCGGCGCACCCCCGGGGTGACTTCGTCAGGCGCTGAAAATGGCTGATGCGGGCGAGCCTGCGTTCGACGACACAAGGATCCCGGGGCCCAATGGGCCTGCTGCGGTCCGGCTGGTTCCTGCTTCACGATTGATATACGAATGCCGCATATGCTGAAAGCTTCCGCCGCCGATCTGCTCGCGCGCCTTCCGGGGCCGGTGACGTCCCGCTGGCCCGACGGCGAGCGCTTCATCGAGGCGTTTCGGCACGGCACGCTCGAAGTCGAGATCTACGCACCGGTCGGTTCCGATCCGCAGACGCCGCATGACCGTGACGAAGTATACTTTGTAATTTCCGGATCGGGCGAATTCATTGTCGCCGGCGAGCGCTCGCCATTCCGCGCCGGAGACGCGCTATTCGTTGCCGCCCATGTCGGGCATCGCTTCGAGAACTTCACGACGGATTTCGCCGCCTGGGTCGTCTTCTATGGGCCATCAGGCGGCGAACCGGCTGCCGTACGGCCCGAGTAGCGAGGCGAGCGCCCGATGCAACGACATCCAGTTCTGATTCTTGTCCTGTTCGGGCTGCTTGGCCCGCCTTTCGCTGCCGGGCAAACGGCGCGCCAGCAGGACGTTCGCGACAAGGGTGCGCAGGTGATGCCGTTTGCGCTCGAGCGGACCACCCACAGTTTCGACAAGACGGCCGATGGCGGAGTGCAGCGTGTGCTCGTGCGCGGCGACGCACCCGGGCAGGTTGCGATGATCCGCTCGCACCTGAGCGAAATCGCCGACGCGTTTGCGCGTCGCGACTTTACCCAGCCGGCGACCATCCACGGAGCCGACATGCCGGGGCTGGCGGAAATCCGTGCGTCCCGACCGGACGAGCTCGATGTCACGTATCGCGAAATCGAAGGCGGCGCCGAGATCACCTACAGCGCCCATACGCCCGAAATCGTCGCCGCGGTGCATCGGTGGTTCGACGCGCAGCTGAGCGACCATGGCCGCGACGCGACGACCGCCACGGCCCATATCAAGCTCGACGTGTTGTCCTGGCTCGCCGGAACGTGGATCAACGATGACGGCGGCCGCCGCATCGAGGAAATCTGGACGTCACCCGCGTCGGACCTGATGCTCGGCATGAGCCGCACGCTCAAGGATGGAACAACGGCCTCGTTCGAATTCATGCGCATTTCGGTGCGCGCCGACGGCGTGTTCTACGTCGCCCAGCCGCGCGGCAAGCCGCCGGTCGAGTTCCCGCTGCAGAGCTGGGACGGCACGCAGGTCGTGTTCGTCAACGCGGGCAACGGCGACCACCTCAAGCGCATCATCTACCGGCACAACAACGACGGCTCTTTCACCGCACGCATCGAAGGTTCCAACCAGGGCGCCGATTTTGCCGAGGACTTTCCGTACCATCGCGTGCGCGCAGCACACGTCGACTGACTTGCGCTGCCGCAATGACGACGATCGTGACGACAACCACCATCGCCCGGCCGATCGCCGAGGTGTTCGACTTCGTGACTACGCCGGCGCATTGGCTGGTCTGGCATCCATCCTCCCTCGGCCTGCACGGCGCGACCGACCATTCGCTGCAGGTCGGCGAAGAGGTCACCGAGGAATTTCGTGTTGCCGGACGCAAAGGTTCGATAACCTGGCGAGTTGTCGCGCGCGATGCGCCATCGCGCTGGGCCATCGGCGGGCAGGTCGCCGGCGGCGGCGACGGCACGATCACCTATACGCTCGCGCCAAGCGGCGACGACACTGCATTTCGCCGGGAATTCGTCTACGCGATGCCAAACCTGCTGGGCGAGCTGCTCGACCGCCTGTTCGTGCGCCGTCGCATCGAAGCCGAATCGGCCGAGGCGGTCAGGCGCCTCAAGCAGGCCCTGGAAGGACAGTGAAAGCGATCAGTGGCGCAACCTGCCTGCGTGGATGCGACCCGGTCATCCCCGATTGCACGCATACGATGCGACGCAGGTCGAAGGCCGCATCGATCTCGAGCGCTGCCCTTGACCGGAGGCCCGCATGAACGCCCCTGCGAATCGCGAATTGATCGAAGGCTTTTACCGCGCCTTCCAGCGGCGCGATGGCGAAGCCATGGCCGCCTGCTACGCCGCCGACGCGACATTTCGTGACCCCGTATTCGACCTGCGCGGCGCGCGCATCGGCGCGATGTGGAAAATGCTCTGCTCGCGCGGCGCGGACCTGCGCGTCGAATTTGCCGGCCTGGTCAGCGACGACTCGAGCGCAAGCGCCGACTGGCAGGCCTGGTACACGTTTTCCGGAACAGGCAGGCAGGTGCACAACGTCATCCGTGCCCGCTTTCGATTGGCCGACGGAATGATCGCGCAACACATCGACGAATTCGATTTCTGGCGCTGGTCGCGACAGGCATTGGGCCCGCCCGGCCTGTTGCTGGGCTGGACGCCGCTGCTTCGCGGCAAGGTCCGCGCGCAGGCCGCGCAGGCGCTCGATCGCTTCATCGCGACGCCCGGCGCCGCCTGAATCGGGATCGAGTCTTGGCGCGGGACGTTCACGCGGGTTACCCTGCGCGTTCGATGTCCCTGCCCCTTCAGCTCCCGCCGCAGCCCCCCGGCCGTGACGTGCTCACGCCAAGCGCACTCGTGCGCATGGCGCGCGACCTGCTGGAGGATTCCTTTCCGCTGGTCTGGATCGAGGCGGAAATTTCCGGTTGCTCGCGCCCGGCTTCCGGGCACCTGTACTTCAACCTGAAGGACGCGCAGGCACAGGTGCGTTGCGCGATGTTCAGGATGAAAGCCCAGTACCTGCGCTTCAAGCCGGCCGACGGCCAGCGCGTGCTGGCGCGGGCCCGCGTCAGCCTGTACGAGGCGCGCGGCGAATTCCAGCTGATCGTCGAGCACATGGAGGAAGCCGGCGAAGGCGCGCTGCTGCGCGATTTCGAGGCGCTGAAGGCCCGCCTCGCCGCCGAAGGGCTGTTCGATGCCGCGCGCAAGCGCACGATCCCGGTCTCGCCGCGGCGCATCGGCATCATCACGTCGCCCAGCGGGGCCGCGATACGGGACGTGCTGCAGGTCATTGCGCGCCGTTTCCCGCTCGCCGAGATCGAGATCCTGCCGGTTGCGGTACAAGGCAGAGAGGCGCCGCCGGCAATCATGAAGATGCTGCGCGCGGCGGGCAAGGCGGCGCGCCACGACGTGTTGTTGCTGACGCGCGGCGGCGGCTCGATCGAAGACCTGTGGGCGTTCAACGACGAAGGTGTCGCACGCGCGATCCATGCCAGCACGATTCCGGTGATCTCGGCGATCGGGCACGAGATCGACTTCACGATCGCCGATTTCGTCGCCGACCTGCGCGCACCGACGCCTTCGGCGGCGGCCGAGCTGCTGGTGCGCGATGCAGCGGAACTGCGGCGCCGCATCGAACGCGATCGCTACGTGCTGACGTCGACGCTGCGCCGGCACCTGCGCGCGCTGGCACAACGCGTCGACCACGATCAGGCGCGCCTGCGCATGCTGCATCCGGGCACGCGCCTGCGTGCGGGCCGCGAGCGGCTGCGCGGCTTGCGCCTGCGCCTGCGCCGCAGCCACCCGCGCTCGCGCGTGCTGCTGTGGCGCGAGCACCTGCAGGGATTGTCGCGCCGCCTGCGCAGCTCGTCAGCCGCCCGGCTGCAGCTCGCCGGGTCGCGTTCGCGCGAACTTGCGCGCGCCCTGAATGCGGTCAGCCCGCTGGCAACGCTGCAGCGCGGCTACGCGATTCTCACCGACCCGGCCACGGGCGAAATCGTCCGCTCGGTGGCACAGGCGCCTGCCGGCACGCCGCTTCGCGCCAGGGTTGCCGACGGCGAGTTCGACGTGCGCGTCGACACTAAACGATAATGCCAGCCGCGGCCGACCCGTAGACGCCAACGGAAAGACAATGCCACGACGTCGCCTTCATCACCGCGAACGGCACCTGACCAGCCGCATCGGCTGGCTGCGCGCGGCCGTGCTTGGAGCGAACGACGGTGTGGTGTCGACTGCCAGCCTGATCGTCGGCGTCGCCGCAGCGCACGCTTCGCACGAGGCGATCCTGACCGCCGGAGTTGCCAGCCTGGTTGCCGGTGCAATGTCAATGGCAGCCGGCGAGTACGTCTCGGTCAGCTCGCAGGCCGACATGGAGGAGGCCGAGACCGAAACCGAGCGCAAGGAACTGGAGACCGACAGCGCCGGCGAGTTGCGCGAGCTGGCGGCAATCTATGTCAAGCGCGGCCTGAC
>DATNFS010000056.1:0-7042 GCA_035606275.1 Rudaea sp.
GTCGGTGCGATCGTGCCATCGTCGATCGTGCCGCGCAGCCCGGCGCCGCGGGCGATGTAGCCGTAGAACGTCTTCGGATCGTTGGCGAAGCGATCCGGTTCGCCCTTCGGCGTCGCCGCGCGCGGACCGTTGCATGCGGTCAGGCCCCAGATCGTGCTGCTGTAGCCGGTCCATTGCATCGGATTGTGGATCGCATATTCGCGCTGCGCGAATGTCGCGCGCCGGCTGTTCTGGAAATAGTCCAGGTCGTGGCTGCGCATGTAGTCGTCCTGGATGCCGCGAAAATCGATCCAGACGTGACTGAACTGATGCCCGAACAGCGGCGCGAAGCCGAGGTGTTCCTGGCCCTGGAAACCGCCCCAGGTCGAGTCGTAGGTTTCCGACCACGCGCGCCACGCGTCCGGCTCGATCGCGTAGGTCGGCGAGCCGAGCGCGAGCACGTAGAGCAGCATCGCCTCGTTGTAGCCATGCCAGTCGACATGGATGAATCCGGCTTCCGGTGTCCAGCCCATTGCGACCAGCGGTGCGCGCGGCGAGGCCCATTTCCAGTCCACCCGGCGGTAGATTTCGTCGGCAAGCTGGCGGATGGCTTTTTCGTCCTTCGAATCGCGATCGTAATACGACTCGGCGAACAGCACGCCGCCGAGCAGCAGGGTCGTGTCGATCGTCGACAACTCGACCCAGTGCATGGCGTGGTAGCGGCGCCCGGTCTGCATGTCGAGGAAGTGATAAAAAAATCCGTGATTGCCGGTGACGTCGGGCGCGTCGCCCTGCGGCGCCTCGTGCAGGAACTTGAGCGTCGCCAGCGTGCGCCTGGCCGCTTCGGCGCGCTTGATCCAGCCGCGCTCGGCGCCGATGCCGTACGCGGTCAGGCCGAAGCCGATCGCGGCGATCGACGAGAAGTAGTCGCCGGTGGCGTCCTGTGGCCAATGGTCCGGCACCTGGCCGTTTTGCGCATTCGCGCTGTCGAGGAAGAATTCGAACGTGCGCTTCTCGACATCGTCGAGCATGGCCTGCTGCGCTTTGGGCAGCGCCGCGAATCCGCTGGCCGGGCCTTTTGCGGGCGCGAAGCCGGGCAGCGCCAGCGCAAACACCAGCAGGGCAATGCGGATCACGAAGCGGATGCGTGGGGTGCGTACGGGCGATGACATCGAAACTTCCGGAAGTTGGGTGCGCGGGAGCGCGCACGAAGCGATTACGTCTTGTCGGCAGTGCAGTAGCGCGCGATGAACTGTTCGTGGCGCGGCATCGCATCCACGCACGTGGCGATGACCTTGCGCACGCCATCGACGAACTCGTGAAGCTGCGCGTCGGGCATCAGATCGGTCATCGGATGGTGGCGCCGCGGCTGGACGTGCTGGCCCAGCATTACCTGCACCCAGCTCGTGACCGCGAACATTTCGTCGGCCTCGCGATAGAAGCGGCCGCTGTCGCGGAACAGGTCCATCACGTGTTCCAGTTCGGCTGGGACACTCATCGTGCGGCAATAGTTCCAGAACGGCGTGTCGTCGCGTTCGGTCGCCTTGTAATGCAGGATCAGGAAATTGCGGATGCGCTCGTATTCGAAGCGCGCCTGTGCGTTGTAGCGATCGATCACGATGTCGCTGAAGTCGCGCTCCGGCAGCAGGTTGATCAGGCGCAGGATGCCGGACTGGATCAGGTAGATGCTGGTCGACTCGAGCGGCTCCATGAAGCCGCTGGCCAGGCCGAGCGCGACCACGTTCCTGTTCCAGAACTTCTTGCGTGCGCCGGTCGTGAAGCGCAACGGGCGCGGATCGGCCAGGGCGCGGCCATCGAGGTTCTTCAGCAGCGTCGCCGCGGCCTCGTCGTCGCTGATGTGGCTGCTCGAATAGACATAGCCGTTGCCGGTGCGGTGCTGCAACGGAATGCGCCACTGCCAGCCGGCCGGGCGCGCGGTCGAGCGCGTGTACGGCGTCGGCGGTCCGACGTTCTCGCACGCCACGGCCATCGCGCGGTCGCACGGCAGCCAGTGCGTCCAGTCGTCGTAGCCGGTGTGCAGCGCCTGTTCGATCAGCAGGCCGCGAAAGCCCGAGCAATCGATGAACAGGTCGCCGCCGATCTTCTCGCCGCTTTCGAGCGTGACCGTGTCGACGAAGCCGTTGTCCGGCCGCAGCTGCGTCGACATGATCTTGCCTTCCGTGCGCCGCACGCCGATCTTCTCGGCATAGGCGCGCAGGTAGCGCGCGTACAAACCGGCGTCGAAGTGGTAGGCGTAGGCGATGTTGGCCAGCGGCGAGTGCGCCGGCACATCGGTGGCCGAAGCCATGAACTTGCCGAGCGGCGCCGCCGCTGTGTTGAGCGAATACGCGCCGATGTCGGCGGCCTTGCCGGCATTGAACAGCTTGAGCCAGTACTGGTGGAACGGCAGCCAGCCGTAGTCGTGGCCGATCGTGCCGAAGCCGTGGATGTACGAATCGCCCGGCCGGCCCCAGTCGCGAAACTGGATGCCGAGCTTGAACGTGCCCTGGGTCTTCCTGACGAACTCGATCTCGTCGATCTCCAGGATGTTGTTGAAGATCTTCAGGTGCGGCACGGTCGCTTCGCCGACGCCGACGATGCCGATTTCCTCGGACTCGATCAGCCGGATCGAATAGTCCGGACCGAGCGCCTTGGCCAGGCCGGACGCGGCCATCCAGCCGGCGGTGCCGCCGCCGACGACCACGATGTTGCGCACATGCTGGTCGTTCATGGTTGTCCGGCAGGGAGGTTCAAGCGAAGCATCGGCGTTGAAAATAGCGCCGTCGGCCGAAGCACGCAAAGGGTCCGACAAAACAAAGCCCGCGAGGCGGGCTTTGTGAGGTGGCGCAAGACGCGTCGGGCAGCCGCAAACGCCGTCCTGCTCAGAAGCGGAAGCCGAGCGTGAACTTGTACTCGCGCGGCACGAACGTGATGTTGCCGTACTTGTTGTAGCTGACCGGGAACGGGTTCAGCACGCCATTTCCGCCGTAGTTCGTGATGTAGTCCGAGTAATTGTGGTAGTTGAATATGTTGAGGATGTCGAAGCGCAGGTACAGGCTCATGCCATGGGAGAGATCGAAATCCTTGGTCGCCTGGAAGTCGACATCGCGATAGCCGAAGATCTTCCCGCCAATGCCGAATCTCTGCGGACCGATCGCGTTCGGATCGTTGACGTTTCCGCTGCCCGAAGGCGTTCCGGCGATCGGCGTGCAGTAACTTCCGGTCGGTTGCAGTACGCCGTAACAGGCGATGTCATTGTGCGGAGTCGGCGTCGCCAGCGTCAGTTTGCCGGCGTAGGTGATGCCCCACGGACCATCGATGCTGCCGGTTGCGACGAAGCGGTGTTTCGGCGCGGCGTTGGAGTCGATGAACGGATAGTCGTGAATCGTTGCCTCATCGAACGAGTAGTGTTCGTTGATGTCGCGATTCTGCTTGGCATCGGTGTAGGTGTAGGCAAAGCTTGCGGCCCAGCCGGACTCGCGCGTGTACGGCTTCTCGGCTGACAGCAGGATCTGGTTGGTCTTGGTCTCGATGCCGTTGTTGCCGACGATGAAATTGCCGAAGCCGGGCACGCCGTTGCCCCATGGTTGCGAGGCGCAGCCGGCGCCGCAGCTGTGCCAGAACGCACCGTCCGGGTACCGATTGCCGAGCGTGAAGGCGAAGCCGTCCTTGCTGTTGATGCGCGCATAGGCGGCACTGGTATTCCAGTCGCCGACCTTGTTGCGCATGCCGATGCTGAACTGGTCGGAATAGGGCGCCTTGATGTTGTTGTTGATCAGGTCGACTTCCTTGCCGACGTTGCTCGCCGCCGCCAGCGGCAGCAGGTTTTGGAGACCCTGCAGATATTTCGGGTCGAATGCGATGCACGGCGTGTTGTTCAGGTGGCAATTGCCGGAACCGTCCTGGAAGAAATACGTGAACTCCGACAGGGCCTGCTTGGTCTGCTCGAGCTGCAGGTAGTCGAACAAGTCACGATCGTAGGCGCGGCCGGCGCCGCCGAACACGACGTGCTGCTCGTCGCCGTTGATATCGTACGAGAAGCCAAGACGCGGCTGCCACTCGTTCTTCGGCGCGCTGCGGTTGTGGCCGTTGCTGATGTAATTGTTGACGTTGATGCCGCCGAGCGCGAGCGCCTGCGCGTAGGTTTGTCCGGCCGGTGCGGTCGGGTCCGGATTCGGCGCGTTCAGCGCGGCGACGACGTTCGCCGGCGTCACGTAGTCCAGATAGGCCGGCGACTCCTCGTAATCCCAGCGTACGCCGAGGTTCAATGTCAGGTGCTCGTTGACCGCCCAGTCGTCCTGGATGTAGGTGCCGAACTGCTTGTTCTTGGATGTCGATACGGGGCTCAGTCCTGGCGCGCTGGCCGGGAAAAACACCTTGTACGGCTGGGTGTCTGTCCCGCCCGGGGTGACGTTGTAGGTGAACTGCGGATTGTTGAGCTCGGCGTCTTGCGCAGTCAGCTTGACGTCCTTGAACTTGGCGCCCAGCTTGATCGTATGGTCGCCGTACCAGTTGAAGTTGTTGAACGTCAGGTTGTCCTCGATCGCATTGCCCTGCTGACCCTTGTGCTGGGTCGCCAGCGGCGAGGCCGGACCGGTGTTGATGATGGTCTGGTCCTGCCCGCCGACGTTGACCGAGTAGGCCGCGCCGTTGCCAAGACCGAATGACGACGGGTCGTTGAACGATTTCTCGTAGGTCAGCAGCACCTCGTTGAACCAGTTGTCGGCGCTGTGCTGCCAGCGCGCGTCGATGCGCGTGTCGTTGTTGAGCGTGTCGATGCCGGCGGAAGCGGCAGTTGCGACACCGACGTTGTCGGTTTCGTTTTCCTTGCGCACCTTCGAACTGACCTCGATGCGGTCGCGGTCGGAAAACTCCCAGTCGATCTTGCCGAAATAGAGATCCTCCTGGAACGGCAGGTTGGAGGGCCCGAATTGGGATTGCACGTTCGCCGGCAGCAGCCCGATCAGATTCACGCCACCCAGGGATACGCCCGGCGTGACCGTGATCGGCGTATCGAAGCGCTTGGCTTCATAACTGAAGAAGAAATGCATCTGGTCCTGGATGATCGGTCCGCCGATCGCAAAGCCGTATTCCTTCTCCTGCGATTTCGTCTGCTTGCCGGCGTGCTGTTCGGACGGAGTCTCCGCGCGAAAGTTGTCGTCGGTATAAGTGTCGAACACTTCGCCATGGAATTCATTGCCGCCGGACTTGGTCTCGGCGGTAACCGCGGCACTCGAAATCTGGTCGTATTCGGCCTTGTAGTTCGACGTGATGACCTTGTATTCGCCGATCGCCAATTGCGGGAACGGGTTGCCCTGGCTGGCGAACTGGCCGCTGACGCCGCCTTCCTTGACGTAGCTCTTCTGGCCGACGCCGTCGATGAAGACGTTGACGGAGCTGTTGTTCTGCGCGCCGCCGCGCAGTGATGTATGGCCGCTCGAGTCGACCGTGAAGGCCATGCCCGGCACGGTGTCGGCGAATTCGAGGAAGTTGCGTGAAACCTGTGGAATCGTCTGGATCTGGTGCAACGAGATCGTCGTCCCGACTTCGGACGTCTTCACCTCGGTCAGGTTGGCCGCCGTGACCGACACGCCTTCGAGCGTCGTCGTGGCGGTGGCAGCCGCGGCAGGCGCGGCTTCGGCGCCGAGGTCGAGTGTGCCGGTCGACGCAACGCTCAGCGTGACGGTGCGTTCAGTGCCGGGACCGGCATCGATCTGGTACGAGCCCGGCGGCAGCCCAACCAAGGCGTAGCTGCCGTCGGCAGCGGCCTTGGTGCGGCGCACGGCGCCGGTGGCGAGGTTCTTCGCGGTAACTTCCGAGTTTGCTGGCGCTTTTCCGCGCAGGTTGGCATCCGAACTTTGTGCCCATGAGATCGCCGGTACGAAGGCGGCGCTGATGACCGCAGTCCGGATCAGCGAAGCGAGCAGCTTTCTTTGCAACGGTAGACGCTTGTTCATGACGCTCCTCCGGGGGATTTCTAGTTATGGTCGGATGATTGGGTAGCCGCGGCAGTCCTGGCCATTTGCCGCAACGGCCCCGCGCGGCGCAGTGCGATGACATGGGCACAGCGGAAACCTGACAATCCGTCGTGCGTTGTCGCCACACGCGTCCGCGCAATTCCGCGCCCTGCGGCACAAGTACACAATCGTTTACAAAATCGGTAGTATTCGCGGAATGTAAACGTTTTCATAACGGATTGCAAAAGCACTGCAACAAACCCTGCCGTGCCCGGTCCGCACCGCATCACAGCGCCGTTTGTCGAGCGGGACGGGGGGCGATTCCCGCTCCCGGAGGGAGCTGTCGTGGGATGCGCAGAAGACCCCGATCGGTGCGATGATCCGAAGGCGATGGCAACGGAATCCTCTGGACCCAAGTGCGCAGCAATCCGGCCCGCCGCGTCGGCCGATGCGCGAGTATTCCGGCGCCGCTTTCGTCCGGCTCGGGGCCGCCAGCTGGCGGTGCTGCTGCGATGGTGTCGCGCGTGCCGATGAGGCGCATTGCGCGGGTGCTCGCGCTGGCGCTCGCATTCGCCGCCGGCGGGTGCAGCCAGGACAGGTCCGGCACGACAATCAGGTTCTGGACCATCGGCCGCGAGGGCGAAGTGGTCGCCCAGCTGCTGCCCGAATTCGAGCGCGCGCATCCGGGCGTGCGCGTCGAGGTGCAGCAGATTCCGCTGACCGCCGCGCACGAGAAACTGCTGACCGCGTTTGCCGGCGATGCGCTGCCGGACCTGTGCCAGCTCGGCAACACCTGGGTGCCCGAGTTCGCCGCGCTCGGCGCGCTCGAGCCGCTGCAGCCGTACGTCGACGCATCGCGCATCGTGCGCAGCGACGACTATTTTTCCGGCATCTGGGACACCAACGTCATCGACGGCATGCTTTACGGCGTGCCGTGGTACGTCGACACGCGCCTGCTGTTCTACCGCACCGACCTGCTCGCCAGGGCCGGCTTCGACCATGCGCCGCGCGACTGGGACGAATGGCGCCGCGCGATGGCGGCGATCAAGGCCGAGCGCGGCAAGGACAACTACGCGATCTTCCTGCCGCTGAACGAATTCGAACCG
>DATNFS010000057.1:0-11686 GCA_035606275.1 Rudaea sp.
AGAAGCCGCCGACCGCCAGATTGACGCGGTCAAGCGCTTCCGGCACGTCGGCGCGCGAAGTCGACGCCGCCATGAACAGAGCAAGCGCGACAACGTGGAGTGTCCGTGCAGAACCCATGCGCCATCCCTCCGGCATCCGGGCGCGGCCGCCATCGCCCCGCCGCTCGGCATATCACCTTACATTCAGCAACCTGACGGCCAGCATAACCGCGGACGTTCAAGCCGGCTGGCGATGGAGCAGTTCGCGGCCCCGGTCGCTCAGGTGCGCCGGTCGAGCGGCACGAACTTCAGGTCCTCCGGACCGACATAGTTCGCGCTCGGCCGGATGATCTTGCCGTCGATGCGCTGCTCGATCACGTGCGCGCACCAGCCCGAGGTGCGCGAGATCACGAACAGCGGCGTGAACATCGCCGTCGGCACGCCCATCATGTGGTAGCTGACCGCGCTGAACCAGTCGAGGTTCGGGAACATCTTCTTGATCTCCCACATGGTCGATTCGAGCCGCGCCGCAATGTCGAACATCTTCATGTTCTGCTGCGCCGCCGACAGTTCGCGCGCGACTTCCCGGATGACCTTGTTGCGCGGATCGCTGACCGTGTAGACCGGGTGGCCGAAGCCGATCACGACTTCCTTGCGCTCGACGCGCGCGCGGATGTCTGCCGCCGCCTCGTCCGGCGTCTCGTAGCGATTCTGGATGTCGAAGGCCGCCTCGTTCGCGCCGCCGTGCTTGGGACCGCGCAGCGCGCCGATGGCGCCGGCCACGCACGAGTACATGTCACTGCCGGTGCCGGCGATCACGCGCGCGGCGAAGGTCGAGGCGTTGAACTCGTGCTCGGCGTACAGGATCAGCGAGGTGTGCATCGCGCGCACCCAGAGCGCGGACGGCCTCTCGCCGTGCAGCAGGTGGAGGATGTGGCCGCCGATCGAATCGTCGTCGGTCTGGACATCGATGCGCCTGCCGTTGACCGCGAAGTGATACCAGTACATCAGCACCGAGCCGAGCGAGGCCATCAGCCGGTCGGCGATGTCGCGCGCACCGGCATGATTGTGGTCTTCCTTCTCCGGCAGCACGCAACCGAGCGCCGAAACGCCGGTACGCATGACGTCCATCGGGTGCGTCGATGCCGGCAATTGTTCGAGTACGGCCTTGACCGTCATCGGAATGGCGCGCAGCGATTTCAGCTTGGTCTTGTACGCGCCCAGTTCGGCGCGGTTCGGCAACTTGCCGTGCACGAGCAGGTGGGCAATCTCCTCGAATTCGCAGGTGGTAGCGACGTCGAGGATGTCGTAGCCGCGGTAGTGCAGATCGTTGCCGGTACGGCCGACCGTGCACAACGCGGTGTTGCCGGCGGCGACGCCGGACAGCGCGACGGATTTCTTTGCCTTCGGCAGGATCTGTGCTGGTTCGCTCATGATTTGCTTTCCTGATTGTCTTTTTCCGGGGTGCTCGCGGGCAGCGTCGGCTCGGCGTTTTCGTAGTCCACGAACTCGTCGTCGCCGCGCGCCGGACATTGCGCCACCGGCTTGTGCGACTCGCCGGGAAGAGTCGCCGCGTCGTCGAAGGTCCAGCATTCGTCGAGCGAGGAGCAGTAACACAGCCTCAGCTCGACGCGCTTGATCTGGCGCGCATAGCGGTTGAAGTCCTCGGCCGTCGGAAACAGCAGCTGGTCGATGTGGTCGTTGGCTGAAATCACGACGCCGTTGATGGTCGAGTACGGTATGTGATGGTCGTAGTCGATCCCGAGCGCGGAGAAAACCGCCGACCAGTTGCGCTGCGGCTTGCCGTCGACCAGGATCTTCACGCTGTGGATGATGGCGGGGCCGACGCCCTTGTTGAACAGCACCACTTCACGCTTGGACCCGGACATGCCGGGTTCCAGATACGGCCACACCTGTGCTCGAACCTGCTGGCGCTGCAGGTAGGCCGTGTAGCCCGATACGGTCAGCGCGAGCAGCCCGACGAGCGCCGCAATGACTGCCGCCACGCCGTCCCAGTGGCGGCGGCCGGGCGGCCGTGCAAGCGCGTCACGCGTAGCCTGCGGCAGCCGGTCATCGTTCATGTCCGCCACCCACGGGCGCAGCTGCGCGCAAGCACGCTCATTGTTCCTGTTCTGCCGCGAACAGTTCGTCGAGCTTCTGCTCGTAGGCGTGGTAGCCGAGGAAATCGTACAGTTCCGCGCGCGTCTGCATGGTCGGCACGGCAGCTTTCTGGGTACCGTCTCGACGCACGGTTTGGTAGAAGTTCAGCGCGGCCTTGTTCATCGCGCGATAAGCACCGCAGCAGTACAGCACGATGTCGACGCCGGCCGATTTCAATTCGTCGGTCGTGAACAGCGGCGTCTGGCCGAACTCGGTGATGTTGGCCAGGATCGGCACCTTCACCGCCTGCTTGAACTCGCGGTACTGCTCGAGCGTGTAGATCGCCTCGGGGAATATCATGTCGGCACCGGCCTCGACGCAGGCGACGGCGCGTTCGATCGCCGGCTGCAGTCCCTCGACCGCGATCGCATCGGTGCGCGCCATGATGACGAAGCCGGGATCGCTGCGCGCGTCTACCGCCGCCTTGATCCGGTCGACCATCTCGTCTTTCGGCACGATCGCCTTGCCGGGACGGTGACCGCAACGCTTGGCCGCGACCTGATCCTCGATGTGCAGCGCCCCGGCGCCCGCCTTGATCAGCGAGCGCACCGTGCGCGCGATGTTGAATGCGCCGCCCCAGCCGGTGTCGACGTCGACCAGCAACGGCAGTCCGCTGGCGTCGGTGATGCGGCGGATGTCGGTCAGCACGTCTTCCATCGTGCTGATGCCGAGGTCCGGCATGCCGAGCGAATTTGCCGCGACGCCGCCGCCGGACAGGTACAGCGCGCGGAAACCGGTGCGCTCGGCCATCTTCGCGGCGTAGGCGGTGATTGCGCCGACGACCTGCAGCGGGGTCTCGGCGGCGAGCGCCGCGCGAAAGCGCGTGCCGGGCGACTGGATTTGGCTCATGTCGGTTCCTGTTCCAAACGCCGCATTTTAGCCTATTCGGCGGTGGACGATCAGCTCGGCATGAAGCGCGGACAAGCGCTTCGCTTCAACTTCCCGCCTCGGGCCCGCGCTCGAGCGCGCCGCGGATTTCCTCCAGGGCGTTCGGGTCGTCGAGCGTCGACAGGTCGCCCGGATCGCGGTCTTCGGCCAGCGCCTGCAGCGAACGCCGCAGCAGTTTTCCGGAACGCGTCTTCGGCAGGGCGCCCACGATGTAGACGCGCGACGGCCTGGCGATGCCGCCGAGCAGGTCGACGACGCATTGCTGCATGCTCCTCGCGGCAACGTTTTTCGCAGCGGCATCGGCAGCGCCGGATTTCAACGTCGCGAACACGATCGGTACCTGCCCCTTGAGCTCGTCCTTCACGCCGATCACCGCGCACTCGGCGACCGCCGCGTGCGTCGCGACCGACTCCTCGATCTCGCGCGTGCCAAGCCGGTGGCCGGCCACGTTGATCACGTCATCGGTGCGGCCGAGGATAAAGGTATACCCGTCCGCGTCGCGGATCGCCCAGTCGAGCGAGCTGTACAGCAGCTCCTTGAAATGCGAAAAATAGCTGCGCACGAAGCGCGCGTCGTCGTGCCAGATCGTCGTCATGCAGCCGGGCGGCAGCGGCGGCTCGATGACCAGCACGCCCTTGTCGCCGGTCTCGGCATCCTTGCCGGTCACCTCGTTGATCACGCGCAGCTTGTAGCCGAAGTTCGGAAAACCCGGCGAACCGAAACGGATCGGCTTCATGTCGAGCCCTGGCTGCAGGCACAGTACCGGCCAGCCGGTCTCGGTCTGCCAGTAATTGTCGACGACCGGCTTGCCGAGCCCCTCGGTGATCCAGCGCGCAGTCGGTTCGTCGAGCGGCTCGCCGGCCAGGAACAGCCAGTGCAGCTTCGACAGGTCGTACTTCCTGAGCCAGGCCGGATCCTGTTTCTTCAGCACGCGGATCGCGGTCGGGGAGGAAAACATCGTGCGCACGCCGTATTGCTCGCACAACCTCCACCAGATGCCGGCATCCGGATGGATCGGCAGGCCTTCGTACAGCAGCGACGTCGCACCGACGATCAGCGGTCCGTAGATGTTGTAGCTGTGACCGACGGCCCAGCCGACATCCGAGGTCGAGAACATGACCTGGCCCGGCCCGACATCGAACACCGTGCGCATCGACAGCGCCAGCGCGACGGCGTGGCCGCCGACATCGCGTTGCACGCCCTTCGGCTTGCCGGTCGTGCCCGAGGTGTAGAGCAGGTAGCTCGGCTCGTTCGATTCGAGCCATTCGACCGGAACCTCGGCGTTTTCGTGCGCGCCGCGCAGTTCGTCGTACAGCAGGTCGCGTCCGGCGACAAGCTGCATGTCGCCGTCCAGTCCGCGCGAAACGATCAGCACATGCGCCGGCGGCGCCTTCGCCGCCCGCAGCGCCTCGTCGACCAGCGGCTTGTAGGCGATCACCTTGCCGCCGCGCATGCCGGCGTCGGCGCAGATCAGCAGCACCGGTTTTGCATCGTCGATGCGCAGCGCCAGGTTGTGCGACGCAAAGCCGCCGAACACGACCGAATGCACCGCACCCAGGCGCGCACAGGCGAGCACGGCGAATACCGCCTCCGCCATGTTCGGCATGTAGATCACCACGCGCTCGCCCTTGCTCACGCCGAGTGAGGCGAGCACGGCGGCGAACGTATTGACCTCGCGGTACAGCTCGCGATAGGTCAGACGTCGCGTGACATTGGTTTCGGTCGAGATCGCGATCAGCGCGGCCTGGTCGCCGCGCGCGTCCAGATGCCGGTCGATCGCGTTGTGGCAGAGATTGGTCTGGCCGCCGGCATACCACTTGCGAAAAGGTGGATTCGTATACTCCAGGATCGCCTGCGGCGGCTTGTGCCAGTGGATCGCGCGCGCCTGCTCGGCCCAGAACGCCTCCGGCTGCTCGATCGAACGGCGATATTCGTCTTCGTAACGCATTGCCATGTCTCCCGGGCACTGTCGTCAGACTGACGTCAGAATACCACCCTGCAGGCACGACTTTGGGCGAAAATCCCGTATCGGATCAACCTGGGCCACGGCAATCCGGCAGGCCGGCGGCATGCGCTTGCGACACGCGTTTCGACCCTGCATTCCGCTCAGGGTCCACCCTGCGACTTCTGCCCCGCCTCGCTGTCCGCGAGCAGTTGCCGGAAGCGCGGCTCGTCACGCAGGCTGTCCCAGTTGGGCGACCAGCGCAGGTCGCCGACAGAAATCGGTATCGTCGTCTTCGCCTCGGCCTCCAGCGACGTCAACGCCCGGTCCTTTTGTCCGGCCAGCGCCTGGACGGCGGCGCGAACGTCGCGAAAGTTGACCAAAGTGTACTGATCGTCGCCACCAATCCGGATGCTTTGCTCCGCCTCGCGCTGGGCCGCGTCGGCATCGCCCAGGCCGGCGTTGATCAGGGCCAGATTCGATGCCAGATAGCCGTTGTCGTTCCACGATGCACGCAGTGCCTCGAGTCTGCGCTTGCCTTCCGCGAAGGTTTTTTGCGCGGCTTTCCCGTCTCCGGCACGCCGCTGCGCCCAGCCCAGCGTCGGATAGTAGGCCGAGGTCCAGCCGTCGAGCACGAAGTCCGGCGCCGCCATTGCCGCGCCGAGTCCCTTGATCACCGCATCGAAACGCCGGCGATACAACAGGTAGTTCATTTGGGTACTGAGCAGTGTGGCGTCGTCGAGTTGCAAAGGCAGCGGTTCGAGCAACTGCCCGGCGGCATCGAGGTTGCCTTCTGCCATCCAGGTTGCCGCCTTGCTGGTGATCACGGCCAGATCGCCGGGGCGGAATGTCAACGCACGGTCGTACCAGACGCGGGCCGCCGGGTGCCGGCCGATGGCGTCGAGTGTTTCGCCAAGACTGGTCAGGATCGTGGTGTTCTGCGGATCCCGATCGAGCGAGCGTTCCATGAATTCGATCGCGCGGTCGTAATGGCCGCGACGGCGCTCGAGATAGCCCTGCGCGGCCAGAACGCTGGGGCTGTTCGGCATGCGCCTGGCCGCCTCGACGAATGCTGCCGCGGCCCCGTCGAAATCCTTCGTGTGATAGAGAAAGGTGCCTTTCGCCAGCCACGCATCGCCGGAATCCGGCGCCAGCCGCATTGCCATCTCGGCGCCGTGGCGCGCTGCCTGCAGCCGCTCGTCGCTGTGGTCTATGGCCTGGAAGTAGATCAGGCCGTCGACGTCCGAACCATGCGCCCAGGCCAGCGCAAACTCCGGGTCGAGCCGGGTCGCCTGCGCATAGAATTTCGAAGCGGTTTTCAGCTGCTCGGTTCCGAACGTGCGCTTTTCAAAGTCCAGGCCGCGCAGATAGGCATCGTAGGCAGCCGGATTGCTGGTCGGCTTGGCCGCGATCTCGGCTGCCTCTGCGCCGCTGAGCCGGGCGCGCAGCTTGTCGGCGATGGTCTGCGCAACCTCGCCCTCGACGCCGAACACGTCGTCGAGCTTGCGGTTGTAGCTCTCGGCCCACAGGTGTTCGTCGCTGGCGGCGCGGATCAGCTGCACGTTGATGTGCACCGCCTCACCGGCTTTCTGCACGCTGCCCTCGAGGATGTTGGCCACGCCGAGCTGGCGCGCGATCTCGGGCAGGTTGTCCGGCGCGCTGGCGTAGTGCTGTGTGGACGTGCGCGAAATGACTTTCAGCGCGCCGATCTTGGCCAGGCGCGTCAGGATTTCATCCTGGATGCCGACTGCGAAGTACGCGTTTGCCTTTTCATCCGAAAGGCTCTCGAACGGCAACACCGCGATCGACTTGTCGCTCACTGCTGCCGCAGCACCCGGCGCATGGTTTGCTCCGCCCGAAACCGCGGCGCTGCCCGCCGCGGATGCCGCGGCCGGCGGATTCTGCGCCACGCGCCAAAGCAACCCGCCGCCGATCGCCAGCAGCAGCGCGAGGATCATCAGCTCGGTACCGGCCACGCGCTGCGCGCCGCGTTCGCCGTGATACCAGGCCAGCACCAGCGTGACGAGGAGGCCGATCGCCAGCGCAACGATCGCCACGCGTTCGACCGATTCGGGCCAGCCGAACCGCTGCGCAACGATATCGAGCCCCTGCAACGACGCGAACGCAGCGGCCGCGTAGGCAAGTGCCCACTGCACCAGCTTGCGTTGCCTGAGACGTTTGAGCAGTCCGGTCACGCCACCCCCATGTTGCATGAGTGTAGCGTGGCTGCGCGGCACCGTGTGCTTTCAAGCGCTCGCCGCGGCGAAACAGCCGGGCGTCTGCTCAGGGCGTGCGCTCCGCCGCCGGCGTTGACGTCGGCGGCAGCGGTGCCGCAGGCGTCGGTTTCGGCTCGCCGTCCGGCGCCGGCAAGCCGACTCTGCGGCAGACCGCCGCAAAGCGCGGATCGGCATTCAGGCCGCGTAGCAACGGGTCGTATGTCAAGGCCACGAGCGCATTGTCGTGCCGCCCGATTGCCCGTTCCAGCCACGCAAAAGCCGCGTCGCGATCGCCGGACCAGGCGTACACGGTGGCGATCTGGTAGGCACTGTCGATCGCGTGGGCAGCGATCAGGCGATCCAGCGCGGATTTCGACTCGGCCGCGTGGCCAAGATCGTGTTCGGCCATCGCCAGTCCGGCCAATCTGTCCTGTTTGACGAACACCTCGCGTGCAGCCGCCGGGTCGCCTTGCAGCAGCGAAAGAATCCCGAGGTAGGATGAAGCGGCCTTGTGCTCCGGATCGATGGCGAGCACGCGTTTCATCGTCAGCCGCGCGCCTTCGTAATCCGCTTGAGCTGCCTTGATCCGACCCAGCAAATACCAGCACGGCGGAAACAGCGGGTCATGATCCACGCACTTTGCCAGAGCTGCCGTTGCCTCGGGCAGGCGGTGCAGGATTGCCAGGAGATAACCGTGACGCAGCTGGTTTCTGCCATCGCCCGGATCAAGACTGACCGCCTTGAGCAGGTCAGCCTCGGCGCCGTTCCAGTCCCAGTCGTTGGTGCCGCGCAGATAGCCGCGCGCGGCGTAGGCGTCGCCGAGCTCCGGGTCCAGCGCCACCGCCCTTTCGGCGGCGGCCATTGCGCGACGGTTTCCCAGCGCGACGATGTTGGCATCCGGATCGTTTTCGACTGCAAAGCTTTCCGCCATCGCCAGACCCGAATAGGCTTCAGCATAATCCGGGTCAAGAGCGACGGCTTGACGAAACGCGGCGACGGCCGTGACGATGCCCCTGGGGTCGTCGCGCGCAAGCTGCTGCCGGCCGAGCAGGAAATGATCGTACGTTTCAAAGCTCGGCACATGGTGCTTGCTGGTTGGTCCGGATCGACTGGACATCAGCTTTACCTTGAGCGAATCGGCGACGGACTGCGCTATGCCGGACTGCACGGCAAAAATATCCTTCAGCTCGCGGTCGTACGTCTGCGACCACAGTTCCCGCCCGTCCTCCGCGTTGATCAGCTCGGCGACGATGCGCACGCGTTCGCCCTGCCTGCGCACGGTGCCTTCGAGCAGCGTGTCGACGCCGAGTTTTTCGCCGATGATCCTGCTGTCGCCACCGCCGCCCTTGAAACGGAACGACGAGCTGCGCCCGATCACCTTGAGGCCATCGATCTGTACCAGATTGGCGATCAATTCCTCGGACAGGCCGTCGGAAAAATAATCCTCGTGCGAGTCGCCGCTTTCGTTGAGCAGCGGCAGTACCGCGATCGATTTGCCGATGACGTCGTCCGCATCCTTGTGCAACACGAACCTGTCGGCCAGCAACAAGACGACGGCGGCGCCCAGTACCGCGATGATGCCGCGATCGAGCTTCTTTCCGGTGTTGCGGGCGGTCGATTCTCCCGGCGCAACATCGCTTTCGCGCTGCAGACCCTGCGGGGTCCATTCGTAGAACCACGAAAACACGAGCGCGAACGGAAAGCCGATCACCACGGCGATCACGATCCAGCGCACCACCCACTCGGGAATATGGAAAAAGGGAAAAACCTGCGTGGCGACCTGCACCAGCAACCACATCGTCGCCGCATAGAATGCGCCGGCACGAAACACGTTGCGGCGCTTGAGTTCTTCGAGCAGGCTCATGTCATTCGCAGGCGCAGTTGCACGCATCCTCTTGCGCGAATCGCTCATGCCGTCGCTCGACGGCCAAATCGCGGGTCGGCCATCCCCGCAACGGCCAACACCTGGCGGATCAGGGGCCGTGCTGGCGGATTTTCAGTATTGTATACCGTCGAGCGCGGGCGGCTGCCCTGCTAGCGGATAATCGCCGTCTGGGAGGATGACGACACGTCGATCTTGAGTTTCCGCGCGAACGCGGCGAAGCGCGGGTCGGTGCGATAGTCGAGCAGAAACGGCGTGACCATCAGCTGCGTTAGGCCTGAATCGCGTTCGGCGTAGGCATTGTCGAGCCATTTGAACAGCTGGTCGGGCTCCTTGCGGAAGGCATATACGACGGCAACCTGATAGGGCCCGCCATGGCCGTAGCTCGTGACGAACGTCGCCAGCGCCGCTTCGGCGGCCGCGGCATCGCCCTGCGCCTGCTGCGCCAGCGTGACGGCGTAGTCGTGCCAGAATCCCGGCGCTTCGAGCGCCGCATCGCGCGATGCGGCGGCGGCGTCGCCACGCTGCAGGTCGACGATCGCGAGATACGCGTAGACGTGTGACGTATCGGACTGCAATTCGAGAATCTTGCGCAGCGTTGCCTCGGCAGCGTCGAGTTGCCTGCGCGCCATCTGGTTGCGTGCACGATTGAGGTAGGCACCCACGAGGAATGGGTCGATGTCGATGGCCTGCTGATTCATCTTCTCGGCTTCGTCGGTGTTGCCGAGGGCGGCGAGCAGGTAGCCGAACGCCTGCAACATGCGCGCATCGTGCGGAGCCAGCGCAGCCGCGCGACGGAATTCGATCTCCGCGCCGGGCAGGTCGATGTCCGGCGTAATCCGTACCCAACCGACCGCGAGGTGAGCCTCGGCAAGGTCCGGCGCCAGCCGCAGCGCCGCCTGCGCCGATTCGCGCGCGTGCGCATAGGCCGCATCGATCTCTGCGGGAGCAAGCAGGAACGCCGCGCCGAGTGACCGCCACGACCTCGACAGGTATGCATGCGCCAGGCCGTAATTCGGATCGATTCGCACCGCTTCTTCGAGATAGACCAGCGACTTGCGCTGGTCCGCCTCCGTGAAGCGGCGGGCAAAATACTGGCCTTGCAGCAACGCGTTGTGCGCAGCAACGTTCACGGTCTCCGGCGTCGCATAAAGACGCTGCGGCGTGCCGAGCAGCTTGAGCTTGAGCTGCTCGACCACCGCGGTGGCGATCTCGGACTGGATCGCGAAGATGTCCTTGAGCTCGCGGTTGTAGGTTTCCGACCACAGCTCGCGCCCGTCTGCGGCCTTGATCAAATCGACGACGATGCGCACGCGATCGCCCTGCTTGCGCACGCTGCCTTCGAGCAGGTTCATCACACCCAGCCGTTCGCCGATCGTGCGGCTGTCGTCCTTGCTGTTCTTGAAATGGAACGACGAACTGCGCCCGATCGTCTTCAGGTCCGGAATCTTGCCGAGCACCGAGATCAGTTCCTCCGACAGGCCATCGGAAAAATATTCGTTGTCCGGATCGCCACTGGTGTTCGCCAGCGGCAGCACCGCGATCGATTTTTCGTCCGCGGATTCCGCGGTCGTGGCCGCGTCAGTTTTCGCGGCACCGGCTGCGCCGGTGCCGGACGGTGGCGTCACGTCGTGCGTTCCTGGCGCGACGCGCCACAGCACGCCGCCACCGATCGCCAGCAGCAGCGCCAGGATCAGCAGCTCCGTGCCGTCAACGCGCTGCGCACCACGCTCGCCGTGATACCAGGCCAGTACCAGCGTGACGAAGAAGCCGATCAACAGCACGATCGTAATGCCGCGACGCGCGCCGTCGGGCCAGCCGAACTGCTGCGCGACGATGTCGAGCCCCTGCAGCAGCGCGAACGCGAATGCCGCGTAGGCCAGCGACCACTGCACGACCTTGCGCTGCTTCAGGCGTTCGAGCAATTCCGTCATGCAGCACCCGGAGGGATCGTGACGAAGGCTGCCATGTCAATTCGCCCTCTTGCACGCGACCGCAAGGTGCGGCTCTTCGACCTTCAGCTCGCGCAGGATGTCGAGGAATTTCGGTTCGCAGTGCAGCACGGCGAAATGCGAGTCGAACGCAAACTGGCGCGCCGTGAACGGCAGCTCGCGCGAGATGCGCAAAAAGCGCTCGACCGCGAGGTCGTTGCGGCCAATCGCGATGAACCAGAACAGGGCGTCGTAGCCGTTCAGCGGCGACAGACTGGTTGGGTTGCCCTGGCCTTCGGGCAATTCGAGCAGCCGGCGCGCGATCGCATCGATGTCGCCCTTGCCGTCCAGCGCGTCCATCATGGCATGAAAGAAGGACTGCGCCTGCGGACCGCGATCGGCTACCGGTTTCTCCATCGCGGCGCGGACGCGCGCATAGTCCTTGCGCGACAGCGCCACGTCATACTGCAACAGTGGACACCATTCCGATTCGACCGCCACGATCGAGTCGCAGACCGCCAGTGCTTCATCGTCACGGCCGGCGGTCAGCAGGTCGGCAGCCAGAACCGAGTTGACGATCGACGACTTCGGATCGAGGACCGCCGCCTTGCGGATCATGGCCAGGCCAGCATCGAAGTCGCCTTCCCAGGTCAGCGTCTCGCCCGACCACTGGTGGGCCGTCATGTAG
>DATNFS010000058.1:0-19736 GCA_035606275.1 Rudaea sp.
GGGAACACGAGGGCGTAGTCGCTGTGTTCACCAGTTTCCAGATCGAGCACGCGGACTTCGCTGTGCATCGTAACGACGTCCGTCGGCATTTCCGCCCACAGCAGGACGCGCGCCCGCTCGAGCTCGGCTTGCAGCTTTTGCAGGTGCACTTGATCGACACTAGACGTTTCGCCGCGCCGGTCGAGCAGCGCGCGCAATCGGCGCGCATCCAGATCCGTTACCACGATGGGACGCTCTCGCATCACTGTATCTCCTGTTGGCGGTACTCAACCACTTCTTTGCCCGACGGCGGCAATCCAGGATCGCCGCTGCGGGTCCCTTCAATGCAACGGTGCGGTCGCATCGACATCCGGCGCCGCGACGAGAATGTCGCATTCGAGCGAGCGCAACATGTCGTTGGCGCCACTGCCGCGCACGATCCGGTCGAGCATCGACCGGTCCTTCGTCCCGACGATCAGCAGCTCCGGCTGGATACGCCGGATCTCGCGTTGAATGGCACGCAGCGGTCGCGTCTGCTGGAAGCACAGGCGAAAGTGCGAACTATCGACGCCTGCAGCATCCAGCATCAGGAGCAGGCGCTTCCTCGCCGCGTTTTCCCATTCATCGAGGTAGCGCTTCGCGGAGTGCACATCGAATCCCGTCGCGTACATGGGACCGCGGTAAGCAGACTCGAGACCGTGGACGATCGAAACGCTGGGCGCATCGAGCAGTCGCAACGAAGCGGCCAGGCGTGCGACCCGGACAAACGCATCCGAAATCTCGGCTGCGACCACGACCGCACCATAGCGCATGCGAGGCTCGATATTGACGATCAACGTCGGGCAGCCGGACAGACCGGCGACGCGCTCGGCGGTCGGCCCGATCAGCGGCGCCAGTGGCGCGCGTTGTCGCGATCCGAGCACGATGAGGTCGGTCCCGGTTTGCTTCGCGACAGCCGCGATCGTGCGCACGTGGTCTCCGGTGCGCAGCGTGATCTTCGGTTCACTGCCCTCGGGCAGCAGCGTCAACGGCAGTTGTCGAACCATCTGCTTGCGAACGTGCGCAGGCGGATCGCCCGGCCGATCCGGCGCCATGACGTGCAACAGCGTCAGCCTTGCATCGAATCGATTGGCCAGAAACGCGGCACGTTGCACCACGCGCGTCGAGCGCGCGGAAAGATCGGTGGCGCAAAGCACTCCCTTGAGGCCCGCCGCGGCCCCGCGGATTGCGCTCGGGTCGGAGCCAGGATTCGTTGCAAGCTCTGTCGCTGTCTGTTTCATCATGTCCTCCACGGCCGTGCCGTCTTCGCGTTCAGCAATGCCGGTACGGATTTTCTGTAGCCAACAAGGGCCGGCACGCCAAACGGCCGGCGATGGTTCGCAGGGTCATTGCGCCGTCCGCGCTGCAGGCACTGCAACGCCGTACGTTCCGCAGCGCGCTCCCGGTGTTTGAAGCGAATGGATCGCGCCACCTGCGGAACCTTTTTAGCCCACATCGTTGCTTAGATCAATTACAATTATTCATCGTTTCGATTAGGTTTTGACGAACTATCATGACGGTCATACGCAAGTTGAACTACCAGCATCTGCTGTATTTCTGGTCCGTTGTACGAACCGGCAGCCTGGCGCGCGCGTGCGACGAGTTGGCGCTCTCCGCGCCCACGATCAGCGCGCAGCTGCGCACGCTCGAGCAGCGTCTCGGCGAGAAGCTGCTCACCAAGTCCGGCCGCACGCTCGTGCCCACCGAGGCGGGTCGTCTCGTCTTCAGCTACGCCGACGAAATCTTCGGCCTCGGCCGCGACCTGGTCGACGCGCTGGAACATCGGCCGACGCTGCGCCCCCTGCGCCTGGCCGTCGGCATCGACGACGTGGTGCCGAAGGAAATCGCGCAGCGCCTGCTCGAGCCGGCGCTCGCCTTGAAGCAACCGGTTCGCCTCGTCTGTCAGGAAGGCACGCTCGAACGTCTGGTCGCGGGCCTTGCGGTGCGCGAGCTCGACATGGTGCTGTCCGACGCGCCGATTACGCCGGGCCTCAACGTGCGCGCCTACAGCCATCGCCTCGGCACCTGCGGGGAATCATGGATGGCCGCGCCGGCGCTGGCGAAGACGCTGCGGCGCGGATTTCCGAAGTCCCTGCATGGTGCGCCGGTGCTGCTGCCGACAAACGACACCGCGATTCGTCGCGAGCTGGATATGTGGTTCGGCCGGCAGAACGTTCGCCCCGTCGTCGTGGGCGAATTCGAGGACTACGCGCTCATGCGTGAATTCGCCCGCGCGGGCCACGGATTCACGTCGGTGCCCGCGGTTCTGCACGAGCAATTTCGCCGGGAGTACGGTTTCGCTTCGGTCGGACCGGCGACCGGCGTCGACGCGCAGTTTTTTGCGATCACGGTGGAGCGCAAGAACAAGCACCCTGCCGTCGTCGCGGTGGTCGAGAACGCGCGCAAGATTTTCACCGCATAGGATGGTGCGCCGCGCGGAACCGTTGGCTTGCGCAGCGCCGGATCTCTGTCAGGCGAGCACTCGTGCCTGTGCGGCGCGGGCAAGCACCGTTCAAAGCACGAGCATCATGAATGCAGCGAGACCGAAAAATACTGCCATGCCGATGGCAACGATCCAGAGCGGATTCGGCGGACCATCGTCGCGCTCGAGTGCCGTTTCTCGAGACAACGACCGCGGACGCAAGTGAGCCGGCTGGAACGGGGAGGGTGCCGGCTGGATGCGTGCGTCCGCGACCGTTGATGACGGAGAAGACGGTCGGGCAATTGTGGCGGGCGAGATCATGTCCGTTACCTGAAACGTTCCGGAAACTGCTTGACGAGCGCATCGGCGATCGCATCCGAGATCACGAACATGTGCAGACGCATCGCATGCCAAGTCGTCGCCTCATCCTGAAAGTTCCTGGCTGCGATCTGGTTGATCTGCGACACGTGGTGGCCGAAATGTCCGGCGAGCAGGCCAAACACGGCATCTTCAGGCAGGTACGGGTTCGCTCCGCTCAGGAACTTCGCAATTTCATGCGCATTGCCGGTGGCAGCGGCGACCGCCTTGGCCTGGCCGGTTCCGGACTTCGCGAGCGTGGCCGTGTTGTAGTCGTGCACCGCGCCCCAGTGTCCGGCGAGCAATGCAAGCAGGGAGTCCGCGGCCGCCTGCCCGTAGAACGGAGCGATCGATTCGGAAAGTGCCTTGGCGTTCGCCAGAACCTGGCCTTCGGCGATCTTCTGTTGTGCCTTGTCGCCCGCGTGCGTTGCCAGCACGTAACTGCGGATCCAGAAAATGTGCTCGACCCACAGGTCGCGCAGCGCCATCTTCGTGTCGGAGATCGAGGCGCGCTCGGTGGATGGCGTGGGCGCCGGTGTCGCGGCGGAGGTTGTTTGAGCCAGGCCGAAGGTCATCGCCAGGAGGACAGGAATGGCAAGAAACGTGGAGAGCTTGAAGCGTGACATGGGACCGTTCTCCCTGCCGTCGAATCGGGAATGATTCGCACCGGATGCGCAGGAACATAGGTGTCGGTCGCGCAGTCGACAAGCGATTAATATCGACCTGTGATATCGACATTGTCGATACAGCAACCCGCATGACGCTTCGCGCTCACGAATGGCAGCGGGACTCGCCGACTCGCGCCGTGGGTCGGCGCATGTCCGGGGGCAGGATTCCGCCGAGGCGGAAATTCCACGCAGCCGGCCGCATCGGCCCGCGCGTCGTGTCGAATGGGAATTCGCGTATCCATCGATTGAATCGATATCACGCCCCAAGGTTCTTCGCTTGTTGCGACTCCAATGCACCTCTATGTTCTGCTTGCAGTCGCGGTACGCGTTTCCACCGACTGCATGACCTCGACTCAGCAAGGGGCACACACCATGTCGAACGATCTCTTTCCGCAGGCAACGCCTGCGATCGCCGCCCGGCGCAAGCAGCTTGCGCCCGATATCCACGATGCGTTTACGGCCTTCAGCGAGCGCGTATTCGCCGCGGGCGCATTGCCGTCCAAGGCCAAGCAGCTGATCGCGGTCGCCGTGGCGCACGTCACCCAATGTCCGTATTGCATTCGCGGACACACCAAGGCAGCGCTCCGTCAGGGAGCCACCGAGCAGGAGATCATGGAGGCGATCTGGGTCGCGGCGGAGATGCGCGCGGGCGGCGCCTATGCCCACTCGGCGATAGCGCTCGATACGATGGACAAGGTGACGAGCAGGCAGGCAGGGTGACACCATGAACGACATCGGGCTCAAGCGCGCCTACGATCCGGCGACCCGGGCGGACGGCCGACGAATTCTGGTGGAACGCCTCTGGCCGCGAGGCGTGAAAAAAACAGACCTCAAGGCGGACGCGTGGCTCAAGGAAGTCGCGCCCAGCACCGAGCTGCGACAGTGGTTCGCGCATCGCGTGGATCGTTGGCACGAGTTCCGGCGTCGCTACACGGAGGAGTTGGATGCGAAGCCCGATCAATGGGCTCCCATTCTCGAGGCCGTCAGAAAAGGTCGCGTGACGCTCATCTACGGCGCGCACGACGTGTTGCACAACGGTGCGCTCGTCCTTCGCGACTATCTGGCCAAGCGGCAGGTTGCGCGGCGCTCCGCGTCGAAAGTCGAGCGGCGGCGCAAGAAAGCGGTCTGAGCAGCTGCTGCTGATCCGGGCGTGCAACCTGAAATCGCGGCACCCGCGATCGGCACATGCATTTTCATGAGCGCGCTCCCGTGGCGCCGGGTCACGGGCATTTCTCGCCCGTCGCCGTATCGAAACCGTGGCGGAAGACCACGTCGCACTGGTAGGCGCTGCAGGCGGAGAACTGCGACGTGTTGCCGGCGCTGTCGGTGGCGGTAAGCGTGATCTGCTTGCCGGCCAGGCTGATCCCGCCGGGTGCCTGCAGGTTCACGCTGAAGGCGGCGCTGCCGTTGCTGCCGGCAGGCGCGTTGTTGATGGACATCGAGCTGGCGGAGCCGACGGGATACTCGCCGGGGCCATGGCCGCCGCTGTCGCACTGGTCGGATGCAAACGCGTCGATCCTGTAGATGTCGTTGCTCGATTGCAGGATGCCGTTGACGACGCCCTTTGCCGTCCCGCCGGACGAGCCGCCGATCAGCGGATAGTTGAGCCCGCGATTGGACGCCGTCGAGGCAGGATCGTTGTAGCCGTAGCTGTAGCCGGCCAGCACGATCTCGCCGATGATGTTGCCGAAGATGCTGTTGGACCTCAGTTCGTCCTGGTTGCTGCCCGCGTCCGAAATCTCGACGCCGTAGGCGTTGTCCCAAATGGCATTCGAGTTGACGAAGTTGCGGTTCGCACCGCCCAGTATGATCAGCCCGTACGAATTGCCGGCGGCGTTTCCGTCGGAGCACGCCGGCGTCGGGCCCGGCAGGCAGTAGGGATCGGTCTTGCCGATGCGGTTGTTGCTGATGGCGTTGAAAAAAGCCTGCGCTCCCTGAAGGAAGATGCCGGTGTTGCCATTGACGATGACATTGTTCGACACGGTGTTGCCGCTGGTGCCGATGCCGATGTGGTAGTCGGCGGGGACGCTCGCGGTCTCGTCGCCATAGGTGCCGAACAGGTTGCCGATGATCGAGTTGCCGGTCGAATCGCCGAAGAAATTGCTCGCATCGTGCGGGATGTACACGCCGACGCCGCCACCGAAGCCGTTGTAAGTCGTGCCGCCGATGACATTGCGCTGTGCCGGACTGCTGCCGCCGACGGTCGCCGTGGTCGCCCTGCCGAGGATGTAGATGCCGGTATTGTTCTGGGCCAGCGTGAGGGCGCCGAGCTTTCCGCCGAACTGGTTGCCATAGAACAGGTTGTTGCCGCCGTACAGCGCGATCGCGGCCGTATCGGTGGTGTTGCTGTTGAAGCCTTCGAAGGCGAGACCCTGCACCCAGAGCTGGCTGCTGCCCGAGGTCAGCCCCGAGTCGAGCGGCGTACCGCCGGAGTGGGCGCCGTTGAGCAGGATGCAGCGCACCGCGTTGTCGCCGGCCAACAGCGTGTTCGGGCTCGCGCCGGGCTGGCTGAAACCGTCGATGCGCACGGGGATCGACAGGAACGGCAGGTCGCTGGCCAGGTTGATCGTCCACGGGCAACTGCCGCTGGCGATGTTGAAGTTGATGTAGTGATAGCCGGTGCCGGCCGCGTTCACGTCGAGCAGGGCCTGGCGGAAGGAACCGGCTCCGCTGTCGTTCGTGTTCGTGACGACATGGGTCGTCCCGATCGTATCGTTGACGCCCGATTCGTAAGCGCCGCGGTCAATGGACGAGCCGATGACGCGGGCATCGTCGTCCAGATCGACGCCCGATTCGCCCGGCGCGCCGTTGTAGCCGCTGTTGATCGCCGGAGACAATGTCGGCGAAGTCTGCAACCGGTAGTCGCCGCCGCCGACGAACAGCGGGTTGCCGTGCAGCGAGCCGCCGAACGAGTTGCCGGCCTCGGCGCCGCGCAGGGTGCCGTAGATGTTGTCGGCAAAGTAGGCCGATCCCGGCAGGAATGCCGTGCCGTTGAAGGTATCCAGGTCGATATCGTACGACGCATTTCCCCACATGATGTTGTCGTACAGGCTGATGCTCGCAAGCGGATTGCCTTCGCTCAGTACATAGGCACCTTCGCCGGACCCGTTGGCTATCGTGTTGCTGGTCAGGACGACCTGGTCTCCGCCTGTATAGCTGTATACATTCAGCGCGTTCCAGCCACCGCTGGTCGATCCGGCAAACAGGTTGTTGCCCAGCACGAAGGAACTCGATCCGTTGAAAGAACCGAGAAGGCTCAGGCTGTTGCCGTTGAAGACGTTGTTGCGGACCGTCGTGTGCACACCGCCGCTGTCGTTCGCTTCGAATCCGATCGTTATCCCGTCGAGATCGTCGATTGCAAAGTTGGTGAAATACAGACCTTCGACGAGCAGGTCGGTGCCGAAGTAGAATTCGAGCGGCTGCGCGTCGCCGTTGAATACGGTGTTGGCGGCATACAACGTGCGGCTGGCGCAGCCTGTCGAGTAGCCGCCCAGCAACTGCAGCGATCCGATGTTCCCGTGGGCGCCTGTCCCCTCGAGGTAGCTTCCTCCCAGATGATAGGCGCCGGTCTGGATCTTGATGACCGTCGTGCCCGATGCGGATTCAGCCGACAGCAATGCGCCGTCGAGGTCATTGACGGTGGCGACACAGTACTCGACAGCGCGCGCAGCCGGCGCAGCCAGCGCGAGCGACGCAGCCAACACGAAGCGATTCAGCGATTGCGTAAACATGGTTGCCTCCGGCGATACGGTCGCCTGTCTTTGAAGTTCACTCGTGGCTGCCGCGCCCGGCATTCATGGGCATTTCTCGCCGGTCGGGCTGTCATAGCCGTGGCTGAAAATCACGTCGCAGGTGTACGGCATGCACTTGGAAAACGTCGACGTGTTGCCCGCGGCATCGGTGGCGGTCAGCGTGATCTGCTGGCCGGCCAGGTTGCCGCCCGGTCCGACGCTGATCGGTATGCTGAATGAGGTGCTGCCGTTGTTGCCGATTGGCGCGTTGCTGATCGACGTGCCTTGCGCGGCCAGGAATGTTTCGCCTTCGCCGTAGCCGGGGTATGAATCGCATTGCTGCGAGGCAAACACCTCGATGTTGTAGATGGCGTTGGTCGACGCCAGCGTGCCACTGACCGTACCGGACGCAACGCCGCCGATCGCGCGCGTGATGATCGGATTGTTCAGTCCGCGATCGGGCTGCGCCTGCACGGAAGCCTGGGCGTCGTTGTACTGGACGTTCACCGGATTGCCGGTGTAGATGCCGCCGTAAACCGCGTAGTTGGCATAGATGCTGTTGGCGCTGATGACATCCTGTTCGGGGCTGTTGCCGGAAACCGTTTCCAGGAACACGCCGGCACTGAAGTTGTTCCAGATGGTGTTGTGGGTGATGGCGTTGCCGGAAGCAGAGCCCTGCAACCTGACGCCGGCGGTGTTCCCGGCGGCGATGCCACCCAGGCACAGCGGAAACGGATACGACACGCAGACCGACTCGGTGATGCCGATCAGATTCGAATCGACGACGTTGCCGGTCGCCTGCACGCCCTTGAGCAGCACGCCGGACACACCGACCGCATTGACGATCACGTTCCCGCTGATCGTGTTGCCGCTCGTTTCGATCCACAGGCCGGTGTCGTTGTACAGAGCGGACGCGCCGCCGCCGCCGTATTCACTGCCGTCGGTGCCGATCAGGTTGTTGACGATCTTCATGCCGGTCGCATTGCTGAACAGGCCGTAGGCGGCATAGATGCCGCGGCCGTTCAATCCGCCTGCGCAGTCGGCGCCGGTGATGATGTTGCGGAACTGCGGACTGTTGCCGCCGATGCTGGCGTTGGTGCCGCCGGTGAGATCGATGTCGTTGGGCTGCAGGACCGCGCCGCCGAAGTTGCCGCCGAACTGGTTGCCCCAGATCAGCGCGCCGGCCGTGCCGTCGAAGCCCAACGCGATCGCCGCGCCGCCGCAGCTGCCGCTGGTGTCGTGGAATCCCTCGAACACCAGGCCTTGCACCCACAGTTGCCAGCTGCCGGACGAAAAGACAGGCACCAGTCCCTCGCTGGTCGTGCCGCCGCCGTTGAGCACGATGCAGCGCACCGCGTTGTCGCCGTCGCTCAGCGTATTGGCGCTCGTTCCCGGCTGGCTGTAGCCGTTGATCTCCACGCCGTACTTGATCACCGGCAGCGGGCTGGAAAGGGTGATGACCTGCGGGCAGCCGCCGGGAATGTCGAAATTGATGTAGTGCTGCACGGCGACAGCGTTCGCCTGGGTGATGGCGTCGCGCAGCGTGCCGGGACCGCTGTCGCCGGCATTGGTCACGGTGATCTGGCCGTTGCCGGTGTCGTCGTATGCCGTTTCGTAGGCGCCGCGGTCGGGCGCCGAACCGACGATGCGCGCATTGCCATCCAGATCGGTGCCGCTGATGCCGGGTGCGGTGCTGTAGCCGCTGTTGATCGCCGGCGAAAGCGGCGCCGTCTTCAGGCGATAGTTGCCGCCGCCGACAAACAACGGATCGGCGTTCGAGTTGCCGCCGGACCCGCTCGCGCCGGTCAGGAAAGACGTGCCGTAGGTGTTGTCGACCAGAACCGCCGTGGAAGAATACGGACCACCGACGCAACTGATGTCGATGTCGAAGCCGCCGTTGGCCCATACGATGTTGTTGTAGAGATTGCTGCCGGTGTTGGCCGCGTTGAGGCACAGGTAGATGCCATCATTGCCGGTGAAGCCGATCGTGTTGCCGACGATGTTCACCTGGTCGGCCGCATTGACGCTGTTGATGAGCAGCCCGTCCCTGCCGGACAGCGACTGGTCTATCAGGTTGTTGTAGACGCCCAGCGTCGCCGGCGCGCCATGGCCGCTTTCGAGCATCAGGCCGGTGCTGGAGAAGATGTCGTAGCGGATCGTCACGGTCGTTGCCTGTTCCTCGACGAAGTGGACGCCGAGGCCGGTGCCGCTGCTGAAATTGCGGAACTGCAGGCCTTCGACCGTCAGGCTGCCGAGCAGATCGAGGAAGGCGGCCTGGCCGCCGCCGTCGAGCACCGTGTTGCCTTGCGTGGCGCTGGCCGGCGCCAGCGAGCGGCTCGCGCAATTCGGGCCGTAGCCGCCCATCAGCTTCAGCCCGTACGGCCTGGCGTTGCCGCTGGTCAGCGCGGTATTGCTGACGTCGTAGACACCCTGCGCAATATGCACTTCGGTGATGTCGGACGCGGTCTGCGCGTGCAGCAGCGCCGTGTTGATGGTGTTGGCATCGCCGGCGCAATAGACCGTGAAAGCCTGGGCGGACGAAGCCGCCCACAACATCGCGAGCAGCAGCCCGCGGAAGGCATTGGTACGACTGGGCATCGTTTCTCTCCCGGATGTCTGAACACGTCGCCGGCCTGGTGATCGGCTGCGGCGGTGGCCGCTCCAACGGCCCACACTGCTAAGGAATGCAGCGCTAGGAACGATCGAACAGCGCCACCCTGAACGTGCTGCGCGGCGTGCGCGCAGGCAGGGATTTGCGCGACCTACGCTGCTATCCTCGGATTCGCGGTCTCTCGAGGTGTCCGACAAAAGGCCCAGGCAACCGGTGACAGGCGAACCGACAGAACAGTTGTTGCGCCGGATCCGCGACGGCGAGTCGAGCGCGCGCCAGGCGCTGTATCAGCGCTGTCTGCCGCTGTTGCAGCGCTGGGCGCATGGACGCCTGCCCGCGCGGGCGCGCGACATCGCCGATACGGACGACCTGGTGCAGATAACCCTGATCCGCGCGCTGAACCACCTGGAAGAGTTTCAGGCCAGCGGCAGCGGCAGTTTCCTGGCCTATCTGCGCCAGATACTGCTCAACGAAGTGCGAGCCGAATTGCGCAAGCGCCAGCGCGAGAAGGTCAGCGTCGACGACGTCGCGCTGGTCGACGAAACCGAATCGGTCGTCGAGCACCTCGTCGGCCAGGAACAACTGCGCGCCTACGAGGGCGCGCTGGCCAGCCTCGACCGCCAGGAGCAGGCGTTGATCGTGATGCGCATCGAATTCGGCCTGAGCTACAAGGAAATCGCCGTCGATGCCGGATTGACGCCCGATGCTGTTCGAATGCGGGTCAATCGTGCATTGGATGTCATAGCCAGCCGCATGCTGGCCTGAAAGGACAGGACCCTTGGCCGACGAATCGGATAAAGATCCACTGTTCGACAGCGCGCTGCGGGCTATCGCCGACGGAACGCCGCTGCCGTGGGACGACCTGGACCGCGGGCAGGCCGATCCGGCGCAGCTGGACGTGCTGCGCACGCTGGATGCGATCGCGTCGGCGTATCGCGCGAACGCGAACGCGGCGGCCGCCGAGCGGCCGGTGCTGTTTCGCTGGGGCGGGCTCGATGTCGAGCAATCGCTGGGGGCGGGCGGATTCGGCGAGGCGTATCGCGCCTACGACCCCTGGCTCGGCCGCCACGTCGCGCTGAAACTGTTTCGCGATCTCGACAACTCGGCCGGCCTCGACGAGGCGCGGCGCCTGGCGCGGCTGCGCCATCGCAACGTGCTGAGCGTGTACGGCTGCGGCGTGCACGACGGCCGCGCCGGTCTGTGGAGCGAGCTGATCGACGGCCGTACCCTGGCCGACGCCGTCGCGGCCGAAGGCGCGTTCAGCAGCGAGGAAGCGCTGCGCGTGGGCCGCGACCTGGCCCAGGCGCTCGCGGTGGTGCACGGCGCCGGGATCGTGCACGGCGACGTGAAGGCGGAAAATGTCATGCGCGAGTCGGGCGGCCGGATCGTGCTGATGGATTTCGGCGCCGGCGGCGACACGCGTTCGCTCGCCGCGGCGCGCTTGATTTCCGGCACGCCGCGCTGCCTGCCGCCGGAAGTGCTCGATGGCGCCGCGGTCGGCACGACCACCGACGTCTATGCGTTCGGCGTGCTGATGTTCCTGCTTTTCAGCGGCCGCTATCCGTACATGGCGACGGATGCGGCCGCGTTGCGCGAGCAGCAACGCAAGGGCGAACGGCCGTGGCTGCGCAGCTTGCGGCCGCAACTCGACGCGGCCGTCTGCGCGCTGGTCGAGGACTGCATGGCCAACGATCCGGCCCGCCGGCCGGCGGATGGATGCGCGCTTCGCGATCGGCTTGCCACGTTGCGCGGCGCGCCCGATGCCCGCATCCGCCGCCACCTGCCCCTGGCCGCATCGATCGCGGCTCTGGCGGTGCTGGCCGCCGCAGCCGTGCTCGCGCTGCGCCCGGCGCCGGCGCCGGCGGCCTGGGAAAGCACCGTGCAATTCCTGCGCGTCGAGCCAACGGGAGATGTGCCAATCGCGGCGAACGCGGTGCTGCACGTCGGCGATCGCCTGCGCGTCGCGCTGCGCAGTTCGCGCGACGCCTATGCGTACGTGCTGAACGAGGATGCCGACGGCGATGCCACGGTGTTGTTTCCGGCTGCCGTCGGCGGCGTGGGCAACCCGTTGCATGGCGGTGCCACGACGTTGTTGCCCGGCGGCGGCGCCTCGACGCTCGCCTGGAAAGTCAATGCCGCCTCCACGCGTGAGGAATTCGTCGTCGTCGTCGCGCTTGCACCGCAGGCGGAACTCGAATCCGACCTTGCCGCATGGACGCACGCGCACGAAGACGACTCGCGTGCGGTCAATGCGGTCGTCAAGGCGCCGCCGCCGCAGGTGAGGGGCGAGCAGCTGCGGCACGTGCTCGCGCGCGTCGGCCGCGACACGGATCGCGTGCGCGTGTGGCAGTTCAGTTTTGCCCACGCGGATTGACCCGGTTTGCGAGTGTGGTGTTCCGCGAGTAACTCCACGACGCACGAATCAATCTTGAGCCCCGCGCCCATGATGGGGGAGAGGTTGGGGAGAGGGTGACGCCTGCGTAGCAGGCGTCTGCCGCGCCTCCCCCTCTCCCGCCGCGCTGCGCGCTTGGCTTTCCTGGCCATCCATGGCCATCAAGCCACTTGGGCATCCTGCCCATCGGACCTCTCCCGCGAGGAGAGAGGTGGATTGCGCGCATGCAGAAGTTCTTGCGGAACAGAGCGCGAGCTTCGACTTCTCCCGCGAGGGGCGAGGTGAATGGCGTGGATGCAAGATCTATCGCGGAATACGGCGCAAGTGGGCTTTCGCGCGGCTTTGACCTTCCCTTGACCCTGTTTTGCTAGGCTGCGCACGTCGCGCGAGAGAACCGGGCCATGCTGCGCAGTTGCTGTCTTGTCGCAATCCTGATGGGAGCAGCCGCTTCCGCCGGTGCCGGGAGTTCGCCGCCGCCGCTCGCGCACCGGATCGAAGCGGCACGCGCGGCCGTTGCCGCGGCCGATCCGAAGAAGACGTCTGCGGAGCAGCAGGCCAAAGCCATCGAAACCCTGTTCGACCTGCTGGATCGTGCCGGGCAGCTGGAGACCGACGAAGCGCAGGCGCTGGCCGCACGCGACCTGGAACTGCGCCGTCCGCAGTCGCCGAATGGCTCGACCGACTACGCGCTGGCGCTGTGGCGCAGCGCCATCGTGATGGGCCAGCACAACCGCTTCGCCGACGCCACGGCAACCGCGCAGCGCGCCTTGGCGATGCTGCGGCAGCAAACGCCGCCCGATCCCGTCGCGCAGGCGATGGTGCGCATCACGCTCGGCGCGATCCTCACGACACAACGCAAATTTGACGAGTCGATACCGCTGCTCGAAGGCGCCATCGCCGAACTGGATGCGCACCACGTCGTCAATGTGACGCTGGCTTACGGCTTGAAGGCGCTCGCCTTCGACTACTCCGAAACGGAGCATTTCGATCCCGCGCAGGCAACCGTCGACCGTGCCATCGATGTCGCCTTGAAGCTGGAAGGACGTGACAGTGTCCTGCAGGCGAGCTATTTGATCGTGGCTTCCGTTGCGCCGTTGAAGCGCGGCGACACGGCCGCAGCCATCGCGTTGCTCGAGCGCGCGCTGCCGATATTGCGTGACGCCGATCCGCCCGTGCAGAGCACTTACGAGCTGGGATTGCTGACGTTGGCGCAAACCCTGAAAGGCAGCGGCGATTGCCAGCGCGCGCAACCGCTGCTGCGCAAACTGATCGAAACCGAAGATGCGCACCCCAGCGCAGGCGGCACGCGCTTTCTTGCCAGCGCGCTCAACACCCTGGCATTTTGCCTGGGCCGGGACGGCCGCTCTGCCGACGCCGCGGCCGCGTACGAGCGCGCCCTGTCGATGTACCGCAAGCTGGCGGGAGACGATGCATCGGCAACGCTGATCGTCGAGAGCAACCTGGCCAATGCCTACGAAGAACTCGGCCGGCGCGACGACGAAATCGCGATGTTGCGCCACGTCATCGAGGTGACCGATCGCACGCGCGCCAAGGATGCGCCGGACATGACGCCGGCGCGTGCGAACCTCGGCTACACCTACGTCTGGCTCGGACGCTACGCTGAAGCCGAGCCGCTGTTCCGCGACTACCTCGCGCATCTGGGACCCGGCCGCGACTTGAGCGAGCGCGATCCGCGCGGCGCCATGGCCGGGCTCGCGGTGTGCCTGTGGGCGCAAGGTCACGGCGAAGAGGCGTTCGGCGAGGCGCTGGCCACCGAGCGGTCACGGCAGAAGCTCGTGCGCACGGCCGGTGCCGATCTCGGCGAGCAACACGCCGTGAAGATGAGCGGCAATGCGATCAACGGTCTCGACTGGGCGCTGGCGATCGCCGCGCAGGACGGCCGCGCCGATCACGCGCGGGCCGCCTGGGAAGCGGCGGTGGAATCGCGCGGCCTGGTCAACGCGATCAGCGCGCGGCGCCTGGCCGCGGCGCGTGCCGCCTCGGATCCGCAGCTCGCCGCGGTGTGGCACGAATGGAAGCAGCGCGACGAGGCGCTGGTGCAGGCGCGCGTGGAGGCGGCGCGCAATCCGTCGGCGGCAGCGGCGGCGGCGCTGGACGCCACCGAGCAGCAATTCGACGAGGCCGAGCGCGCATTGGCGCATGCCGAGGGCACGGGTGGCGCGGCGCTCGGCCGCGCGCACGCCGACTTGACGTCGATTCTTGCGGCGCTGCCCGCGGAAACCCTGCTGGTGAGCTACGTCGAGGCGGATGCCAGCCAGCCGCACGATCTCAATCATCCGGCCGACTGGGAGCAGCATGGCCGTCTATACGCCTTTGCCGCCGCACGCGGGCACAGGCCGATGCTGCTCGACCTGGGCCCGCGTCCGCCGGTGCAGGAAGCCGTCCGGCAGTGGCTCGACCTCGTCGTCGAGCGCGGCAGCGATCCCAAGGCACGCGCTGCAGCCGGGCGCCGCGTGCGCGAGCTGGTGTGGGACCCGATCCGCAGCGCATGGCCGCAGAAACGCGTCTTCGTCGTGCCCTCGGCGGCGCTCGAGCGCGTGCCATTCGCCGCGCTGCCGTCGAACGACGCACGGTACCTGGTCGAAGCCGGGTATGCCTTCCACTTTCTCGACCATGAGCGCGACGTGCTGGCGCCGCAGGCCCCGCGCGACGCATCGCCGACCCTGGCGCTGATCGGTGCGCCTGATTTCTCCGTCGCCGCGAGCGAGCCGTCCGGTTCGCGCGGCGTGTGCGCGGGATTGCGCGGCGCGACATTCACCGCGCTGCCGCAGGCAGCGCGCGAGATCGGCGGCCTGCGCGACTTGTGGCTGCAGCGCGCGGGTGCGGCAGCGCCGACGGTGCTGGAAGGAGCGGATGCGACCGAGGCGCGTACGCGCGCGGTCCTGCACGACAGCCGCATCGTTCACTTCGCCACGCACGGCATCTTTCTCGGCGACCAGTGCCGCGAGTCCGGCTCCGACACGCGCGGCGTCGAGCTGGACGAAGACGTGCCGCCGGCGCCGGGCGCGCTGGAGATTTCCGCGCTCGTGCTGAGCGGCGCCAACCGCGCCGCGACCAGCACCGAAGACGACGGCCTGCTGACGAGCGAGGAGGTCGCCACGCTCGACCTCACCGGCACGGATTGGGCCGTGCTGTCGGCCTGCGACAGCGGCATCGGCAAGCACGTCAACGGCGAGGGCGTGTTCGGATTGCGCCGCGCGTTCCGCCTGGCCGGCGCGCGCAGCGTCGTGATGAGCCTGTGGCAGGTCAGCGACAATGCGAGCGCCGACTGGATGCTGGCTCTGTACCGCGCGCGCCTGCTGCAGCACGCCTCGACGATCGACGCCATCCGCTCGGCGGACCTCGCGGCGATCGAACAGCGCCGCAAGGCCGGACTCGATCCCGCGCCATACTACTGGGCCGCTTTCGAGGCCGTCGGAGATTGGCGCTGACGTCGACGGGCGAAGGTTCGCCATCGACCGAGGAATGTCGCCCTGCGCTGACCGGACAAGATTGCCTTTGGACTATCGGCTGGTTCGTTGGGCTCACGGTTGTCGATCTTCTGTACCGGCACGAACGGCAGCCAGGACCGGCGTCCTGGCCCGCCCGCACCTTGATCCCGATCAATTCATGCCGGATCGAAGGATGGGATATGTCACGACTGCCTGAGGACAGCCCGATGAGCAAGACAGATCACTCGGCACATCGTCAGCCTGCCGTGCCGTCGGAAGACGGCGCGCCGCGTCAATCGCGCGATCCGGTCTGCGGCATGACGGTGGATCCGCTGACGGCGGAGCATCGCGCGCTGTTCGAAAACGCGACGTACCTGTTCTGCAGCGCGAACTGCAAGGACAAATTCGAAAGCGATCCGGTCCGCTACGTGAAGACGGGTGAATCGCCAGTGCCGACGCCTGCGCCACCAGCCGCCAGCGCGATCTACACCTGTCCGATGCATCCGCAAATCCGGCAACCCGGGCCGGGCAATTGCCCCATTTGCGGCATGACGCTGGAACCGCTCCTGCCGACAGCGGCAGAAGAGGATACCGGCGAGCTCGATCGCTTCACGGCTCGCTTCTGGTGGACACTGCCGCTCACGGGCGGCGTCTTCGTCCTGGCCATGACGGGACATCACCTAGTGTTGCTGGCGCCGCAAACGCAATCCTGGGTCGAAATGGCGCTTGCCGCGCCGGTCGTGCTGTGGGCGGGCTGGCCATTCTTCGTGCACGGTGCCCGATCCGTGGTCAACCGCAGCCCCAACATGTGGACGTTGATCGCCCTGGGCGTGGCGGTCGCCTACTTGTACAGCATGGCGGCTACGCTCGCGCCGCGGATGTTTCCTTCGTCGTTCGTCGAGCACGGCCGGGTCGGGGTCTACTTCGAGGCCGCCGCGGTGATCGTATCGCTGACGCTGCTCGGTCAGATGCTGGAACTGCGTGCGCGCGCGAGTACATCGGCGGCAATCAGGGCGCTGCTTCAACTCGCGCCGAAGACCGCGCGGCGAATCGGCGCGAATGGCGTGGAAGCCGATGTGCCGCTGACCGATGTTCAGCCAGGCGACCGGTTGCGCGTCCGTCCGGGGGAGAAAGTTCCGGTCGATGGTGTCGTTGTCGAAGGCTCCAGCGCGGTCGACGAGTCGATGCTTACCGGTGAACCGCTTCCGGTCGTCAAGCGCAGCGGCGACAAAGTCACCGGCGCGACACTGAATACCAGCGGAAGTCTGGTCATGCGCGCCGAACGGGTCGGTGCCGATACGATGCTCGCGCAAATCGTGCAACTGGTGGCGCAGGCGCAGCGCTCGCGCGCACCGATGCAGCGGATGGCCGACGCGGTCGCACGATGGTTCGTCTTGTCGGTCATCGCAATCGCTGTCGCGACATTTGTCGCCTGGGCGCTGTTCGGTCCGGAACCGCGCTGGGTCTATGCGTTGGTCAATGCGCTTGCGGTCTTGATCATCGCGTGCCCGTGTGCGCTCGGATTGGCGACGCCGATGTCGATCATGGTGGCCACCGGCCGGGGCGCAAGTTCGGGCGTCCTGTTCCGCGATGCGTCCGCCATTGAAGCGATGCGCACGATCGACACGCTGGTGATCGACAAGACCGGTACGTTGACCGAGGGCAGGCCGACGTTCGATCGCGTCATCGCTGCGCCTGGCTTCGAGTCGACGGCCGTACTGCAGATCGCCGCGAGTCTCGATCAAGGTTCCGAGCACCCGCTGGCGCTTGCGATCGTTGCCGAAGCACGGCGTCGCGGATTGGTGCTGGAAGAACCGTCCGGGTTCGACAGCTCGAGCGGCATCGGTGTGCGCGGCACGCTCGGCGGCAGGCAGGTGCTGCTCGGCAATACCACCCTGATGCAGCAGGAGCAGATCGACGTGGCCCCGCTGGGGCAGACGGCCGAGATGTTGCGCAACGAAGGCGCCAGCGTGATGCACCTGGCCGTGAACGGACGCCTGGCAGGTCTGCTGGCAGTGTCGGACCCGATCAAGGCCGGTACGCTCGAGGCTGTGCGCGGACTGCGAGCGGCCGGGCTGCGCCTGGTCATGGCCACCGGTGACGGGTGGACCACGGCGCGTTCGATCGGCAGGCGCCTGGGTATCGACGAGGTGATCGGCGAGGTCAAGCCGGCCGACAAGGTCGCCCTCGTAGCCAGGCTGCAGATGGAGCACCGCAAAGTCGCGATGGCGGGTGACGGCATCAACGATGCGCCGGCCCTGGCGCGCGCCGACGTCGGCATCGCGATGGGAACCGGTACCGACGTGGCGATCAACAGCGGGCACGTGGCGCTCGTCAAGGGCGACTTGCGCGGCATCTTGCGCGCACGCACGCTCTCGCAACAGACAGTGCGCAACATGCGCCAGAATCTTGGTTTCGCCCTGGCCTACAACGCGCTGGGCATTCCGATCGCCGCGGGCGTCCTGTATCCGTTCACCGGCATTCTCCTGTCGCCGATGATTGCCGCTCTGGCGATGAGTTTCAGTTCCGTGTCCGTCGTCGGCAACGCGTTGCGCTTGCGCCGGCAGAGCTAGCGACCGTTCCGTCCCCGCTGCGGTTGTTGTGTTTTCGCCCGCGCCAACCCGCCGGCTGCGTTTCCCGGTCGTGCACCCGGGACAGCACGGATTCATCGCCCAGGTTGCGCCGTACCGTCATCCCGCTTTCATCGTGACGCATATTGATCCATGTCAATACCGGCCGACGCAAAGGGGGCTACGGTTTTTTCCCGCAACGAGGGAGGGGAGGCACATGACTTTCCCGATCGCGATCGCCTTGCGCCGCGTCGAATCGCCCGACGCCTTGCGTGCCGACGTGCAGGAACGCGCCGAGCATCTGGACCGTTTCGTGGACGACATTCTCGCGTGCCGCGTGTTGATCGAAGCGGCGCCGCGCAGGCGGCATATGGACTGCCGCTACGGGGTGCACGTGCGCATTGCGTTGCCCTGCATCGAGATCGAGGCCGGAGGCTGGCCGGTTTCGGAACGACGTCACGCCGACCCGCACGTCACCGTGGCGGAGACGTTCGACGTGCTGACGCAACGCATCGAGGATTTCGTGCGCCGGCGCTGCGGATCGTGCGCCAGATATACGAAGGCGCACTCCGGCGGATAGAAGACCTCATCCACGCCAATGCACGTCGGGTTCCTTGCGCGGGACCGCGGTCGGCGCGGCCTTCGGATGGCCGACGATGATCGGTGCGACCGTGACCCACGCCGCAGGCAGCGCGAGCAGGTTTTTCCCCTCGGTCGTATTGAGAAAGCCTTGCGCAAAACCGATCCAGCAGCTGCCCAGCCCTTCGGCGTAGGCGGCCAGCATCAGGTTCTCGGCGGCCAGCGCGCAGTCCTCGACGATCCAGGGCCCCTGGGCGTTTGCCGAAACAAGAATCAACGCGGGTGCGTGGTAGAAAATGTGAAAATCCGGGTCGCCCAGGATTGTTCGAAAGTGGTCGGATTGCGTATCTTCGGGCAGGGTGGCCAGCATGTGCGCCTTGGCCTCCTGCGATATTCGATCGAGCAGGTTCCGGTCGCGTACCACAGTGAATGTCCAGGGCTGCTGATTGACCGCACTCGGAGCATGCACCGCAGCGTCGATCAGGCGGCGAAGCGTTTTCTCGTCCACGGGCTGTGACGTGTATTCGCGTATCGCCCGGCGGCCGGCAATGGCCTGGTTCAATTCCACGGCATCTCTCCTTCGGAAATCTTCTGCGCCGCGACCGCATTCAGCGCCTTTCGGTCAGTCTCCACGACCATGGGGCGGCCAGCTTGACGCAGGACAATCCGTTTGCGGGTCGCACGCGGTTGCAAAGGGCAACGCCAACCAGTCGTTGGCCGGGTTGCGCCCTAGCCTGCAAAAGCCCGGACCAGCCGGCGTTTCGCGATTTCGACGATCGACAGATAAGTCGCCGTCGCCAGTGCCAGAAATGCGAAGAATTTCGCCGGCAGCGGAACAAAGCCCAGCATCGCCGCCCAAGGCGTGAACGGAAGCAGCAGTGAAACCGTCACGATTGCCAGCGTCGTCGCGATCAGCGGCAGGCTCGGCCAGCTGCC
>DATNFS010000059.1:0-7633 GCA_035606275.1 Rudaea sp.
CCTGAAGAAGAACCGCTTCTTCGGCATGATCATCCCGAAGGAGTACGGCGGCCTGCAGTTCTCGGCGCTGGCCAATTCGGCCGTGCTGCAGAAGATCTCGACGCTGTCGGCAACGGTCGCGTCGACCGTGGGCGTGCCGAACTCGCTCGGCCCGGCCGAATTGCTGCTGCACTACGGCACGCAGGATCAGAAGGACTATTACCTGCCGCGCCTGGCCGACGGCCGCGAGATTCCCTGCTTCGCGCTGACCGGGCCATTCGCCGGTTCCGATGCGACCTCGATTCCCGACTACGGCATCGTCTGCAAGGGCGAGTACGGCGGCGGCAACGTGCTCGGTGTAAGACTCACGTTCGACAAGCGCTACATCACGCTGGCGCCGGTCGCGACGATCATCGGCCTGGCGTTTCGGCTGTACGATCCGGACAAGCTGCTCGGCGACGTCGAAGATCGCGGCATCACGCTCGCGCTGCTGCCGCACGATACAAAGGGCGTAGAGGTCGGCCGCCGCCACATGCCGCTGAACATCCCGTTCCAGAACGGCCCGGTGCGCGGCAAGGATGTGTTCGTGCCGCTGTCGCAGCTGATCGGCGGCCCGGACATGGCCGGCCACGGCTGGCGCATGCTGGTCGAATGCCTGTCGGTCGGCCGCGCGATCACGCTGCCGTCGAACACCACCGGCGGCGCCAAGGCCGGCGCGATCGCGACCGGCGCGTATGCGCGCATGCGCAAGCAGTTCGGCATGGCGATCGGCCGCTTCGAAGGCGTCGAGGAAGCGCTCGCGCGCATCGGCGGCCACACTTACGCGATGAGTGCGCTGTCGCTGGCGACGGCCGCGGCGGTCGATCGCGGCGAGAAGCCGTCGGTCCCGTCGGCGATCGCCAAGTACCACTGCACCGAGATGGCCTGCCAGGTGGCCAAGGATGTCATCGACGTGCACGGCGGCAAGGGCGTGCAGCTCGGGCCGAAGAACTACGTCGGGCGCGGCTGGCAGAGCGCGCCGATCGCGGTCACGGTGGAGGGCGCGAACATCATGACGAGAAGTCTCATGATTTTCGGCCAGGGCGCGATCCGCTGCCATCCGTATGTGCTGAAGGAAATGCAGGCGACGCAGATCACCGACTACACCTCGCGCCTGCGCGCGTTCGACCGCCTGCTGTTCCAGCATGTCGGCTTTGCCGTTTCCAATGCCGTGCGCAGCCTGGTGCTGGGCCTGACCTTCGCCAAGCTCGGCTTTGTGCCGGGCGACAAGTATACAAAGCGCTATTATCGCAAGTTGAACCGCTACGCCGCGGCGCTCGCGCTGGTCGCCGACACCTCGATGCTGACGCTCGGCGGCAAGCTCAAGTTCAAGGAGCGGCTGTCGGCGCGGCTCGGCGACGTGCTGTCGCACCTGTACATCGGCAGCGCGATGCTCAAGCGCTACGAGGACCAGGGCCGGCCGCTGGCCGACCAGCCGCTGCTGGCCTGGGCCTTTCACGACTGCGCCTACAAGATGCAGACGGCGCTCGACGGCGTGCTGCGCAATTTCCCGATCCGCCCGGTCGCCTGGGCATTGCGCGCGCTGGTCTTCCCGCTGGGCCTGCGCGAAGTGCCGCCGTCCGATCGCCTCGGCCATCGCGTCGCGGCAATCCTGTGCGCGCCGGGCGAGGCGCGCGATCGTCTGGCGCTGTGGACCTACCTGACGCCGAGTGCGAACAATCCGGTCGGCCGCATGAACGCGATCCTGGCCGATGTCATCGCCGCCGAACCGGTCGAGCGCAAACTGCAGAAGGCGCTCAAGGCCGACGCCGCGAAGCAAGCCTCCTCCGCGGACGGTGTCGAGCAAGTCCCCGCGGGGGGCCGCAGCAAACCGCACGACTTTGCCGCGCAACTCGCCGCCGCCGAAGCGGCCGGCGCGATCAGCGCCGAGGAACGCAAGCTGCTCGAGCGCGTGCGTGCCGCGACGTTCGAATTCATCAGCGTCGACGATTTCGATCCGCGCGAACTCGAAGCGGCGGTCATCAAGAACAGGCCACCACTGCGTTCGGTGGCCTAGCCGTGTTCTCGAAGCAGCACGGCGTTCGGCAACCCTTGGTGCCGGGCGAAGCGAAGTCGAAGCACTCCCTTCGACTTCGCGCCGGCGACGCTGCGGCGAACGGCTTGTTTCTCCAGCTTCCTTCCCGCTGAGCCACGCCGGGAAAGACCGGAACCTTCCACGCAACCGCATGCCGACCGCACTCGCACTATTCGAACGCCTCGGCGGCAGCACGCCGGGACGCTGGCTGTTTACACGCATCGTTTGCTTCCGCGCACCGTATTTTTCGTCAATCTCGCCGCTCGTCGAAACGCTCGAGCCCGGCCGCTGCGTCGTGCGCCTGCGCGACCGGCGTCGCATCCACAACCACCTCGGCACGATCCACGCGATCGCGATGTGCAACGCGGCCGAACTGGCCGCGGGCCTCGCCACCGATGCGACGATCGACGCGAACCTGCGCTGGATCCCGAAAGGAATGCAGGTGAACTACCTGAAGCCGGCGCGCGGCACGCTGACGGCCACCGCCAGCGTGCCGTCCTTGGATGATGTCGGGACCGGCCTCGACTGCATGGTCAGCGTCGATGTGCGCAACACCGAAGGCGACAACGTGTTTAGCGCGCACATCGCAATGTGGATCACGCCACGACGCGGCTGATGCCAGCTCAGCCCTTCGTGTGCGCCGCGTGCCATGCCTTCAGCGCTTCGGCTTCGCGCTCCGGCGTCAGTCCCGCTTTCAGCTTCGCCTGGTGCTCGGCCGGTTCCCTGGCGAACCAGGCCAGCGTGTCGCGAACCGTGTCGGCGAGCGGGCGGTAACCCAACCCTGCGGCCTTCGCCCTGGCCGCGCTGACACGGCCGAAGCCGGCTTCGTCGCCCTCGGCCGGGACCCAGGCCGGCATGTCGGCCCACGCGCCGATCTTCTGTTCCTCGAGGAATTTCGCGTCGGCCCAGGTGAAGCGTGCGTCGCTCTTCGAAACGGTCTTGCACGTATCGAGCAGCCGCCCCATCGTGATCGAGCCGGCCTGTGCATCGGCGTTGAACGTGCCGAGCGTTTTTTTCTCGAGGCACAACACGATGAATTCGGCCAGGTCGCGCGCATCGATGAACTGCGTGAAATCCTTCGGACTGCCGGGCGCCAGCACTTCACCGCCGCGCGCGACGCGCACCGGCCAGTAGGTGAAGCGATCGGTGCTGTCGCCGGGGCCGACGATCAGGCCCGGACGAATCACGGTTACCTTTCCGGGCGCCGATTTTTCCGCGGCCTTCTCGCACAGCGCCTTCAGCGCGCCGTAGTTTTCGTTCGTGACCTTGTCCGCATCGGGCGCATCGGTCGTCGCCAGCGGCGCCGACTCGTCCATGCCGGGCTTGTCGAGTTTGGCGTAGACCGAGACGGTCGAGATCAGCAGGTATTGGCCGACGTTCGGGCCGAGCAGCGTTGCCGAGCGCGTCACGTCCGCGGGAATGTATGCCGACGTATCGACCACGGCGTCCCAGCTGCGGCCTTCCAGCGCCTTCATGTCGCTCTTGCGATCGCCGTGCAGCTGCTCGATGTCCGGGAACAGACCCGGATGGGTCTTGCCGCGGTTGAACAGCGTCAGCGTGTGACCGCGCCTGGTTGCGGTTTCCACCACATGCGGGCCGAGGAAGCCGGTGCCGCCCATGATCAGGATCCTGAGCTTCTGCGGTGGGGCGGCGAATACGGGGAGCACCGCGAACGGAGCGATCGCCGCGATCGCGGCGGCGTCACGCAGGAAGTCGCGGCGATTGGTCATGGTCGGTACCTTTTCGTTTGGGCGGTCCTGAGGGAATCGTGCCGCACGCGGATCATTCACGGCGCAACGGGCCTGCCGATGATGCCGCCACCGCTCCACGTGCTGGCGAGTGCCGGAAGTCCCGGGCGCGCACGCCAGTCCATCATGCCGCAGGCGAGCCTCTCTGTGCCGCGCGCGAGACCTCATCGATCGCCCCGCGGGCGTGCCTCACGACGTCGCCCTGGCTCCATCCGGCGGAGCCAGTTCGCGCGAGACGCGCAGCTGCCACGCCAGCCATGCCGCGCCGGCGGCGGCCAGTGCTGCCGCAGCCGCCAGTATCGGCGTCGTCGCGCCGAAGTCGCGCAGGATCTGCACCGTGGCGACCACCAGCACGTCGCCGAAGCGCCAGATTGCCGTGTCGATGAAGCCTTTCGCCTTGTAGCGCGTTTCGCGGTCGACGCGCGTGAACAGGCTGTCGACGGCCGGATTGTTGACGCCGTAGGATCCGGCCCGCGTGACGATCAGCGCCGCCGCCACCGCGGCTGGCTGGCCGACAAACGCGAGCGTCACCAGCGTGAGCAGCTTGACCACTTCCGTGCCGGCGATGCTTTGCGCCGGTCCGTAGCGCATGAGCACGATGCGCGTGACGAAGATCTGCGTCAGGGCCATCAGGACGTTGGTGGCCGCGTCCACGCCGGCGAAGAAATCGGTGCGGGCGGCGCCGTCGTGGTAAAAGCGATGCCCGATGTCGGTCTGCAGGTTGTACAGCACGCCGCCGACGCTGTCGCCCAGCAGGACCAGCACGGCAATGCGGCGCAGCAGCGGCGACGTGGCGACCAGTTTCGCGCCGGTCCAGAATCCGCCGCCGATCACTGCTTCGTTGCGCGAAACGTCCCGTGCCACGGGATGGCGCCGTGACCACGCGACCAGCCCCAGGATGCACGCCACCGCTCCGCCGAGCAGCGCCGCGGCGACAGCGAGCAACGGCGCAATGCCGATGACGTGCACCAGTGTCTTGGTCAGCAGCGGCCCGGAGATCGCGCCGAGCGTGCCGCCGAGCGCGATGATCCCGAACAGGCGATACGCCTGGGTTGCGCTGAAGACGTCGGCGACGAAACTCCAGAACACGGCGACCACGAACAGGTTGAAGACGCTCATCCAGACGAAGAACACGGCGCCGAGGATTTCCGGCGTCAGCGTGCCCTGCGCCTGGAAGGCCGGTATGAACGCCAGCAGGTTGGCGATGAAGAACAGGTATACCAGCGGCACGAAACGCTTGCGCGGGAAGTGCGCCACGAGCCAGCCGTAGACCGGCGTCAGCACCAGCGTGACGACGAAGGTCGCGCTGTAGAACGGCAGCAAGGCCTGCACGCCGACCGCCGCGGACAGTTGCTCACGCACCGGGCGCAGCACGTAGTACGCGGCCAGAACGAGGAAGAAGTAGAGGAACGCCAGGATCACGGCGGGCCACTCCTGGCGCTCCACGCCGGTAAGCGCTGCCGCAAATCCGCGCCGTTCGGTGCGATCGACTGCCGCCATCTTCAATCCGTGGTCCGGAATTGCGGCGAAGGGTAGCACGCGGGCAATGCTATCCTTGCATGCGATGGTCGTACTTGCATCGATCCATATCTACCCGCTCAAGTCGTGCGCTGCGCTGCCGCTGGACACGGCGCAAGTGCAGACGCGCGGCCTTGCCCGTGACCGGCGCTGGATGGTCGTCGACGCCGACGACCGGTTTCTCACCGGCCGCCAACTGCCGCGACTGACGTTGATCCGCGCACTGCCCGACGGCGACGCCGTGCGCCTGTCGGCGCCGGACATGCCGGACCTGCACGTCGCACCACCGCCGGCCGCCGGCGCGCGCATCGCCAGCGCCGTGTGGGGCGCGCCGGTGCGGCCGCTGCTCGCATCCGAACCGGCGCACGCGTGGATGAGCACCTTCCTGCGCATGCCGTGTCGCCTGGTCCACATGGATGACGCCTGCGTGCGTCCGGTCAAGGCGAAGTACGACGGCAGATACGGCATCGACGGCGACGAAGTCAGTTTTGCCGACGCGTTTCCGCTGCTGCTGATTTCGCAGGCCGCGCTCGACGGTCTCAACGCGAGGCTGGCCGCGCCGGTGCCGATGTTGCGCTTCCGGCCGAACCTGGTCGTTTCGAACACTGCGGCGCATGCCGAGGACGGCTGGAAACGCATCCGCGTCGGCGAAGTCGAGTTCGACGTGGTCAAGACCTGCGTGCGGTGCGTGTTCACGACCGTCGATTTCGAGCGCGGCGTATTCGATCCTTCGGGCGAGCCGTTGCGCACGCTGATCGGCTACCGCCGCAGCCCGGACGGTGTGACGTTCGGCCAGAACCTGATCCCGCGCGGCGCCGGGACGCTGCGCGTCGGCGCCACGGTCGAAGTGCTCGCCTGAACGTCGAACGGTGACCGCCGGCCCGGCTTGCACCGTTCATGCGTGAAACCGGATCCGATGCGTGACTTCCGGCGGTCCGGAATCATGGGCGGATTTGCTACGCTTCCCTGCCCTGCCGGGAGAAACACCGATGTTGCGACGCCTGCTGATTTGCCTGGGACTGACTGCCGCGGTCGCCGCATCGGCGCACGCGGCCGAACCGCTATCGATCCCGCCGATCGCCTACCAGCAGCGCACGCTGGCCAACGGACTGCAGGTCATCAGCATCGAGGATCACACCAGCCCCACCGTGGCCGTGCAGGTCTGGTACCACGTCGGTTCGAAGGACGATCCGGCCGGACGCAGCGGCTTTGCGCACCTGTTCGAGCATCTGATGTTCAAGAGCACGAAGCATCTGAAGGCCGAACAGTTCGACCGGCTGACCGAGGATGTCGGCGGGCACAACAATGCATCGACCAACGATGATTTCACCAACTACTTCGAAGCGGTGCCGTCGAACCATCTGCAGCGCCTGCTCTGGGCCGAGGCCGAGCGCATGGTCAACCTCACGGTCAACGAGGACAACTTCAAGTCCGAGCGCGCCGTCGTCGAAGAGGAACTGCGCCAGCGCGTGCTCGCCTCGCCGTATGGCCGCCTGTTCAACGCCGTGCCGAAGGATGCCTACCTCGTGCACCCGTACAAGCGTCCCGGCATCGGCAGCATCGAGGATCTGGAGGCCGCCTCGCTGAGCGACGTCATCGCGTTCCACTCGACCTACTATCGTCCGGATTACGCCACGCTGATCGTTTCGGGGGATTTCGACCGGGTTGAACTGGATCGCTGGGTCGATGCGTACTTCGGCCCGCTGCCGAAGCCCGCCACGCCGATTCCGCACGTGAGCGCGGTCGAACCGGCGTGGGACAAGGATCGCCGCTACAGCGAACATGGCCCCAACGTGCCGCTGCCGGCCGTCGTGCTGGCATGGCTGGCGCCGGCGGCGCGCAACGCCGACGAGGTCGCGCTGTCGGTCGCTGCGGCGCTGCTCAGCAACGGCGATTCGTCGCGCCTGCACCAGGCACTGGTCTATCGCCAGCAGATCGCGCAACGCGTGAGCTTTTCGTCCGACGCGGAAGCCGACAATGGCCTGATCAGCGCGTTCGCGATCATGGCCAGCGGCCACAAGCCGGAGGAGGCCGAAGCGGCGATCCTGGCGGAAGTAAGGACGCTTGCGACCACGCCGATCGCGCCGGCCGAGCTCGACAAGATCAAGACCAAGATCATCACGCAGGCACTGGCACAGCGCCAGACATCCGAAGGCAAGGCATTTGCGATCGGTGAAGCGGTGCTGCTCAAGGGCGATGCGGCGACGGTCAACACCGACCTGGCCGCCCTGCAGGCGGTCAGCGCCGACGACGTGCAGCGCGTGTTGAAGAAGTACGTGCTCGATGCGCATCGCGTCACGATCGACTACTCGCA
>DATNFS010000060.1:0-11216 GCA_035606275.1 Rudaea sp.
GATCTGGTCGTACGCCTTGAACTCGCCGCCGAACCGCTCCGCCCCGACCTTCGTCAGCGCCGCCGTCAGCGTCGTCTTGCCGTGGTCCACGTGACCGATCGTACCCACGTTCACGTGCGGCTTGGTGCGCTCGAATTTGCCCTTGGCCATTTCAATCTACCTTTGACAGTAAGTTGTTATCTTGCGGAAGAGGGTCCAAGGCTGAGGGTTGAAACAGAAATCATCCCTTTTCCGTTTCAGCCCACAGCCCTCGACCTGATTTCAAGGTGGTGCTCACTATTGGAATCGAACCAACGACCTCCTCCTTACCAAGGAGGTGCTCTACCGACTGAGCTAAGTGAGCGTGTGCTTTTGTCGTCCTCCATGACGGCGAAGTTCAAACCAGCATCCTCGCTGGACTATTCAAAAGACAATCTCCCTGCCGTGCGGTTCAATGGAGCGGGAGACGGGAATCGAACCCGCACTAGTAGCTTGGAAGGCTACAGTTCTACCATTGAACTACTCCCGCTCGGGGATCCTTCACTCTCAAAACTTGCCGACTGTCCTGCTTCAAAATCTGGTGGAGGGAGGTGGATTACTCCGGGCATCCTGCCCTCCGCCCTCGCATGCTCTTTGATACTTTGGTGGAGGGAGGTGGATTCGAACCACCGAAGGCATGAGCCAGCAGATTTACAGTCTGCCCCCGTTGGCCGCTTGGGTATCCCTCCGAATTCAGTTCAGACTGTTCGCGGAACGCCTGAAAAAGGCCTAATGGACAGAATTGCGGTCTGCCTCCATTGGCCCCTTGGGTATCGCTCCGCACAGAGCCGGTTATTGTCCGTTCCCGGGCCCGTCCCTGTCAAGGCGGCATGGATAGTGCTAGGTCGGCTTCAGCACGGCTGCGGCAGGTGGGCGGCATCGCGGTAGCGGGCGATCTCCTGGGACAGATTCTTGTCCAGTTCCATGAGCTTGGCCGCGTAAGCCGCGAGCGCCCTGTCGTCAGCCGTCTGCGGCGACCAGGTCGGCACCGGCGTCGGCCTGCCGGCGTCATCGGTGGCCACCATGACGATCACGCAATGGGTTGCGAGCGTCTCTTCGCCGGTTGCCAGCCTGCGGGCAATCACATCGACGCTGAAGTGCATGCTCGTGGTGCCCGTGTAGATGAGCTGGCAATGCACGCTGACCAGGTCGCCGATCAGGATCGGATGGACGAATCGGATGCCACAAACAGCGACCGTTACGCAGTATTTGCCGCTCCAGCCGACCGCACACGCATAGCCGGCCTGGTCGATCCATTTCATGACCATGCCGCCATGGACCTTGCCGCCGAAATTCACGTCGGTCGGCTGGGCCAGGAAACGGAAGGTTACTTCACGGTCGGAACCGGGCATGGGGCAAGTTTCTCCGCGTTGGGTCGGCCGGGCGCAGGCGGCGATCATACACAACGGACTCACCCCCGACGGTTTCCCCGCACGAATGCATCCGCCGGCGCTGCGCATGTCGGCCGATTCGGCCCCTTTGAACCGACCTGCTAAGCTCTTCGACGTGAGCACCACAGGTGGACCGATGTTGCTGCATCGAATGCTCCGCCCGAGCACCGCGCGCCGGCTCGGTACCTGGGTATTGCTCGGGTCGTTCTGCGTGCTGGCGGCGAGCCTTGCCTTCATCGTCCAGGGTGCCCGATCCGCCGTGCAGAAGCGCACCGGGGAGTCGCTCGCCGCGCTGACGAGCGCGACCGCCAACGCCGTCGCCGCGCGCACCGGCAGCGTCGAGATGACCGCACGCATCGTGGCTGCCGCAATCGGCCGCCAGCTCGACAACGCCGAGTTCATCGAGACCCTGCTGGCCGAGACGGTCGTCGCGCACCCCGACATCGGTGGGGTCGCGGCGGCATTCGAGCCGGACGCGGTCGCCCGGGAAGGCTCGTTGTTCGCGCCGTTCTACACCCAGCAGAACAATGTCGCCGTGCGGCGCGACCTTGCCGCGGATCCCGGCTCCTATCGCGAGTCGACCTGGTATCGGCATGGCAGCGCCTGCGAGCGCGGCTGCTGGGGCGAAGTGTTCCGCTCGCAATCGCGCAAACAGGTGCTGATCAACTACGGCGTGCCGGTTCGCGACCGTGCAAAACGGATGGTCGGGGTCGTCAACGTCGACGTGCAGCAGCGCTGGCTGCAAAGCGTCGTCGACGGCGCCCTCCCGAGCCCGGCTTCGACCTCGTTTCTGCTCAGCGAGACCGGACAGATGCTGGCCGACGCCAAACCCGAGCGCATCGGCAGCTCGATTTTCGCGATGAAACGCGACGCGGGCGTGGCTGAGCTCGACGCCATCGCGCGCCGCATGCTGGCCGGCGAGACCGGGTCCGCCGAATACTTCAGCCCTGCCCTCGGCATTGCGGTGCGGACCTTTTTCACGCCGATTCCCGGTTCCCGCTGGTCGCTGGCGATCGTCGTGCCCTACAGCACCTACGTGCGCGAGTCGCAGCGCCTGTTCTTCAACGCCGTTGCGATCGGCTCGGCCGGCCTCGTCGCCCTGGGCTTGTTCGTCTGGCTCGCGGTCCGGCGCCTGCTCGCGCCGCTGGCGCAACTTGCCGTCAATGCCGACCACGTCGCCCGCGGCGAGCTCGATTTCCGCCTCGATCCGCCGCGCCGGGACGACGAGGTCGGCAGGCTGACCCAATCGTTCGTCCGGATGCGCGACGAGCTCAAGCAGCACATCGCCGACCTGACCGAGGCGACAGCCGCGCGCGAGCGCCTGCAACGCGAACTGGAGATCGCCCAGCACATCCAGGAATCGATGCTGCCGAAAAACCACTATGTCGGCGCCGGCATCTACCCGTTCGAGCTGAACGCGCTGCTGCGCCCGGCGCGCGTCGTCGGCGGGGACCTCTATTCCTACTTCGTGCGCGGCGACGGGCGCCTGTGCTTCCTGATCGGCGACGTCTCCGACAAGGGCATTCCGGCGGCGCTGTTCATGGCGCGGACGATAACCTCGGCCAACTCGCGGGCCACGGCAATCGAACAGCCCGACCAGTTGCTGCGCGAACTCAACGCCGACCTTTGCGCCGGCAATGACGATTGCATGTTCGTGACGCTTCTGTGCGGCTTGCTCGACCTGGCCAGCGGCCGTCTGATACTTGCCAGCGCCGGTCACGATGCGCCGATCCGGATCGGCGAGAGCGGCGCCGCAAGGATCGAGGTCGAAACGGGCGGCCCGCTCGGTCTGGATCCGGACATGAATTTCCCGATCGCCCGGGCGCAGCTGGCGCCGGGCGATACGGTCGTGCTCTATACCGATGGCGTTACCGAGGCGCTCGCTCCGGATGGCGCCCTGTACGGCGAGCAGCGGTTGTTCAACGCCCTTGCCGACTGCGATCGCCAGCCGGCCGGCGCGATCTCGGCGGTCGTCGCCGACATGGCGCGATTCACGCGCGACGCCGCCCAGGCCGACGACATGACCCTGCTCGTGCTGCACTGGCACGGTGCGCCGGCGCGCTGACTGGAGCGCGAAATCGGCGCACAATGGCATGGGCTGCCGTCGTCCCCGACCTCGAATGATTCGTTTCGGACAAGCGACGCTGCGCAATGAACGGAGCGTGTTCGTTGCACTCGCGCAACTGGCGGACAAGGTCGCGCTGGCGCATCGCGATCGGGGCGACGCCGACCGCAATCGCGTCGAGCTGCGCATCGACGAGTGCTTCACCGCGAAACCGATCCTGCAACCTGGAGAAACGACGCCATGAGCCTGCAAGTACGCATTGAACCGCCGGTAGCGGCGCGCATCACGGTGCGCCCGGCCGGCAAGCTGGATGCGACGAGCACCCAGGAATTCGACAACGCGCTCGATCTCGTGCTCAAGCAGGTGCCGCCGGGCGGGACGCTCGTGTTCGATCTGGCCGACCTGGAGTACATCAGCAGCGCCGGCCTGCGTTCGCTGTTTCGCGCGCGCAAGGCAATGAAAGCCAACGGCGGCCGCTCCCTGGTCATGCAGGCACAGCCGCAGGTGCAGGCAGTGCTCGATATCGTCAAGGCAGTACCGGTCAGCGAGGTGTTCCGCAATGCGGCGGAACTCGACGCCCACCTCGCCGAGATTCAGCGCAAGGTGGTCGAGGGCAACATCAATTCGTGACGCGCAGCGGCAGGACGCGCACCTTGCTGCCGGCATGCACCGGACGCTGCACAGGCAGGTGCCTCGGATCGCCGCTGTCGGCCCGGAAATCAGACATTGAAGCGGAAGTGCAGCACGTCGCCTTCCCTGACGATGTAGTCCTTGCCCTCGAGGCGCAACCGCCCGGCATCGCGTGAGCCGGACTCGCCGCGGTACTTGATGTAGTCGTCGTAGGCAATCGTCTCGGCGCGGATGAAGCCGCGCTCGAAATCGGTATGGATGACGCCGGCAGCCTGCGGTGCCGTCGATCCTTTCTTCACCGTCCAGGCGCGCACCTCTTTTTCGCCGGCCGTGAAATAGGTCTGCAGGCCGAGCAGCCTGTAGCCGGCGCGGATCACGCGATTCAGGCCCGGCTCGTCCAGGCCCATGTCCGCGAGGAACGCGAGCTTGTCGGCGTCTTCGAGCTGCGAGAGCTCCTCCTCGATCGCCGCGCATACCGGCACGACTTCGGCGCCTTCGAGCGCGGCGCGCTCGCGCACCCGGTCGAGATACGGATTGTTCGCGAAGCCGTCTTCCTTCACGTTCGCGATATACATCAACGGCTTCAAGGTCAGCAGGAACAGGTCGCGCACGAGCGCCTGTTCTTCCGCGCTCAGGCCCGCATTGCGCGCCGACTTGCCTTCGTTCAGCACGCTCGCGAGCCGTTGCAGCACCGGGCGCCTGGCCAGCGCTTCCTTGTCGTTGGCCTTCGCCGCACGCTCGGCGCGATTCAGCGCCTTGTCCACCGACTCCAGGTCGGCCAGCGCGAGTTCCGTGTCGATCGTTTCGATGTCCGAGATCGGATCGATCTTCCCGGACACGTGGATGATGTCGGTATTTTCGAAGCAGCGCACGACGTGCGCGATCGCGTCGACCTCGCGGATGTGCGCCAGGAACTTGTTGCCCAGACCCTCGCCCTTCGACGCGCCGGCAACCAGGCCGGCGATGTCGACGAATTCCATCGACGTCGGGATGATCTTGAGCGGCTTGGCGATATTCGCCAGCTCCTGCAGGCGCGGATCCGGCACCGGCACGACGCCCACGTTCGGATCGATCGTGCAGAACGGGAAATTCGCCGCAGCGATGCCCGCCTTGGTCAGCGCATTGAAAAGGGTCGACTTGCCGACGTTCGGCAGGCCGACGATGCCGCATTTGATGCCCATTGAAACCTCGGGGAAAAAGAAAGGCGCGACAGGCGAGGAACGAGGAAGGCGCTGCTTACTCGCCCTTCGCCCGTTCCTCGTCCCGGGATGTGTGCAGCCGCTTCATCGCTTCGTTGAACTCGCCGCGCACCGCAAGCGGCAGCACGTCGAGCGACACCGCCACGGCATCGATGATCGCTTGTTCGTCGGCGACACCGGGCCGGCCCAGCACCCATGATGTCACCCGGTCCCTGTCGCCGGGATGACCGATGCCGAGGCGCAGGCGATGAAACTTGCCGTGGCCCAGGTGCGCAAGAATGTCGCGCAACCCGTTTTGGCCGCCGTGGCCGCCGTCGAACTTCAGCCGTGCCGTGCCGGGCGGCAGGTCCAGCTCGTCGTGGACGACCAGCATTTCCTCCGGCTCGATCTTCCAGTAGCGCAACGCCGCTGCCACGGCGATACCGCTCTTGTTGACGAACGTGGACGGCTTGAGCAGCCACAGCGGTTGGCCATCGAGCACGATCTTGGCGGTTTCACCATGCACCTTGGCATCGTTGCCGAACCGCGCCCGCTCGCGCAGACCCAGGGCGTCAAGAAACCAGAACCCGGCATTGTGCCGGGTTCGCAGGTATTCGGCGCCGGGGTTGCCCAGGCCGACGATGAGTCGCAGCGCAGCCATTCGGTCTGCCCGTCATTCCGGCGCAAGCCGGAATCCGGCTCTCCCGTTGCACATGTGCGCGGGAGAGCTGGATCCGGTGTCACCGGCCAGGGCCGGCGCGGGATGACAGCAATCCTGCCGTCACTTCTTCTCGTCCTTCTTGGCTGCCGCTGCGGGCGCTGCTGCCGCTGCCGGTGCGCCGGCGGCCGGGGCCGCTGCGCCTGCCGCCGCCGCATCGCCTTCGGCGACAGGAGCAACCTCGACTTCCTGCCGCAGTTCCTGCGCGGTGACCACGGCGGCGTCGTGTTCCTTGCCAAGCCGCAGTTCCGGAACTTCCACGCCCTCGGGCAGCTTCAGGTCGGAGATGTGGACGATGTCGCCAACGGCCAGCTCGCCCAGGTCGACCGAGATGAACTCCGGCAGATTCTTCGGCAGGCACGAGATTTCGATATCGGTCAACGCGTGCGAGATCAGCACGCCCGCCATCTTGCCGGCCGGCGACTTCTCCTGGTTGAGGAAGTGCAGCGGCACGCGGATGCGGATCGCCTTGTTCTCGTCGACGCGCTGGAAATCAAGGTGCAGCAGCTGCGGCTTGAACGGATGCCGCTGCATGTCGCGCAGCAGTACTTTCTGCGCCTTGCCATTGAGGTTCAGGTCGAGGATGGCCGAGTAGAACCACTCGTTGTGCGACGCCAGCCACACCGTGTTGTGGTCGAGCTGGATGTTGGCGGGGGCATCGCTGCCGCCGTAGACGATCGCCGGAACCTTGCCGGTCTGACGCAGGCGGCGGCTCGCACCTTTGCCTTCGTCAGTGCGGCTTTCCGCCGGAATTTCATGGATGGTTGCCATTGGTATTGCCTCAGTTGCAGTTATTCGCCTCGCGGCGACGGTTGTACTCCCCCGCGACCAGGGGAGTCGTTAATGGGAGACGGGAGACGAGAGAGGTAAAAGCGAACGTCTCTTGTCTCTCGTCTCTTGTCTCTCGTCTCTCGCCTCTCGTGCCTCGTCTCAGTCCACGTACAACGAACTGACCGACTCGCCGAACGCCACACGGCGAATCGTTTCGCCGAGCAGCTGCGCCACGCTGAGCTGGCGGATCTTGCTGCACGCGTTCGCGGCATCGGACAACGCGATCGTGTCGGTGACGACCAGTTCGTCGAGCTGCGATCCGGTCAGGTTCTGGATCGCCGGCCCTGACAGCACCGGATGCGTGCAATACGCCACCACCTTGGCCGCGCCGTTTTTCTTCAGCGCCGCGGCCGCGGCGCACAGCGTGCCGGCCGTATCGACGATGTCGTCGATCAGGACGCACACCTTGTTCTCCACCTCGCCGATGATGTTCATCACCGTCGCCTCGTTCGGGCGCGGCCGGCGCTTGTCGATGATCGCCAGGTCGGCATCGTCGAGGCGCTTGGCGATCGCGCGAGCGCGCGCCACGCCGCCGACGTCCGGACTGACGACGATCAGGTCCGAGTCGCCATGGTGCCGCCAGATGTCGGCCAGCAGCACCGGCGACGAGTATACATTGTCCAAAGGTATATCGAAAAACCCCTGGATCTGGTCCGAATGCAGGTCCACCGTCAACACCCGATCGGTGCCGACGGCGCTGATCATCGTCGCAGCAACCTTGGCCGTGATCGGCACGCGCGCCGAACGCAGGCGGCGATCCTGGCGCGCATAGCCGAAATACGGAATCACCGCGGTCACGCTGGTGGCGGAGGCGCGCTTGAGCGCATCGACCATCACCAGCAGCTCGATGAAGTTGTCCGCGGTCGGCGCCGACGTGGACTGCATCACGAACACTTCCTGGCGCCGTACGTTCTCCTCGATCTCCACCTGCACTTCGCCGTCGGAAAAACGGCTGACCAGGGCCTTGCCCAGCGGCACGTTCAGCACGCGACAGACTTCGGTCGCCAGCTTGCGGTTCGCGTTGCCGCTGAAGACGAGCAACCCGCCGCGTTCCTCGCGCTCGCGCGCATTGCCGCTACCGAAGCCCGCTGTGTTCGCCGTGTTCACGCCGCGCTCCCGTCACCGCCAAAACCAACTGCCGCCTTTCTTCAAGACCCCGCGTCCTGCGCCATCCGTGCGCCAACTGCCACGAATCGCCAGCAAGACGCGCGAGGTTGGAGTCGTGGGAGCAATACGCACCCGCCAACCATTGCCACGCATCCGGTCTTCTGCAACCACCACGCCTCGAACTGGCTGGGACGGCAGGACTCGAACCTGCGAATGCGGGAATCAAAATCCCGTGCCTTACCAACTTGGCGACGTCCCAACATTACATTTTTCGCCGCGCCATTCAGTGCGAGCCGGCGCGAAACCGGTCGACCGCGACGCGCAGCGGCGACTGGTCGACGCCTCGCGCCCGATACGCGCTGAACGCCGGCGGGCACTGACTCACGACCTCTTCCGCGACCTGCGCCGACTCGACCTCGGTGAATACGCAGCCACCGCTTCCGGTCAGGCGCGCCTTGCCGAACCGTCCAAGCCAGTCGAGCGCAGCGGCAACCTGTGGGTAGCGTGCACGCACAACCGGCTCGAAAGCGTTGACCGACTCGACTGCGGCACAGGAAAGATAGCCCGATATTGTCGTCTGCGGCGAGTTGCGTGTCAATTCAGGGGCTTGGAACGCGAGAGCGGTCGGGACGCAGACGCCGGGATCGACGATGACGTAGTCGCGCGGCGGAATGCAGATCGGCGTCAGTCGCTCGCCGACGCCCTCGGCCCAGGCGCTGCGGCCCTGGATGAATACCGGCACATCCGCACCGAGTTCGACGCCGATCGCCGCCAGCTCGCCGGTTTCAAGCCGTGTGTCCCACAATTCGTTCAGCGCCACCAGCACGGTCGCCGCGTCCGAACTGCCGCCGCCGAGGCCGCCACCGACCGGGATGCGCTTGCGCAGCCGGATCGCGGCGCCGCTGTGCGCGTGCGTGTGCCGGCGCAGGGCGTGCGCCGCGCGCAGGCAAAGATCCCGGTCTTCGGGCATGTCGAAGCCATCGTCGCTTCGTTCGATCAAGCCGTCGGCACGCACGCGCATTTGCACGTCGTCACCCCAGTCGAGCAGCTGGAAGACCGTCTGCAGCAGGTGATAGCCGTCGGCACGCCGGCCGACGACATGCAGGAACAGGTTCAGTTTGGCCGGAGCAGGCCAGGTCGTCCAGGTGTTGGAGTCGGTTGCCATCACGCGGGCGTCGCGACGCCGGCCCTTGACTGCAGCGCACGTGCTGCCGGCGAAGTGTACCGTGTGCGCCGCTGCCGCTGAATCATGCGCCGCTCACCCCGACCCTCTCCCGGCAAGCGGAAAGAGGGCGTGAACGCGTGCGCTCCGCCGAACCTCCGGCAGATGCCATCTACCCGGGACTGTCAACTAGTCGCCGAATGACCAGCTGTCGATCGACATCTTCACGCGCGCCTCGCCGCGCGAAGCGAACACCTTGCGCGGCACGGGCGGGTTCTTGTCGGCAAACCAGTCGCGGTATTCGATGCGCCAGCCATCCTGGTCGAGCACGGCCGGCAGGTCCTGCGCATTGAATTGGAGCGCGGACCGCTGCTCCGGCGGCCGGCGCATGCCGCGCACCCACGCCGACAGGTCGGCGACGGGCACTTCCCAGCCCAGGCGTTCACGCAGCAGGCGCTCCGGGTCACTGCCGCTGATCGGCTGCGGATCTATGCCTTCGAGCACGGCGTGTCCGCCGTCCCCGCTCAACTTCCAGGTCTTGCCGGTCGGCGCACGCAAGACGAAATCGTAGTGCTCGCCAGACTGTTTCCAGTCAAGGTCGCCGCTGCCGCTGTTGTCGGCGCCATCGCTGACGAAGATATGCGCACTCAGGGCCCAGTGTGTGCGCCCGGCAAGTTGTGCTTCACGTGCTGTCTGGGTGGCCAGGGATGCCGGCGTCTCGCGCGTGCGCACCGGCGCACAGGCACAGACGGCGGCGAGGCAAATCAGCAGCGCGAGCGCGCGCAACCCCGGCGCGCTCATGAACTGAGCCGCTGGATCGTCTCGAGCAATACCTTGTTCTTCGCGTCCTTCTTGCGCCCCTGCTCCCACACCCTGCGCGCCTCGTCCTTCTGGCCGGCGGCCCAGAGCACTTCTCCCAGATGCGCGGCGATCTCCGCGTCGGGCTGTTTCTCGAACGCCGTGCGCAGCTGCGTCAGCGCGGCATCCAGATGGCCGAGCCGGTACTGCACCCAGCCCAGGCTGTCCATGATCGCCGGCTCTCCCGGCTTGAGCGTGAGCGCCTTGCTGATCAGCTCATATGCTTCCTTCTGGCTGTCGGTGCGGTCGGCGAGCGTGTATCCCAACGCGTTCATGGCATTGGCATCGTCCGGCTTGAGCTCCAGCACGCGGCGCAGGTCGCGCACCGCGGCGTCGACGTGGTTCAGATCGTCGTTGAGCAGCGCCCTGGCGTAGAGCAGGCGCGTGTCGTCCGGAAGGGTTTGAAGTCCCCGGTCGTATGCCGCGATGGCTTCTTCACCGCGCTGATGCCGGTTCAGCATCTCGCCTTCGAGCAGGTACGTCTCGCCGAGCTGCTTGCTGTCGTCGGCAGCACGCGCCTGCAAGTCGTGCACCAGGCTCATGGCATCTTTGGATTTGCCGGTATCGTCCAGCAGCACGGCCGTGCGCAGTTGTGCGCCGAATCCCTGCTCCGCGTCGGCCGGCACCTTTTCGTACCATGTCAGTGCTTCTGCCTTGCGCTCGAGCAACTCGGCCAGCTGACCGAGCAGGGTCAGGCGATCGGCCGTGCGCGGCTCGGGCAGCGCCCTGGCCTCGCGATACAGGCTCTCGATCATCGGCTTGTCGTCGGCGCGCGCCAGATAAGCGGCGCGTGCGGCAAGCGTGTAGTCGTCCTGCGCGCCGACGGCCAGTGTCCGCGCCGCTTCGGCGTTGTCGCCGAGTTCACCCAGCAGCGCGGCATAGGCGGCGCGCAGGTGGTTATCCTTCGGGTTGCGCTTGACCGCATCGGCGAACAGCGCACGCGCGCCGACCTTGTCGCCATGCTTGAGCTTGAGCTGTGCCGCCCATGCGAACGCCTCGGCACTCTTGAAACGCGTGACCGCCTGGCTGGCGAGAGACTGCGCCAGCGCCGGGCGTTCGAGCCGCGCAGCAAGCTGGCTGATCGCGATCCACGTCTGCACCTTGTCGCCCAGTTGCCCGGCCTTGACCAGGCGCTCGAGCAACGCGCCGGCGGCGTCATGATCCTCGGCACCAATCAATGCCTGCGCTATCGCGCTCCAGCCCTTGCCGTTCGGCTCGGCCGCAAGGCGCGACAAGTCGACAAACGCATCGTCAGTCT
>DATNFS010000061.1:0-19065 GCA_035606275.1 Rudaea sp.
GCCGGCGAGTTCTACGCGTTGCCGCAGTCGCCGCAGCTGTTCAAGCAGATCCTGATGATGGCCGGGTTCGACCGCTACTACCAGATCGCGCGCTGTTTCCGCGACGAGGCGCTGCGTGCCGACCGGCAGCTCGAATTCACCCAGCTCGACATGGAGTATGCCTTCGTCGAAGAGCACGACGTGCAGGACTCGGTCGAGGCGCTGATCCGGCGGATCTACCGCGACGTCGTCGGCGTCGAACTGGCCGACCCGTTTCCGCGCATGACGTACGAAGAGGCGATGCGCCGCTACGGTTCGGACAAGCCCGACCTGCGCATATCGCTGGAACTGGTCGATGTCGCCGAGCACCTCAAGCGCGTCGAGTTCAAGGTGTTTTCCGGGCCGGCCAACGATCCGGGCGGCCGCGTCGCCGCACTGCGCCTGCCGAACGGCGCGCAGCAGCCGCGCAAGTATCTCGACGACCTGGGCGCCTATGTCGCCGGCTTCGGCGCGAAGGGCCTGGCCTGGATCCGCGTCGACGACCTGGCCAGGGGCCGCGACGGCATGACCTCGCCGATCATCAAGTTCCTCGACGACGGCGCGCTGCAGGGCATCCTTGCCGCGGTCGGCGCGCGCAGCGGCGACGTGATCTTCTTCGGCGCCGGCCCGTACAAGACCGTCAGCGATTTCATGGGTGCGCTGCGCCTGAAGGTCGCGCGCGATTGTGGATTTGTGGAAAATGCCTGGAAGCCGCTGTGGGTGACGGATTTCCCCATGTTCGAATACGACCACGAGGCGAAGCGCTACGTCGCGCTGCATCATCCGTTCACGGCGCCGAAAGTCGACGACGTCGCGCAACTGCGCGCCGACCCGGCCAATGCGGTCAGCCGCGGCTACGACATGGTGCTCAACGGCAACGAGATCGGCGGCGGATCGATCCGCATCCACCGCCCGGAGATGCAGAGCGCCGTGTTCGACCTGCTCGGCATCAGTCCCGACGAAGCGCAGCTCAAGTTCGGCTTCCTGCTCGAAGCCCTTCGTTACGGTGCGCCGCCGCACGGCGGCATCGCGTTCGGCATCGACCGCATTGCCGCACTGATGGCCGGTACCGATTCGATCCGCGACGTGATCGCCTTCCCCAAGACCTCCACCGCGCAGGACCTGATGACCGACGCGCCGTCGCCGATTCCGGAACCGCAGCTGCAGGAGCTGCACATCCGCGTGGTCAAGCCGGTCAAGGCCTGACCATCCGCGTCGCACTGCCGCGATCGCGCCACTGCAGGACGTATCGCCGTCGTGGTTGACGACCATGTGATCCTGCTGCACGGCTTGTGGATGCGGGCATTCACGCTCGCGGCGTTGCGGCGTCGACTCGAGCAGGCCGGATTTTCGGTCGGGCATTTCGACTACGAGAGCGTTTTCCGCGGCGCGGACGTCAGCGTCGAGCAGCTGTTGCGCCGCGTCCGCGACTCCGGGGCCGGAACAGTCCATCTGGTTGGCCACAGCCTGGGAGGGCTGATCGCACTGCGCGCGTTGCAGCGCGAACCGGATCTGGCTTCCGGCCGCGTGGTCTGCCTCGGCTCGCCGCTGCGTGGCAGCGCCCTGGCGCGCAGCATCGCCGGCTTGCCCGGCGGGGCCGTGGTCATCGGCAAGAACGTCCAAATGCTGCGCGATGGACTGCCGCGCTGGGAGGGAAAGCAACAGGCCGGATCGATCGCCGGCCGGTTGCCGATAGGCCTCGGCATTGCAGTCGGCGCTCTTGCTTCTCCGCACGACGGAACCGTCGCCGTCGCTGAAACGCAACTGCCCGGCCTCGCCGATCATTGCGTTGTTCCGGCAAGCCATACCGGCCTGCTGTTTTCGGCCGAGGCTGCCGAGCAGACGATTGCGTTTCTGCGTCACGCGCGCTTCAACGGCGCACATTGAGGCTCACGATCAGAGGATTGCGCAAGCCGGAACGTGCCGGAACGGAGGATGCCGCTGCGGCAAAGGCGGACGGCCGGGCGCCGCAACGTGTTAAAATCGATGCTTCGACTCGGCACATGAACATGCACAGGGCGGCGGGGAACGACAAATCGGCGTCACCAGGCAGGCAACGCGCCTGCGGGTCCTGTTCGCGTCGGCACGTCGCCGCCTGAGTCGCGCTGCGGCATTGCGCATGGGCTGGCTGCCTGCAACCGAGTGTCGTTCCGGCGCGTCCTGCCTGCCATGACCCGTATTCTCGGCATCGATCCGGGTTCACAGCGCACCGGCGTGGGCATCATCGACGCGGACGCCGCCGGCGGCGTGCGCCACGTATTCCACGGCGCGCTGCTGCTGCTCGACAACGAAACGTTCCCGCTGCGACTCAAGCAGATTTTCGACGACGTCTGCGCGATCATCGCCGAACACCAGCCCGGGGAAGTCGCGATCGAGCGCGTCTTCATGGCGCGCAATCCCGATTCGGCGCTCAAGCTCGGCCAGGCGCGCGGCGCGGCGATCTGCGCGGCCGTGCACAGCGGCCTGCCGGTGATCGAGTACGCGGCCAAGGAGGTCAAGCAGGCGGTGGTCGGCAGCGGCGGCGCCGGCAAGCAGCAGGTTCAGCACATGATCGGTATACTTTTAAACATATCGCAGAAGCTGCAGGCCGACGCGGCCGACGCGCTCGCCGTCGCGATCACGCACGCGCATACGCGCAGCAGCGTGCAGCGCCTCGGCATTCCGCGCACCGCGTGGCGGAGACGGCGATGATCGGCAGACTCAAGGGCATCCTCGCTGCCAAGCAGCCGCCCTGGCTGATCATCGACGTGGGCGGCGTGGGCTACGAGCTCGAAGCGCCGATGTCGACCATCTTCGACCTGCCCGAGACCGGTCGCGAAGTCGTACTGTTCACCCACTATGCAGCCAGGGAGGATACCGTTGCGCTCTACGGTTTCCTGCGTGAGGCGGAGAGAACCTTGTTCCGGACGCTGCAGAAGGTCAGCGGCATCGGCGCGAAGACGGCCCTTTCGGTGCTGTCGGGGTCGTCCGTCGACGAGTTCGCGCGCCTGGTGCAGGGCGCGGACATTGCCGCGCTCACGCGCATTCCCGGCATCGGCAAGAAGACCGCCGAACGCATCATCGTCGAGCTGCGCGACCGCGTCGATGGCATCGCTCTTGCTGCGGCCGGGATGGCTGGCGCGGCGAGCGGACCGAAGGATCCGGTGGCAGAAGCCAGCGGCGCCTTGCAGCAGCTCGGCTACAAGCCGGCCGAGGTCGCGCGCCTGGTCAAGGAGGCCGCGGCCGCTGGCGACGACGCCGAAGCGATCATTCGCAAGGCACTGAAGGCGGCATTGCGCTGACGAGATGAAGACGGCATCGGCAATCCTGACCAGCGAGACTGCGGGCGAGCAGCGCAAGGTATTGGCGAGGCTCGCGCTGGGTGCGCTCGGGGTCGTCTATGGCGATATCGGCACGAGCCCGCTGTACACGATGCAGCAGACCTTCGGTGTGCATGGCATCGCGCCGACTCCGGAAAACGTGCTCGGCGTGCTGTCGCTGGTGTTCTGGTCGCTGGTCCTGATCGTTGCGGTGAAGTATGCCGGTTTCATCATGCGCGCCGACAACAAGGGCGAGGGCGGCATCATGGCGCTCAGTGCGCTGGCCCAGCGCACGGTGCGCGACAAGCCGCGCGTGCGCTGGGCGATCATGATTCTCGGGCTGTTCGGCGCGTCGTTGTTCTTCGGCGACGGCGTCATCACGCCGGCGATCTCGGTGCTGTCGGCGGTCGAAGGCCTCGAGGTGGCCGTGCCGACGTGGGGCCACTACATGGTGCCGCTCGCGGCAATGATCATCGTCGCGCTGTTCTATTTCCAGAGCCATGGCACCGGCCGCGTCGGCGCCGTGTTCGGGCCCGTCATGCTGCTGTGGTTCGCGAGCCTGGTCGTGTTCGGTCTGGGCCACATCGCCCAGCATCCGCAGGTCATGGTCGCGCTGTCGCCGTACTACGCGCTCAACTTCTTCGCGAGCAACGGCTGGGTGGCGTTCTTCTCCCTCGGTACCGTCGTCCTGTGCATCACTGGTGCCGAGGCGCTGTATGCCGACATGGGGCACTTCGGCAAGAAGCCGATCCGCTTCATGTGGTTCGGATTCGTGCTGCCGTCGCTCGTCGTGAACTATTTCGGCCAGGGCGCGCTGCTGATCGCCGATCCGACCGCCGCGACGAATCCGTTCTACCTGCTGGTGCCGCAGGCGCTGGTCATTCCGATGACGGTGCTGGCGACCGCGGCGGCGGTGATTGCCTCGCAGGCCGTCATCTCCGGCGCGTTCTCGGTGATGCGCGAGGCGATCCAGCTGGGCTACCTGCCGAAGATGGAAGTCCGCCACACCTCGGCCGAGACCATGGGCCAGATCTACCTGCCGTGGATCAACCGGCTGCTGCTGGTGCTGACGCTGGCCGTGGTGCTGGGCTTCCGCTCGTCGACCAACCTGGCCGCGGCCTACGGCATTGCGGTTGTCGGCACGATGACGATCGATTCGATCCTGGTCATGTTCGTATTCCGCAAGATGTGGCACTGGAACTGGTTCCGCGTCGTGGCCCTCGGCGGGCTTTTCCTGATCGTCGACGGGGCGTTCCTTGGCGCGAACGCGGACAAGGTCGAGCATGGCGGCTGGCTGCCATTGGTGCTGGGCCTGGCCGTGTTCACGGTGATGAGCACCTGGCGCCGCGGCCGCGACTTGGTCCTGCGCGAGCTCAAGCAAAGCGGGCTCGCGCTCGAACCTTTCATCGCCAGCGTGACATCGCACCCGCCGCTGCGCGTGCCGGGCACGGCGGTCTTTCTCACCTCGAACGTGGACGGCGTGCCGAACGCGATGCTGCACAACCTCAAGCACAACAAGGTGCTGCACGAGCGCAACGTGCTGATGACGGTCGAGACGCTCGACTCGCCGGTCGCCGAATACGGCGAGCGCACCGAGATCACCGCGCTCGGTCACGAGTTCTACCGCGTGACGATCCGTTTCGGTTTCGCCGAGGATCCCGACATCCCGGCCGCGCTGCAGTCGTGCGCGGCCAAGGGCATGGGCTTCGACATGATGGACACGACATTCTTCGTCAGCCGCGAAACGGTCGTTGCGACCGATCGCCCCGGCATGCCGCTGTGGCGCGACAAGCTGTTCGCATTTCTCGGCCGCAACGCAACCTCGGCGACGGCATTCTTCCGCATTCCCGGCAACCGGTTGATCGAACTGGGGACGCAGGTGGAGATCTAGAGGGGAGAAGGGAGAAGGGAGAACGGAAGGGCGAAAGGCAAAGGCGAAGGGCAAAGGCAAAAGGCCAAGGCAAAAGGCAAAGGCGAACGGCGCGCGCTGTTTCTCCCCTCTGCCCTCTCCCCTCTCCCGTATAATCCACGCATGACCGACGCGCGCCTGATCACCCCCACCGCCAATCGCGAAGACGAGGTGCTCGAGGCGTCGATCCGGCCGAAGAAGCTGAGCGAATACCTCGGCCAGCAGACGGTGCGAGAGCAGCTCACGATCTACATCGAAGCGGCGCGGCGGCGCGGCGAGGCGCTCGACCACGTGCTGATCTTCGGGCCGCCGGGACTGGGCAAGACCACGCTGTCGCACGTCATCGCGAACGAGCTCGGCGTCAACCTGCGCGCGACCTCCGGGCCGGTGATCGAGCGGGCCGGCGACCTGGCCGCGCTGCTGACCAACCTGCAGCCGCGCGACGTGCTGTTCGTCGACGAGATCCACCGGCTTTCCCCGGTGGTCGAGGAGATCCTCTATCCGGCGATGGAGGACCAGCAGATCGACATCATGATCGGCGAGGGTCCGGCCGCGCGTTCGATCAAGCTCGACCTGCCGCCGTTCACGCTGGTCGGGGCGACGACGCGAGCCGGCCTGCTGACCAGTCCGTTGCGCGACCGCTTCGGTATCGTCCAGCGCCTCGAGTTCTACACGCCGGAAGAACTGGCCGCGATCGTGCGCCGCTCCGCCAGGATCCTCGGCATCGCCTGCGCCGACGAAGGCGCGCGCGAGATCGCGCGGCGTTCGCGCGGCACTCCGCGCATCGCCAATCGACTGCTGCGGCGCGTGCGCGACTTCGCGCAGGTCAGGGCCGATGGCCACATCACCGCGCCGGTGGCGATCGCCGCGCTGGAGATGCTCAAGATCGACGCCGAGGGCTTCGATGCGCTCGACCGGCGCCTGCTCGAACTGATCATCGACCACTTCGACGGCGGCCCGGTCGGTGCCGAGTCGCTCGCCGCGGCGCTGTCCGAAGAGCGCGGCACGATCGAAGACGTGCTCGAGCCGTTCCTGATCCAGCAGGGCTTCCTGATGCGCACCGCGCGCGGACGGATGGTCACCGGCAAGGCGTATCGGCATCTGGGATTGAAGGCGCCGAAGAGGGCGGTGGTGGATGACCTATTTGATCCGGGAGACGAGAGACGAGAGACGGGAGACGCAAAGGCATGAGACGCCCCGCGCCCGACGATCCGGCTTCTGCGTCTCTCGTCTCCCGTCTCTCGTCTCCCGCCTTCATTTGGCCCATCCGCGTCTACTGGGAAGACACCGACGCCGGCGGCGTGGTCTACCATGCAAGCTATCTGCGCTTTCTGGAGCGCGCGCGGACGGAGTGGCTGCGGGCGCTGGGCGTTGACCAGCGGCGCGTGCGTGAGGATCATGGCGTGGTGTTCGTGGTGCGCGACATGGAAATCGAATTCCTGCTGCCGGCGCGCCTCGACGATGAACTCGACGTCACGGTCGAGACGGGGGAGCGGCGTTCAGCTTCGATGGTGTTCAGCCAACGTATAGTTCGCCGCGCAGATGGCGCGGCATTGGTCGCGGCACGTGTGCGTGCGGCCTGTATCGAGGCGGCAACGTTCAAGCCGTGCCGCATTCCGAATCACCTGTTCGAGGAGAAACCCAAGGCATGAACGGCGACCTGAATATCCTGGCACTGGTTGTCGGCGCGAGCTTGCCGGTCAAGTTCGTATTGTCGGTGCTGATCTTTTTTTCGTTCGCCTCGTGGGTCATCATCTTCCGCAAGAAGGCGATGCTCGACCGCGCGACGCGCAGCGCCGACGAGTTCGAGGAGCGCTTCTGGTCCGGGGCCGACCTGGCCGGCCTGTTTCGGGAGGTCACCGCCCAGGGCGACCGGATCACCGGCATCGAGAGCATTTTCGAAGCCGGCTTCCGCGAGTTCGCGCGCCTGCGCCAGCGCCGCCAGATGGATGCGCGCACCATGCTCGAGGGCGCCCAGCGCGGCATGCGCGTGGCGGAGACGCGCGAGATCGACCGGCTCGAACAGAACCTCGAGTTCCTGGCCAATGTCGGTTCGATCAGCCCGTATGTCGGCCTGTTCGGCACCGTCTGGGGCATCATGATCGCGTTCCAGGGGCTGGCCAACGTCAAGGAAGCGACGATCGCGATGGTGGCGCCGGGCATTTCCGAAGCGTTGATCGCCACGGCGATGGGCCTGCTCGCCGCGATTCCGGCGGTGTGGGCCTACAACCGGTATTCGAACAAGCTCGAACGCGTCAACACGCGCTTCGACAACTTCGTCGAGGAATTTTCCTCGATCCTGCAGAGGCAGGCGCACGTCGATGAAGGCTGAGAACCGTTTCTCGACCCCGTCCGCAGCGCGCGTGCGTTGGAGGACCGTGTCCTGTCGCGCAGGTAACGCAAGGGAATTCCGGATGGATTTCGCCGTGAGACAAGGCGCGAGAAGGAGTCATGGCGGGACCATGACGGCGATGAGCAACGCAGTATCGCGGCGAAAGACGCCGGAATTATTTGATGGTACCTGCGGGACAGGACACTAGAGTCATGCAGACCGGACGCCGCAAACGCCGCAAGCTCAAGGCCGAAATCAACGTCGTGCCGTACATCGACGTCATGCTGGTGCTGCTGATCATCTTCATGGCCACCGCGCCGCTGCTCAATCTCGGCGTCGACATCAAGCTGCCGCAGTCGACGGCCAAGGCGATGCAGGTCGACAAGGAGCCGATCATGATCAGCGTCGACAAGGACGGCGGCTTCTACCTGACGCTCGCGGGCGGCCAGCGCGAGGCGATCGATCCGGATGCGCTGGTCACCAAGGTCGCCGCATTCGTGCGCGCGGACCCGCAGACACCGGTCGTGCTCGGTGGCGACGAACGCGCGCTGTACGGACAGGTCTACCGCATCCTGCCGGGTCTGCAGCAGGCTGGCGTGACGAAGCTGCTGCTGATGAGCCAACCCGTGCAGGCTGCAAACCGCTAGTCGATGGAAAGTATCGGAGACAAGGCCCGCGCAGTAATCTTCGCGCTGTTGATGCATCTGGCCATGTTTGCGTTGCTGTTCTTCGGCCTGATGTGGGCGAAGACGGCGCAGCCGATCAGCATTCCGGGAGCGGTGATCGAGGCAACGCTGGTCGGCCCCGCGTCGGCGCCGAAGCCGCGCGCAGCGCCGAAACCCAAGCCGGCGCCGCCGAAACCCGAGCCCCCGGCGCCGCCGCCGCCCGAGCCGCCGCAGCCACCCGCGCCGCCGCAGCGCAACGACGCGATCGAGCGCGAGAAGATCGCCGAGATTGCGCAGCAAAAGGCCGAGCAGGCCGAGCGCGCGCAGGAAGAAAAGCACCATCAGGAACAGATCCGGCTCGAGGATCAGCAAAAACGCGAGGCCGCCGAGCGCCAGAAGCAGCTCGACGACATCAAGAAGGAGCACGAGGCGGCGCAGAAGAAGCTCAAGCTCGAGCAGGAAAAACTTGCGCAGCTCAACGATTTGCAGAAGCAGCAGGTCAAGCCGCCCAAGGCCGCGCCGCCGCAATTGCCCGAATCCGAGCAGGCGCGAACCGGCATGGCCGGCCAGGATGACAGTCTGGCAGCGCAGTATTTTGCTGCCATTCAGAATGCCGTGACTCAAAATTGGCTTCGGCCGGATAATACGCCGGCCGGATTGCGCTGCACGCTGCGCATCGTGCAGATTCCGGGCGGCGATGTGCTGTCGGTCGATATTGCCAGTCCGTGCAATGCCGACGCGCAGGCACGCACGTCGATCGAGCAGGCGGTCAAGCGCGCAGCACCGTTGCCGTACAAGGGCTATGAAAAGGTTTTCCAGCGCACGATCAATTTCAACTTCACCTACGACGGATAGACCACTGACGATGACCACCGAGACGTTCGCAAGATTCGCAATGGCCTGCCTGCTGGCGTGCAGCGGCAGCGCTGCCATTGCCCAGGGGCTCAACAGCGATGTTCCGACCATCGACATCAAGAACGGCACCGCCACGGCGACGCCGATCGCGGTCGTGCCATTCGGCGTCGAGGGCGGCGGGCTGCCGCCGCAGACCGACGTGGCAGACGTGATTCGCGCCGATCTGAATCGCTGCGGCCAGTTCCGCGCGTTGCCGAAGGAAGACATCGTCGAGTCCCCCACGCGCGGCGAGGAAATCAAGTTTCCCACCTGGAACATGCTCAAGCAGGCGTACATCGTCGTGGGCCGCGATGTGCAGGGCGCGGGTGGCGACGTGCGCGTGGAGTTCGAGTTGTTCGACGTCGCCAAGCAGCAGCGCCTGCAGGGACTGTCGATCAGCGGCCAGGCCAGCGACCTGCGCGGTGTCGCGCACCAGATCGCCGACCTGATCTACGAAAAGATCACCGGCGTGCGCGGCGCGTTCTGGACGCGCATCGCCTACGTCACCTCCAAGGGCACCGGCAACAACGTCGCCTACGCGCTGATGGTCGCCGACTCCGACGGCTTCAATCCGCAGACCGTGGTCAATTCGCGCCAGCCGCTGATGTCGCCGGCCTGGTCGCCGGACGGGCGCAAGATCGCCTACGTGTCGTTCGAACGCGGCAATTCGTCGATCTACATCCAGGAAATCGCCACCGGCTCGCGCGAGGTCGTTTCGGCCAACAAGGGCATCAACGGTGCGCCGGCATTTTCCCCGGACGGCACCAAACTCGCGCTGGCGCTGTCCAACGGCATCAATCCGGACATCTACGTCATGGACCTGGCCTCGCGCCACACGACCCAGATCACAAAGCATTTCGCGATCGATACCGAGCCGACCTGGACGCCGGATGGCCAGAAACTGGTGTTTACGTCCGACCGCTCGGGCAAGGCGCAACTGTATGAAACGGCTGCCGGCGGCGGCGATGCGACCCGGATCACCTTTACCGGCGAATCCAATGCGCGCGCGTCGATCAGCTACGACGGCAAGAAAATTGCTATGGCACAAGGCAATGGAAATGTGTATCGTATTGCGGTTCTGGATCGCGCTACGGGCGAAACCAAGGCGATTTCGACCGGTAGTCTCGACGAATCGCCCAGCTTTGCACCGAACGCCAGCATGATTCTGTATGCCGCAACCGAAGGATCACGCGGCGTGCTCTTCGCAGTGTCGGCAGATGGCCGGGTCAGCCAAAGGCTCGTGCTCGCCGACGGCGACGTCCGCGAGCCGGCCTGGTCTCCCTACCGACAGCGTGGACAATAAATCGCCGGGTACTACACCGGCAAGCTTCTCCCCTTTGACAACGATCGAGGCAAAAAACCATGAAACTCCCGATTCGCGTAATCCTGATAGCCACCATCGCCAGCGTCACCCTGGCCGCATGCGCCAGCAAGACCAAGCCGACGCCGGTCGCTTCCGACACCGGTACGCAGACCACCACCACGACGACTCCGCCGAGCAACACCGGCACGTACAGCGTCGGTGACCTGGATACCGATTCCTGCCTGCGCCAGCGCATCGTGTACTTCGATTTCAACATGACCGACATCAAGCCGCAGTTCCAGGCGGCGATCAGCTGCCATGCGAAGTACCTGCGCCAGTTCCCGGGCGCGCGCGTGACGCTGGAAGGCAACGCCGACGAGCGCGGCACGCGTGAGTACAACCTCGGCCTCGGCGAGCGCCGCGGCAATGCGGTGTCCGGCGCGCTTGGTTCGGCCGGCGCTTCGGCCAGCCAGCTCAACACCGTCAGCTATGGTGAAGAGCGCCCGGTGTGCAAAGAGCACACCGAGGACTGCTGGCAGAAGAACCGCCGCGTGGAAATCGTCTACACGGCGAAGCAGTAAGTATTGCAGCAACGCCACTCGCTGCCGGATTCGGCGCATCGTCGCGCCGATCCGTGACCTCGGATGACTCCTGCAAGCCAGGCGTCGGGGTCTGCCTTCGCATGCCGAGGGCACAGCGAGCCGCAGCGGTAAAAGGCACGAGGTATACGAAATGCCATCCCTGATCCGTTCCATTTGTGCGGCGGCCCTTCTGGCCGCCGCTGTTTTTTGTCCGCCCGCGAACGCGCAGCGATTGAGCCTGGCCGAGCGCGTGGCCAAGCTCGAGCAGGATGCGCAGGGACACAACGGCGCCGCCGGCAACATCGATCTGGTCAATCAGATCAACGCACTGCAGGCCCAGGTGCAGACCCTGCAGGGCCAGGTCGAGGAATTGCGCCATCAGGTCGACGAGGCCAAGACCCGCACCAAGGAACAATACATCGACCTCGACTCGCGCCTGGCGCGTCTGGAAGGTCGTGGCGGCACGGGCGCTCCGCCCGCGGCGCCATCCGCCGCAACGACCGGCGGGCAGTTGCAGGACATCCCGCTCAACGCCGGCGGATCGGCAGCCCCGGCTGCGGGGCGCTCGGAAGCGCCGGCGCCGCCGGCCGGCGAAGTTGCTGCCGCACCGCCCGCGTCGGTGCCGGCCGAGGCTGCCGCAGCGCCCACCGGGGCCGCCGACGAGAAAGGCGAGTACGACCAGGCTTTCAATGCGCTCAAGGATGGCCGTTACGCCGAGTCGGCACGCCGCTTCCAGACCTTCATCAGCCAGTATCCGAACAGCGAGCTGACGCCGAACGCGTTCTACTGGCTCGGCGAATCGTATTACGTGACGCAGAACTATCCGATTTCGCTGGATACGTTCCAGAAGCTGCTGGCGCAATATCCGAACAGCCAGAAGGCGCCCGATGCGTTGCTCAAGGTCGGCTATTGCCAGTACGAAATGAAGCAATGGGACCAGGCCGAGGCAACGCTCAATCAGGTCGTGCAGAAGTATCCCGACACGACCGTTTCGCGCCTGGCGCAGGGCAGGCTGCGCGCACTCAAGCTCGAGGGGCGTCGCTGACACGGACGTGCGTGGCGTGACATGACGCAGGTCGCCCAGCCCGGCCGGCCGGTGCGCAACCAGGATCGGCTGCGCGTCACCGAGATTTTCCATTCGCTGCAGGGCGAGGCGCGCGACGTCGGCCGGCCGACCGTGTTCGTGCGCCTGACCGGCTGTCCGCTGCGCTGCGTGTGGTGCGACACCGAATACGCGTTCCACGGCGGCGACTGGCGCGATATTCCGGATATCGTGGAGGAAGTATCCAGGTATAAGACGCCGCATGTCTGCGTGACCGGCGGCGAACCGCTCGCGCAGAAGCGCAGCCTGGTCTTGATGAAGGAACTTTGCGACGCGGGTTTCGACGTGTCGCTGGAAACCTCCGGCGCGATCGACGTCAGCGACGTCGACGGACGCGTAACCCGCGTGGTGGATCTCAAGGCGCCGGGATCGGGCGAAGTGCAGCGCAACCTGTGGTCGAATCTCGAGGTGCTGACACGGCGCGACCAGATCAAGATCGTGCTGGCCGATCGTGCCGACTACGAGTGGGCGCGCGACGCGCTGACGCAGCACGCGCTGGCCGATCGCTGCGACGTGCTGTTCTCGCCGGTCCACGGCCGGCTCGCGCCACGCGACCTGGCCGAATGGATCCTGGCCGACCGCTTGCCCGTGCGCATGCAGATTCAGCTGCACAAGATCCTCTGGGGAGGCGAGGCCGGACGCTGACATTCGCGCCGCGGGGAACCGCAGGTAGCAGCGCTGGAGGCGAGCGAGCGGCAGCGAGAGCGGTTCCGATGCGTGCCGGCGTGCGGCAGCTGGCTCGTTTCCGATACGCTCGTCGTCGACACCTCGGTGTCGACTTTCTTTGATCCGGACACAGGCAGATGCCATCCGAAACCAGCAAACGCGCGGTCATTCTCGTCTCCGGCGGCATGGACTCTGCCGTGACCCTGGCGATCGCGCGCGAACGGGGTTTTGCCTGCCACGCTCTGAGCGTCGCCTACGGCCAGCGGCACCTTTCCGAACTCGTCGCGGCGGAGCGCACCGCGCGTACGCAGGGGGTGGTCGAACACAAGGTCGTGAACGTCGACCTGCGCAGCATCGGCGGTTCGGCGCTGACGGCCGATGCCATCGCGGTGCCGGAGCAGGCGAGCAGCGGCATTCCGGTCACCTACGTACCGGCGCGCAACACGATCATGCTGTCGATTGCACTCGGCTGGGCCGAAGTGCTGGGCGCGAACGACATCTTCTGCGGCGTCAATGCGGTCGATTATTCGGGCTATCCCGACTGCCGGCCAGAATTCATCGCCGCGTTCCAGCAGCTTGCCAATCTGGCAACGCAGGCCGGTGTCGAAGGCGCGACGCTGCGCGTGCATGCGCCGCTGATCCGCCTCGGCAAGGCCGACATCGTGCGCGAGGGCCTGCGCCTGGGGGTGGATTTCGGCGCGACCGTATCGTGCTACCAGGCCGACAGTGATGGCCGCGCCTGCGGCAGGTGCGATGCATGCCGCCTGCGCGCACGGGGGTTCGCCGACGCCGGCGTCGCGGATCCGACCCGCTACCTTTGACGCGGACGCGGCGATCGCTTGCCGCTGTCGCCACCAGCGAATACACTGCGCGACCTTTTGCGCCGTGCGTGATCGGGCCGCCGGCGCAGCTCGCGTCGCAATTTGCGCTTTTCGGGCAATGCGGGAAAAAGGACGGCGCGACGCGGGTGGCACGTGAGATAATCGAGTCGAACATGGGCCGTTAGCTCAGTTGGTAGAGCAGCGGACTTTTAATCCGTTGGTCGCAGGTTCAAATCCTGCACGGCCCACCACGATATCGATCGCTTGCGACTTCGGGCCCGAACGTCCAGGCCCCGAAAATTCTCCCGGGAATTCGATCACCCTGCGCCCGGCGTGTGCGTGTTCGCGCCTGAGGGTCACCGCAAAGTCGTTCGCATGCGACTGCATGGCAGGTCTTCGTGCCGTTCGATAGAACCCGTCCGACAGGCCCTGCACTGCCGGCGGCATTCGGGAAGACCAGGGATTCCTGATCCCTGCCCATGGCGTCGCCAAGGCATCGGCCGCCTGCCGCTCATGGCCTGCCCTGGAAAAGATGCAATGCGGCATATTGCAGCAACATGATCGTCTTGCCATCGGCGATCCGGCCGTTCTCGATCATGTCCAGGGCGGTGGTGAACGGCAGTTCGAGTACTTCGATGTCTTCGCCTTCGTCGGCGATGCCGCCACCATGGCCGGCTTTTGCCGTGGCATCGTATTCGGCGACGAAGAAGTACAGTTTTTCGGTGACCGAGCCCGGGCTCATGAACGCCTCGAATATCCGGCGAACAGCGCCGACGCGATAGCCGGTTTCCTCTTCGGCTTCGGCGCGAATGCGTGTTTCCGGACTCGCCTGATCGAGAAGACCGGCCGGCGCCTCTATCAGCATGCCGTCGTGGCCGTTGACGTAGGCCGGGAAGCGGAACTGGCGCGTGAGTATCACGGTTTCGCGCGCGCGGTCATACAGCAGCAGCACCGCGCCATTGCCGCGGTCATAGGTTTCGCGGTGCTGCCGCTGCCAGGTGCCATCGGCGCGCAGAAAGTCGAACGTCGTCGTTTTCAGCACATACCAGTTGTCGGAAAGAGTCCGTTCGTCGACGACGCGGACTCGCTTGGCGGTTTCATTCATGGGCTCGGACCGGATTGGATTGCGCGGGCTGCCGGATCGTGTATTATCATGCACAAACGTGCAATATCGTGCAATAGCCATGCTGGTTTCGCAAAGAAAGCGGCTCCTGATCGCGGCGCTCAAGCGCGACGGGCAACTCGTCGCCAAGGCGCTCAGCGCGCAATTCGGCGTATCGGAGGACACGATTCGCCGGGACTTGCGCGAACTCGCGCAGGAAGGGCTGCTGCTGCGCGTGCATGGCGGCGCGTTGCCGTCATCGCCCGCCGTGGCGGCGTTTTCGGTGCGCAGCGGCATCGAGCCGGACGGGAAGAAAGCAATCGCGCGCGCCGCCGCAAAAATGATCAAGCCGGGCCAGATCGTCATCCTCGACGGCGGCACGACGGCCGTGCAACTCGCCAGGCAGTTGCCGCACGACCTGAATGCGACCGTCGTGACCCATAGCCCGAGCGTCGCAGTCGAACTGATCGGTCACTCCGGCGTGGACGTGATCCTCATCGGCGGGCGCCTGTTCAAGCATTCGATGGTCGCGGTCGGCGCCGCTGCGCTGGAAACCATCGGTGCGATTCGCGCGGACCTGTTCTTCATGGGCGTGACCGGCGTGCACGCGGTGGCGGGCCTGAGCACGGGCGATCTCGACGAGGCGCACGTCAAGCGTGCCTTCATGCGGCAATCCGCCGAAACCGTCGTGCTGGCCTCGTCGGAAAAGATCGGCGCGGCGTCGGCCTACAGGATCGCCGACGTTCGCGCGGCGAGCGCCGTCGTGGTCGAGAGGGCGACGCCAGCCGGCTTGACGCGGCCGCTCGCGCGATTGGGCGTCAGGATCATCCGGGCCTGACGCTGTGCCAGAACTCCGGGCGCAGCGCGAGCCTCAAGGCAATTCGCGGATGCGGATATGGCGCAAGGCCAGTGCGCCGGGATGATCGCCCTGGATGCCGATGTAGCCTTTTTTCGCCAAGCCGTAGTCGGGATATTTCGCGAACTTGCTGGCCGCGACCTTCTGCTTCCAATCCGGGCTCCACAGCTCGTACTCGACGACCTTCTTTCCGTTGAGCCAGTGCTCGACATGCGCGCCATTGACGACGATGCGCGTCGAATTCCAGTGATCGAACGGGTGCACCACGTCCGCCGGTGCCGCGTAAAGCGCATAGGCGGCCGCGGCGGCAGTCAGGCGGTTGCGGCCGTCGGGCGCGTTGGCGTCATCAAGCAGTTGATACTCCGGCGCGCTCCAGTAGATGTGGTCGTACTCGCGCGTGCCGCGGTAGAAGACGCCGCTGTTGCCGGCCTTGCCGAGTTTCCATTCCAGTTCCAGTTCGAAGTTGGCGAATTCCGCGCGCGTCACCAGATCGTCGACTTCTCCGTGCTTGGAAATCACGCCGTTGGCTATGCTCCAGCCCTTCGGCAGGTCAGCCGAATCCCAGCCGCGCCAGCTGTTCGCGGTCGAGCGCTCGACCAGCGAATGCCACGCGTTGCCGGTGCCGTCCCGCGATTTGCCCGATGCGCCGTCGGCGCGTGCAAGGCTCGTCAGTGCGAGCGTGATCGCCGCGATGGTTGCGGCTGCTGCTGTCCTGATTCTCATGCGGCGTCTCCTGTCGAAGTTTTGATTCATGTCGCGGACCTTGCGGACGATCGTCACGCGAGTCCGGCTTTCCTCAGTGCCTCGGGCGGCGGCCCGTCGAAGCTCTTGAGCGGCGTGTTGCCGACGTACTGCAGGTCCTTGCGCCCCTCCGGCGTCGTGTAGAATCCGCCCGCCGTCAGGTCGCGGTAGCGGGCAAAAAACTTCGCGGCCCTGGCAAATCGCGGCGTCGCCTTTGCCGCAAGGCAGATGTCGTCGCAAATGGCGGTCTGTTGCGCCCGGTCGAGCGCGGCAAAGGGCTTCGAAAAACGCTTCGCGGCCTCGCGGTCCAGCCAGTCGAACCCCTCCAGCACGATCTTGCGATCCTGCCGATTCGGCTTGTACGGCGCGCTGATCCACTCGTCGATGAAGTCGATCACGCCGACCGCGGAGGCGCTCGGCGACATGTCGTCGGCAGGAATGATCAGGTCGCTCAGCGCGGTGGCGGTCTGGCGTTGTTTCGCGGTCAGGGTCAGCGGCCAGAGTTCGCCTGGCCTGTATGCATCGATGAGCTTCGGGTCGGTGCCGTATCCGCTTGCGCCCGCACGGCGCGCCATCGTGCCGGATGCGAGCGGTTCGCGGCCGAACGCGTAGTTCCGCAACGACGGCACCGAGGCAGCGGCTGCCAGCATCCACTTGATCGATGTGCGACGGTCCATCACAGCTCCTTTCGGCGCATGCGCTCGAGAATCTGGTCGGCCACGCGCCAGGCATTGGCCATGATCGTCAGCGTGGGATTCTTGTCGGCGTTGGAAGCGAACGGTGCGCCATCGGTCAGGAAAAGATTCTTCACGTCCCAGGTCTGGCACCACTTGTCCGTCACCGACGTTCTTGCGTCGGCGCCCATGATCGCGCCGCCGACTTCGTGAATGATGCTGCCGCCGGGCGCGATGGCCTTCGCGCCGTCGGTCTCGGCGCGGCCGCGCACGCGTCCGCCCATGGCCTCGATGATCCCGGCAAAGGTCTTCTGCATGTGCGCCGCCTGGCGGGTTTCGTGCTGCGACCACCGCCAGTGGAAGCGCAGCACCGGGATGCCCCATTTGTCCTTGACCTTCGGATCGATCTCGCACCTGGAATGCTCGTTCGGGATCATCTCGCCGCGGCCGTCGAATCCGACGAACGACCCGTAATAGCGCCGCGCGTCCTGCTTGAACTTCGCGCCGTAACTGCCGCCGGTCAGCCATTCGAGGTTTGCGGCGGTGCCGAGCCCGGGCATGTGCCTGCCGCCGCCGAATTCGATGTGATAGCCGCGCGCGAAGCCGAGCTTGCCCGCATCCTTGTAGAGCCACCACGGCACGTACATCTGGTGGCCGCTCGCGGCATCTTCGTTGTGCGGCGGCATGCTTTCGAGCAGCGGAACCTGTCCGTCGAGGCTGCTGCCGACGGTATCCATGATGTACCTGCCGACCTTGCCGCTGGAGTTCGCAAGGCCGTTGGGGAACAGCGCCGATTTCGAGTTGAGCAGGATGCGCACGGACTCGCACGCGCTGGCGGCCAGCACGACGACGCGCGCGGTCGCGTGCTGCTGCTTGCCGGTCGTCCTGTCGACGAAGCCGACGCCGGTTGCGCGGCCGTCCTTCCCGAGCGTTACCTCGTGCACCATCGCGTCGGTCACGATGTCGAGCTTGCCGGTGGCCAGCGCGGGCGGCAGGTGCACGGTCGTCGACTGGTAGTTGGCGCGGATCGAGCAGCCGCGTCCGCATGGCGTCGCCCAGAAGCAGGCCGCGCGGCGCTGCATGTCCTCTGCGATGATCTTCTGCGCCGCCGGATTGCCCGGATGCAGCCTGGCTGGCGATGTCTTCCAGTCGAGTTGCTGCGTCAGCACTGCGCGGTGACCGGGGATCACCGGAATGCCGAGCTTGGCCGCGCGCGCGGCGACCAGCAGATCGCTCACCTTCGGTTTCGGCGGCGGCAGCAGGCAGCCGGGCGAGGAATTCGGCGTGTTCTCGAGTCCTTCGTTGGAGCCGTAGACGCCGACGAGCAGTTCGACCTTGTCGTAGTACGGCGCCATGTCCTCATAGGAGATCGGCCAGTCGAAGCCCAGGCCGTCGCGCGAGTAGGGTTTGAAATCGTACGGGCCGTTGCGCAGCGAGATGCGTCCCCAGTGGTTCGTGCGCCCGCCCAGCATGCGCGCGCGCCACCAGTCGAAGCGTCCGGCGTCGTCCGTGCGCGTCTGCACATACGGCTCGCCGGGCACCTGCCAGCCGCCGTCGATCGTGGCGTCGTAGAAACCGAACGGCTTGTCCGACGTTCCTTCGCCACGCAACGGAGCCAGGTCGGGTGTCTGGAACATCGGGGTCTCGGCGGCCGGATCGTACTTGCGCCCGGCCTCGAGCATCAGCACGCGCGCACCGTCCATCGTCAGCGTGTAGGCGGTCTGGCCGCCGCCGGCTCCGGAGCCCACGACGATCACGTCGTATTCGCTGCTGGTCGCAGTGGCGGATGTGATGAAGGGCATGGGTTATACCTTTTGCTCGTCATTCCGGCGGATGCCGGAATCGAAGTGTCTGGCGGGGATTTTTGAAAAGGCGCCGGATCCGGCCTTCGCGAGCTTCGCACTCGAGAGCCGCCGGGATGACGTCTTGTTGGTCGGTCTTCTCATGCAGCCATGTCCGCACCGTCGTTCGCGAGCGACGCAGACGGATCGACCCGCGTCGGCGCAAACTGGCGGGCAATATAGCCGCGACATCCAGATCCGCGATAGCCGTGGCGACAACGTGACAGTTCCGCTCGCACGTCCGTGCCCGTCACTTGAACG
>DATNFS010000062.1:0-14290 GCA_035606275.1 Rudaea sp.
ACCACGGTGCGCGCGCATGCTCCTCATCCGCCACGACCCTGTGGCGAAGTTCAAGACAGCCGTGACGCCGATCGAGGCCTTTGCCTGGCCGTTTGCCCGGGCTCGAGTGTTATGCTATATCATTACATCCCCGGTTTGCGCGGCTGAAAATGCCCTCGATGCGAGAGATACGGACCAATTGGTCCACCCCCAGGTCGACGTGCCGCGAGGTGCGAAGGCAAAGGCCGGCGTTGCGCGCACGCAGGCATTTTTGCGCTGCGCGGTCCTGCATCATTGCCGGCTTCCTGCTGCTCGCCGGCTGCGCCGTCGGTCCGGATTTCGAGAAGCCCGCGGCACCCGACGTCGGCGGCTACTCGCCCGATCCGGTTTCGGCTCTCCCCGCGACGCCGAATGTCGTCGGCGGCGACGCACAGAAATTCATCCGGGATGCCGATGTCCCCGGCGACTGGTGGGTGCTCTTTCATTCCCGACCTCTCAACGAACTGATCGAGCAATCGCTCGACCGGAATCCCGATCTGAAGTCGGCGCAGGCCGCGTTGACCGTGGCGAAGGAAAACGTGCTCGCGCAACGCGGGGCCTACTTTCCGAGTGTCAACGCAGCCTTCTCCGCCAGCCGTCAGAAACAACCGGACACGCTGGCGCCGGTGCCGAGCAACAATGCCGTCCTGTACAGCCTGTTCACGCCGCAGCTCGGCATCTCGTACGTGCCGGACGTTTTCGGCCTGAACCGGCGCACCGTGGAGTCGCTGCAGGCGCAGGCGGATCAGGCGCGCTTCCAGATGATCGCCACGTACACGACGCTGACGTCGAACCTCGTCGTCGCGGCAATCCAGGAGGCGGCGTTGCAGGCGCAGGTCGACGCGACGCACGAGCTCGTCGACGTCAACGCGAAAATGGTCGAGATCCTCAAGTACCAGGTCGCGAAAGGCTATGCCGGCGGCCTCGACCTCGCCGCGCAGGAATCACAGCTCGCGCAAGTCAAAGCCGCCTTGCCGCCGCTGCTCAAGCAACTCGACCAGCAGCACGACCTCATCGCCGTGCTGGGCGGCCGGTTCCCGGCCGAAGCGCCGGCCGGAAAGTTCGACCTCGCTACCCTGCAACTGCCGGTCGATCTGCCGCTCAGCCTGCCGTCGACGCTGGTCGAGCAGCGTCCCGACGTGCGGCAAGCCGAAGCGAACATGCATGCGGCCAGCGCCTTGATCGGAGTCGCCGAAGCAAACCGCCTGCCGAACATCGAACTGACCGCCAATGCCGGCAACACCGCGCTGGCCATTGGCCAGGTGTTCAACATGGGTACGAGCTTCTGGAGCATCGGCGCGGACCTGACCGCGCCGATTTTCGAAGGCGGCAAGCTGCTGCACCAGCAGCGCGCAGCCGAAGCCGCATACAGGCAGGCCGCCGGGCAATACCGAAGCACCGTGCTGGTCGCTTTCCAGAATGTCGCCGACGCGCTGGCTGCGCTCGCGCACGACGCGGAAGGACTGCAGGCTGCGGCCGCAGCGGTCGATGCTGCCAAGGTGACGCTCGACCTGTCGCAGCGGCAGGAACGCGCGGGCTACGCAAGCACCCTGGCACTGTTGAACGCGGAGCAGGCCTATCAACAGGCGCGGATCACTCTCGTCCAGGCCCAGGCCAATCGTTACGCCGACACCGCGGGGCTGTTCCAGGCGCTCGGCGGTGGATGGTGGCATCGGCCCGAATTGGCCCAGGAAAAAAATGAACACTGATTCGTTCCGACGATGGGCTGCGGCTGTCGCCGCCGCGGCCGCCGTGACAATCGCCGGCTGTTCGCAGTCTGGCAACGGCACTCCGCTGGCCGCGGCGGCAACGCCAGCGAATGTCAGGCTGACCGACGCTCAGCGCCAGCACATCCATGTCTACACGGTCGCGCCGACCGGCTTTCACAAGGCGACCGTCGCGAACGGCGTGGTCGATTTCGACAATGACCAGGCAACGAGCGTGCTCGCAGCCTTCTCCGGCCCGGTGACGAAGCTGCTCGTTTCGCCCGGAGATCGCGTCAACAAAGGCGATCCGCTCGCCGAAGTCGCCTCGTCGGATTTCTCCGCTGCAATCGAGACCTACCGCAAGGCCATCGCCACCGCCAGGAACGACCGCCGCCTGGCCGAAATCGACAAGGATCTGGTCCAGCACAACGGCGTTTCGCAGCGCGAAGCGCTGCAGGCGGAAACCGATGCCATTGGCGCGGAATCCGACCGCGACGCCGCGCGCGAAGCGCTGCATTCGCTCGGCGTCGACCCGAAAACCATCAAGCAGATCGAGGACGGCAAGCCGATCGCAGGCGCCGAAGGCATCATCCGCGCGCCGATCACCGGAACCGTGGCAGAGCGGCTGATCACGGCCGGGCAGCTTCTGCAGGCCGGCACCACGCCGTGCTTCACCATCGCCGATCTGTCGCGCGTGTGGGTGATGACGCAGGTGTTCGGCGCCGATCTGGCATCCGTGAAGGTCGGCGATTCGGCCGAGATCGATACCGGCAGCGACGCGACCGGGATGCAGGGGAAAGTGGACAACATCGCCAGCCTGGTCGATCCGGGCACGCGCGCGGTGAACGTGCGCGTGGTGGTGGAGAATCCGCATGGCCTGCTGCGCAAGCAGATGTACGTGCGCGTGCGGATCCACTCGCACGAGGAAAGCAACGGCCTGTTCGTGCCGACGTCGGCGATCCTGCGCGATGACGAGAATCTGCCCTTCGTGTACGTCGCGCAGGCCGACGGCAGCTTCGCCCGCGCCCACGTGATGCTCGGGTACCGGTTCGAAGACCGGTACGAGATCAGCGAAGGCCTGAAGCCCGGCGACCAGGTGATGACCGACGGCGGGGTGTTCGTCCAGTTCATGCAGAATCAATGAGCGAGCAACTGTCCTCCAGCGGATCGACGCCGCGCACGGCATCGGTCCTGAACCGCATCATCGCCTCCTCATTGCGGCAGCCGTTCATCGTCATCCTGATGACGGCGGTGCTGATCGGCGTCGGAGCGCGCGCACTGAGCCACCTGCCGGTCGACGCCTACCCGGACCTCTCGCCGCCCAATGTCGAGATCATCACGCAGTGGCCCGGGCACGCCGCCGAGGAGATGGAGCGCCTGATCACCGTGCCCGTCGAAATCGGGATGACAGGCACGCCGCAGACGACCGATATCCGTTCGATCTCGCTGTACGGGCTGTCCGACGTCATCCTCACGTTCAAGGACGGCACCGACAACTACTTCGCGCGGCAGCAGGTGTTCAACCGCATCACCGGGTTGAACCTGCCTTCCGGCGTGACGCCGTCCGTGTCGCCGATGTCGGCGCCGTCGGGCCTGATCTATCGCTACGTGTTGCAGAGTTCCGACCGCTCGCCGATGGAGTTGAAGACGTTCGCGGACTGGGTGATCGAGCCGCAATACAAATCGGTGGCCGGCGTCGCCGACGATTCGGGATTCGGTGGCGGCACGATGCAGTACCAGGTGCTGCTCGATCCGGCCAGGATCGCCGGCGCCGGCCTGTCGGTGGCGCAGGTGGAAGCGGCGCTGGCCGCCAACAACGGCAACGCCGGCGGCGGATTTTATTCGCAGGGCGGCCAGTTCTACTACGTGCGCGGCACCGGGCGCATGGTCACCGTGGAGGACATCGGCAACGTCGTGCTTGCGGTGAACAACGGCACCCCGGTCCTGGTGAAGGATGTCGGCCGCGTGGTGATCGGGATCGCTCCGCGACTCGGCGAGTTCGGCTACGAGAAACAGGACGATGCGGTCGAAGGCGTCATCCTGCTGCGCACCGGCGAGAAGACGCAGGACGTGCTGAAGGGTGTCGAAGCAAAAACCAGGCAGCTGAACGAGGAGATCCTGCCGAAGGACGTGAAGGTCGTCCCGTTCTACGACCGCACCGATCTGATCGATCTGACGACCGACGTCGTCGTGCAGAACCTGCTGCGAGGCATGCTGCTGGTGGTCGTGGTGCTCGTCTTCTTTCTGTACAGTTTCCGCGCGGGGCTGATCGTCGCGACGACGATTCCGCTGTCCCTGCTGTTTGCGTTCTTCTGCCTGGACATGCAGGGCGCCTCGGCCAATCTGCTCTCGATCGGCGCCATCGACTTCGGCATCATCGTCGATGGCGCCGTGGTCATGGTGGAAAACATCCATCGCCGGATCGCGCTGCGGCACGACAGCACGTTCGACATCATCGAGGTAATCCGCGACGCCGCCGCGGAGGTGGATCGGCCGCTTTTCTTCGCGGTCATGGTGATCGTGGTCAGCTTCCTGCCGATCTACGTGCTGGCCGGACCGTCCGGGACGCTGTTCAGGCCGATGGCCGACACGATGGTGTTCGCGCTGGCCGGCTCGCTCGCCGTAACGCTGGTGCTGCTGCCGGTGCTTTGTGCGTGGACCATGCGCAAGGGCGTGATCGAACGGCGCAACGCAGTGCTCGAGTCGATCAAATCGGCGTACGCCAAGGGTCTGGATTTCTCGCTCGGGCGCCCGTGGGGGGTGGTCATCGTGTCGACCGCCCTGCTCGCGGCCTCGCTGCTGCTGATTCCGCGCACCGGTGCCGAGTTCATGCCGCAACTCGACGAGGGTGCGCTGTGGGTGCGCGCGACCATGCCGTACACGATCTCGTATGACGAGTCCGCGAAAATCGCGCCAAGAGTCCGCGACGTGCTGCGTTCGTTCCCGGAAGTGACGACCGTCGCCTCCGAACTCGGCCGCCCCGACGACGGAACCGACCCGACTGGTTTCTTCAATGCCGAATTCTACGTCGGCCTCAAACCCTACTCCGAATGGAAAGGATCCTATCGCAACAAGGCCGGCTTGATCGAGGCGGTCGGCAGGAAGCTCGCCGCGTTTCCCGGCATCGTGTTCAACTATACGCAGCCGGCGCAAGATGCAGTCGACGAGGCGGAGACCGGTCTGAAGAGTGCGCTCGCCGTGAAGGTGTTCGGTTCCGACCTGCAGACACTCGAACAGAAAGGAAAGGCCATCAAGCAGGTGCTCGCGCGCGTGCGCGGCATCACCGACGTCACGCTCGTGCGGGAACTCGGGCAACCGAGCCTCGACATCGACATCGACCGCGCCAAGATAGCCCGCTACGGCGTCAATGTCGCCGACATCAATGCGCTGATCACGACTGCGGTCGGCGGCGACGTCGCCACGCAGGTCGTGCAGGGCGAGAAGCAATTCGACCTGGTCGTGCGCCTCGAACAGCAGTACCGCGACAATCCCGAGGAGATCGGCGACATTCCGGTGTCGACGCCGGGCGGGCAGCAGATTCCGCTGAAGGAATTCGCGGACATCAAGGTTGTCAATGGCGCATCGTTCATATACCGCGACAACAATTCGCGCTATGTCGGCGTGCAGTTCTCCGTGGCCGGGCGAGATCTCGCGGGCGCGGTCGAAGACGCGATCGAGCAGGTCAACAAGAGCGTTCAGCTGCCGCGCGGATATCACCTGGACTGGGGCGGCGTATACAAGGAGTACACCGCTTCGCGCGCGCAGCTTCGCGTCATCCTGCCGCTGACCGTGTTCCTGATCTTCCTGCTGCTGTTCATGCTCTACAGCAACCTGAAGTTTCCGTTCATCACGGTACTCGGCGTCATGCTGTCTGCGCCGGTGGGCGGCATCGTCGCGCTGTGGCTTACCGGCACGCCGTTCTCGGTGTCGTCCGGGATCGGCTTCCTGGCATTGTTCGGCGTTTCGGTGCAGACGGCGGTTGTATACATTTCCTACGTCAATGAATTGCGGCTCGGCGGCACCAGCCTGGCCGATGCCATTCGCGAGGGCGCGATCCTGCGCCTGCGTCCGATCATGATGACCGCGCTGGTCGCGGCGCTCGGCTTGTTGCCTGCGGCGCTCGCCACCGGAGTCGGCACCGATACGCAAAAACCCTTTGCGCTCGTCATCGTCAGCGGGCTGTTCACGCGCCTGCTGATCAGCGTCTTCCTGATGCCGGCACTCTATGCGCTGGTGGCGCGCGAGGGGGACAGGCTGGAGGTTTGAATCAACCGCGCGATTCGAAATCCCGCTTCGCCTTCCGCAATGAGCGGATTCAGCGCAACGCCAACTTGAGCGATTGGCCTGCGTGCCGCCAGGCGGAGTGGGAAGTCCCTGCTGAATCAACTCCATGGCGCGCGTCCGGTTGCTGCAATGGCGCTGCGACGATTCCCGCGAGCTTCATTGGATCGCAGCCCGATCACGTCCATGTCGGAAGTTCTCTTCCTGCGCCGCTCCACATTGCCCGGATCGGGCGTCGACACCGCCTGGCAGACGCCTCCGTCAGGCGCCCGGTCGTTCGGGCGCGCTGCTCGGCGCACCGCCCGCCCCACGAGTTTCAGCCGCGTTGGCGCAACGCCGCCACGGCCGGCAGTTCCCTGCCCTCGAGAAATTCGAGAAACGCGCCGCCGCCGGTCGAAATATACGAAATATCCTTTTCCACCTTGTATTTCTCGACCGCTGCCAGCGTGTCGCCGCCACCGGCGATCGAGAACGCCTTCGATCCGGCGATCGCCAGCGCCAGCGTCTCGGTGCCCTTGCCGAACGCGTCGAACTCGAACACGCCGACCGGCCCGTTCCAGACCACGGTTCCGGCTTCGGCGATCAGCGCGGCGTAGCGCAGTGCCGTCTGCGGACCGATGTCGAGGATCATCTCGCCGGCACCGACCTCGCCGACCTTGCGCACGCTCGCCGGCGCGTCGGCCTTGAACTCGGGCGCAACGACGACGTCGACCGGAATGGGCACCTCGGCTCCACGCGCCTTCGCGTCGGCGATGATCTTGCGCGCGACGCCGAGCAGGTCCATCTCGACCAGCGACTTGCCGACGCCATGGCCCGCGGCGGCGATGAACGTGTTGGCGATGCCGCCGCCGACGATCAGCTGGTCGACCTTGCCGATCAGGTTTTCCAGCAGGCTCAGCTTGGTGGATACCTTCGATCCGGCGACGATCGCAAGCAGCGGCCGCGCCGGCCGCTCGAGCGCCTTGGCCAGCGCATCCAGTTCGGCCATCAGCAGCGGCCCGCCGCAGGCGATGTGCGCGCGCCGGATCACGCCGTGCGTCGAGGCCTGCGCGCGATGCGCGGTGCCGAACGCGTCCATGACGAATATCTCGCACAGCATGGCGTAGCGCTCGGCCAGGGTCGCGTCGTCCTTCTCTTCGCCGACGTTGAAGCGGCAGTTTTCCAGCAGCACGACCTCACCCGGCGCGACGTCGATCGTTTCGCCGTCCAGGTAATTGCGCAGCAGCGGCACCGGCTTGCCGAGCGCGTTGCCGAGCCAGCGCGCGACCGGTGCGAGCGATTCGGATTCGGTGAAGTGGCCTTCCTTCGGCCGGCCCAGGTGCGACATCACCAGGACGCGCGCGCCGGCATCGCGCGCCAGCTTGATCGTCGGCAGGGCCGCTTCGAGGCGCTGGCTGGCGGTGATTTTTCCGTCCTTCAGCGGCACGTTGAGGTCTTCGCGGATCAGCACGCGCTTGCCGGCCAGGTCCAGATGGGTCATTCGCAGGATGGACATTGGTTGCCTCGGTTTGTTGGTTTGGTCCGCTGGTGCGCGATCGATCGCGAGCAGCCGTCCCTGGTGCGCTTCCCGGCCCGGACTTCCGTCCGGCCGGAACGTCCGGCTCGACGCCGCACAGGGTGTGCGCGCTGCCGCCATGCGTGCGCGGTTCTCCGGGCGGAGCGGGTAGCCCTTGGCGCTTCGAGGGCCGGTAGCAGCCGCATTGTACGGTGCGGCGAGGCAATGCGGCACGTACCCTGCATGCTTGTCGACCAACTCTGTGGCAACATGCCGCGATGCGCCAGACGCCTCACGAAATCCTCACGATTGGTCCGCTCGCAGCCAGCGACGGCGCGACACTTGCGCGCCCGTCGGCGCCGCCCGGTGCGGCCGCACGCGCTGCGGGCCTGCGCGGCGGCGGCAACTGATGGACGCCAAGCTGCCCGAGTTCGAGGACGTTCGAGTGCGCCTGCGCGCCATGCGCCAGGACGACGTGCCGGCCCTGTTTTCGCTGAAATCGGATCCGGTCGGCATGCGTTTCTGGAGCCACCCGCCGATGACCGACCTGGCGCAGGCGCAGGAGATGTACGAAAAGACCGTGCTCGGCGCGCAGGCCGGCGAGTTCCTGCCGTGGGTCGTTGCGCTGAGCGCCAACGATTCGATGATCGGCACCTGCACCTTGTTCGCCATCGACAAGGCGCACCGGCGCGCGATGATCGGCTATGCGCTGGTGCGAACCCAGTGGGGCAACGGTTATGCGCAGGACGCACTGCGCATGGTGCTGACCTACGCATTCGGCACGTTGCAATTGCACCGCATCGAGGCCGACATCGATCCGCGCAACACGGCATCCGCGCGCCTGATCGAGCGGATGGGCTTTGTGCGCGAGGGCCTGCTGCGCGAGCGCTGGCACGTCGGCAGTGACGTGCAGGACAGCGCGCTCTACGGCCTGCTCGCGCGCGATTACGCCGCCACGCCGACCGGCTGAACCGATTCGTCGCGTGTCGGCGCCCGGCGCTGCGCCGCGGCGACCAGATCGGCGAACACGCCGGCGGCGGTCAGGTCGATGCCGGCGCCGGGGCCGGCGATGGTCAACGGCGCGGCGCTGTAGAAATCGCTGTGCAGGATCAGCGCGTTCTCGCACGGCGCCAGGCGCGCGAATGCATGGGACTGCGCCAGCCGCTCCGGCGCGATGCGCGCGCGGCCGTTCTCGAAACTCGCGCGATAGACCCAGCGCTCGTGACGCACGTCCGCCACGGCGACGCGCGCGCGCCAGCCGGCATCGGCCTGCTCGAGGCGGGCGAGCAGGCTCGCCGGATCGGCGGCGTCGAGCAGCGCGGCATCGACCAGCGGCACGCATTCGACGTCGTCCAGCTCGACGTCGTGGCCGAGCGCACGCAGCAGGATCACCAGCTTGCGCGCGGCGTCCTCGCCCGACAGGTCGCGCCCCGGGTGCGGCTCGGCATAGCCGTTGCGCACCGCCTCGTTCACCGCGCTCGACAGCGCAACGCCCTGCTGCAGGCGTCCGAGCACGTACGACAGGGTGCCTGACAGCACCGCTTCGAAACGCTCGATGCGGTCGCCGGCGCGATGCAGGTCGCGCAAGGTCGACAGCAGCGGCAACTGCGCGCCGACCGTCGTGTTGTCGTGCAATACCCCGCCGCCGGCCTGTGCGGCAGCGATCGCCTGCGCCAGCGGCCGCTCCGCCGACGAGCCGAGCTTGTTCGGCGTGACGACGTCGATGCCGGCCCCGAGCCAGCGCGGGTAAAGCGCGGCGATATGCGCACTGGCGCTGCAATCGACCAGTACGCGCGGCTGCAGCGGTGCGCGCGTCAGCGCGAGCGCATCGGGCGGCGGCGAGGCGGCCGCCAGCAGTTCGGGCACGCGCGTCGCCGGCACGTGGTCCGGCACGTGCAGCCAGCGCGTCGAGTTGGCGGCCGCGACGATGCGCAGACGCAACCCTCCGCGCTGCTGCAACACCGCGCGGCGCGCGTCGATCAACTCCAGCAGGCGCCGCCCGACACGCCCGGTGGCGCCGACGATCGCAATGTCGACCGTAGCCGTAATCTTGCCTGCCGCCGTTGCCGCCATGACTGCCGTTTCCTTGAATTATGGGTGTATAGACGTTTAGACGTCCATATGACAGCACAATTGGCGCCTGCGGTCAACCGCCAGGGGAAGTGCACCGTGTTTTCCCCGATTTGCGCCCCGGCCTGCGATCGGTCACCATGACCAGCCATCGCCGGAGCACGGGACGACGATGCACGTCATCGCCTTCATCCACGACCTCGCCATCATCATGCTGGCGGCCGGCGTGGTCACGGTCGTTTTCCACCTGCTGCGCCAGCCGGTCGTGCTCGGCTACATCGTCGCCGGCGTGCTGATCGGCCCGCACACGCCGCCCTATTCGCTGGTCACCGACGAAGAAACGATCAGGACGCTGGCTGAGCTCGGCATCGTGTTCCTGCTGTTTTCGCTCGGCCTCGAGTTCTCGCTGCGCCACCTGCGCCAGGTCGGCGCCACCGCGCTGGTCTCTGCCCTCGCCGGCATCGTGACGATGCTGTCGCTCGGCTATGCCATCGGCCGCGCGTTCGACTGGAGCGTGATGGACGCGGTGTTCCTCGGCGCGATGCTGTCGATTTCGTCGACCACGATCACGATCAAGGCGCTCGAGGACCTGAAGCTGAAGAAGCAGCATTTCGCCCAGGTCGTGTTCGCGGTGCTGATCGTCGAGGACGTGCTGGCGATCGCCATGATCGCGCTGCTGTCGGGCGTGGCCAGGACCGGTGCGGTCGAGTCCGGCGACGTGCTGCATACGCTGGGCGCGCTGACCGTGTTCCTGGTCGCCTCGCTGGTGATCGGCATCCTCGCGGTTCCGCGCCTGCTCGACCGGATCGCGCGCTTCAACAGCAACGAGATGCTGCTGGTTGCCGTGCTCGGCCTGCTGTTCGGCTTCTGCCTGGTCGTTTCGCGCATGGGCTACAGCGTCGCGCTCGGTGCGTTCGTGATCGGCGTGATCGTGGCCGAGGCCGGTTCGCTGCGCCGGATCGAGCGCCTGATCGAGCCGGTGCGCGACATGTTCAGCGCGATCTTCTTCGTCGCGATCGGGCTGCTGCTCGACCCGTCGGTGCTGCTGCAATACGCGGGCCCTGTCGCCGCCGCGACTGTTGCGGTGATCCTCGGCAAGTCGCTGGCGCGCAGCGCCGGCGCGTTCGCGGCCGGACAGGACGCGAACACCTCGCTGCGCATCGGCATGAGTCTGGCGCAGATCGGCGAGTTCTCGTTCATCATCGCCACGCTCGGCCTCACGCTGAACGTGACGAGTTCGTTCCTGTATCCGATCGCGGTCACCGTGTCGGCGATCACGACGCTGTTCACGCCGTACCTGATCCGCGCCGCCGATCCGCTCGCGCGCGGCATCCGCAGGGTCACGCCGGCGGGCGTGCGCGGGATCCTGCACATGTATACCGCGTGGCTGCAGAGCCTGCGCTTCGAGGGCGATCGCGCGATCATCGCGGCGATGGTGCGCCGCATCCTGCTGCAGGCCTTCGTCAACCTGTGCCTGGTCGCGGCGATCTTCGGCGCCGGCGCCTATGCCGGCCGGCGTTATCGCGCCGAAATCTCGCAATGGATCCCGCATCCGCCGATCGCCAACGCGGTGATCTGGGGTGCCGCGCTGGTGCTGTCGCTGGCCTTCCTGATCGCCGCCTACCGCAAGCTCAAGGCGCTGGCGATGATGCTGGCCGAGGTCGGCGTGCGCGCCGGTCGCCATACCGAGCGCGTGCAGCGCATCGTCGCCGAGGTGCTGCCGGCCGTGTCGATCGGCGCGATGCTGGTGCTGGTTTCGGCGCTGTCGTCGAGCATCCTGCCGCCGGCCGAGCTGCTGATCGCGGTGCTGGCGATGGGTGCGCTGATCCTCGCGCTGCTGTGGCGCACGCTGGTCAAGCTGCACTCGCGCCTGCAGATCGCGCTGCTCGAAACGCTGCAGTCGGAGAAGGAACCCCATTGACCTGCGCGGGCAGGCTCAATCGCGCCGGCGTCGCCAACGCTTCACGCAACCGCGCGACGCTGCGCCACGAAACGTTGCAGCAGCGCCCCGGCCAGCATCGCCGGCAGGAACACGAGGCCGGTGTTCACTGCGGCGGCGACTGCGACGAGTGCGGGCCCCGGGCAGTAACCGGCCAGCCCCCAGCCGACGCCGAAGATAGCCGCGCCGAGGACCAGCGGCGCATCGATCGCCTGTGCGGTCGGCAGGTGGAACTCGGAGTCGAGCAGCGGCCGGCCGCGCCCCAGCGCCAGCCGATAGCCGAGCAGGCTCGTCGCGACGGCGCTGGCGAACACGATCAGCAGCGTCGGATCGAAATGTGCGCCGAACACGTCGAGGAAGCCGAGCACGACGGTCGGATCGCTCATGCGCGAGACGACGAGCCCGATGCCGAACAACGCCCCGGCCAGCAATGCGGCGACGATGCGCTTCATGGCGCACTGCCGAGCACATGGCGAACGACGAAGACCGTCACCATGGCCGTCGCCATGAACACGAACACGGCCACGAGCGATCGCCTGGACAAGCGGCCGAGCCCGCAGACGCCGTGCCCGCTCGTGCAGCCGCCGCCCAGGCGCGTGCCGTAGCCGACCGCAAGGCCGGCGAGCACGAGCAAGGGAATGCCGGCCGGCGATGGCGTCGGCGTGCCGGACAACCGCATCGCGATGCCGCCGGCGAGCATCAGTCCGGCGACGAATGCCGCGCGCCACGACCACTCGGCCATCGGCGAGCGCCGGGTCAGGCCGTAGACGATGCCGCTGATGCCGGCGATGCGGCCGTTGAGCAGCAGCAGCAAGGTCGCCGCCAGCCCGATCAGCACGCCGCCCAGGATGGCGCTCAGGTACGCGTTCATCGCCGTGTCCGTGCGCGCGAACCGGACCAGGCGGCGAAGACCTCGCGGCGCTGCGGTGCCGGCGTCGAACGATCGATGATGTGCGCAGGCCCGGACAGATGCCCGGCACTTGCCGCCGCGCATGCCGCGAGCGCCGGCGGCGCGAACAAGACCGGCAGGATCCCCGGCGCATTCATGCGTTGTCCTCATCGATGCGCCGCAGCGCATGCGTACTTTACGCCAGTTCGAAACTGCCGCGCTCGCGCGCGCGGCAGCGGGTGTATCAGCGGGCTGGAGCGGGTCCGCGTGTCATCGGGCGTTGAGCATCGCGACTGTCATGTCGAGCATGCGGTTCGAGAAGCCCCACTCGTTGTCGTACCAGCTGAGCACCTTGACCAGCGTGCCGCCCATGACGCGCGTCTGCGTCGCGTCGTAGATCGACGACAGCGGATTGTGATTGAAGTCGACCGACACGAGCGGCTTGTGGTTCATGCCGAGGATACCCTTGAGCCTGCCTGTGCTGGCCTCCTTGATGGCTGCATCGATTTCCGCGTGGGTCGTGGCACGCACCGCCTGGAACACCAGGTCGACGACCGAGACATTGATCGTCGGCACGCGCATCGCGAAGCCGTCGAGCTTGCCGTTCAGTTCCGGCAGCACGAGGCCGACCGCGGCAGCGGCACCGGTCTTGGTCGGGATCTGGCTCATCGTCGCGCTGCGCGCACGGCGCAGGTCCTTGTGGAACACGTCGGTCAGCACCTGGTCGTTCGTGTAGGAGTGGATCGTCGTCATCAGCCCATGCACGATGCCGATCTTCTCGTGCAGCACCTTGGCCAGCGGCGCGAGGCAGTTGGTCGTGCACGATGCGTTGGAGATGACCTCGTGCTGCGCGGTGAGCTTGTCTTCATTGACGCCGAACACGAACGTGCCATCGACATCCTTGTCGCCGGGCGCCGAGATGATGACCTTCTTCGCGCCGCCGGCAATATGCGCGCCGGCCTTGGCTTTCGAGGTGAACAGGCCGGTGCATTCGAGCACGACGTCGACGCCGAGCGAGCCCCACGGCAGCCTGGCCGGATCGCGCTCGGCGAACACCTTGACCTTGTCGCCATTGATGACGATGTCGCCGCCGTCCACGCCGACCTCGCCCGGGAACTTGCCCTGGGCCGTGTCGTACTGGGTCAGGTGAGCGTTTGTTTCCGCGTCGCCCAGATCATTGACCGCGACGATCCGGATCTCTTGCGTGCGGTTCGATTCGTACAGCGCGCGCAACACGTTGCGGCCGATCCGGCCGTAGCCGTTGATTGCGACCTTGATTGCCATGACTTGCTCCCGGGTTTTGAGAAAACCTTGATTTCGCGTAAGACAGGCTGCCAATTGTAGCGGTCTTGGCTGTCGCTTCGTACTGGCGAGCCGCAAAGCGCTGTACCATTTCCGGCAATTGCGCCGCGGCGCTGCCGCCGGCCGGCTTCAGGGGGAACCATGATTGCACCGCAGGTCCAATCGTTTTACCACGCGGCAACCAATACCTGGACGCACGTCGTCGTCGATCCGCGGTCGAGCGCTGCCGCGATCATCGACCCGGTGCTGGATTTCGATCCGGCATCGGGCCGCGTCTGGGCCGAGCAGGCCCGCGCCGTGCTTGACTTCGTGCGCGAGCGCGGATTGCGCGTCGACTGGATTCTCGAGACGCACGCGCATGCCGATCACCTGACGTCGGCCGACTGGCTCAAGCGCCAGCTCGCCGCGGGCGGCCATTCGACCGCGCCGGCGACCGATCTGTCGACCGGGCCCAGCACAGGCATCGGCGCCGGCATCATGGCCGTGCAGCGCCACTTTCGCGACGTGTTCGCGCTCGGCCCGGACTTTCCGGTCGACGGCTCGCAGTTCGATCGGCTGTTCGCCGACGACGAGCGCTTCGCGATCGGCGG
>DATNFS010000063.1:0-34249 GCA_035606275.1 Rudaea sp.
CGCACCCTCGCCGCGCCACAGGGGGCCCCGTCTGAGCGGCTTCCTGCCGCCGAAGCAACAGCAAGATCCCAAGCTCTCCTGCCTGGCAATGGAAGAAGTCGGAAACGTCAGCGCAAGCGCCCAATCAGAACGGTTGCGCCCGCGAAGAAGCTGCGATCGTGCGCCGCGCGCGTCAGTCCGTATGCGCCGCCGGCATCCAGCACCAGTCGGCGCGATACATTGTAAGTGAACGCGATCAACGACTGACTCGTGGTCGCGACGCCGTGCTGGCGCACGCCCGACAATTCGAACGCCGTACCCAAATGGTCCGTCAACGACGTCGAAATCGCGGCAGCCCACGTCGTCTGCCATGGCGAACCCTCGGCCGGCTGGTCGCCTCCGCGCACCTCGCCGAGATTCAGGTCGAGGTGCATCGCGCCAAAATCGGTGCTGAAGATGCCGGTGACCTCCCATTGCGGCGTGCCGATACCCAGGCCGTGCGACGCGGTCGGTGCCACCACGCCCGCCTCGATTCCGAACGCGGCCTTGTCGCTGACCGGAAAACGCTGCTTCCACTCGACGAACGTGTCGCCAAAACTGCTCTGCCCCACGGCGCCCGGCGCCTGCGCGCTTGCATAGGCATTGCCGCCGAGCAGCAGGCCGTGATTCTCATCGAAGGCATACTTGAGCAGCCACGGTACGCTGTCGTCACGCGAGTGGTCCTCACCCTGCGTGCGCAGGCCGCCGAACTCGCCTTCGAGCCAGCCCGGCACCGGCAGGTCTGCCGGATTGGATACCGTCGGCCGATACGGCGTGACGCTCGGCTCCGGCGTTTCGTCGTCCGCGAACGCCTTCGTGGTGCCGGCGAGCAGCAGGGCAAACGCGCACGCCAGGCTCGTGCCAGACCGGTACGGCAACTTGTCGGGCCTGCGGTTCTTCATGCCATCGCCGACATCAGTCCCGCCATGGCCGGATCAGAGCGACTGCATCTGCGCCAGCCATGCTGCAGCGTCCGGTCCGCCGCTCAGCGGCTAGCCGACGCCGCTGCCGGCTTGGTGTCGAAGAAACTGTGCGCATGAGCGACTTCTTCGGGTTTGGGCCGGTACTCGATCCAGCCCTCGTTCGGTGACGTCTTGTAGCGAATGACACCGTTGCCGACATCGATTTCGTAGAAGGGAAATACCTCGCGCAGATTGAAGAATGCGGCGGGTGCGAACAACAGGATATCGACGGCCAGGTGACCGCCCTTGAACTTCAGCGGCAGGATTCCGTAGAACGGCTCGGCGCCTTCTTCGGTCGCCTTGAACACGTAGTTGCCGAAACTCGTGCCCTTCATGCTCTCGTGATACGGAAGACTCACGGTTCGATCCTTCAGCGCAAGGGTCGTTCCGTCCTTCGATGAACTGATCGTCGTCATGCTCGAGCACGCGGCGATCGACGTGGCCAGAACGAACGCGACAAGATTCCTGACACGCATGGATTGCTCCCTGTAGTTATCATGATTTCACGGCGGCAAAGTGCCGCGTGTCAGCTTAGCCGCTTCATGACGACGCGTCGAGCGCGTCGCGCAGGCGCTCGACGGGAACAATTTCCATTTCTCCCATTTTCAGCTTTTTTGGCGCATTGGCTCTCGGAATGATCGCCTTGAGGAAGCCGTGCGTGGCCGCTTCCCTGAGCCGTTCCTCGCCGTTCGGGACGGGCCGAATCTCGCCGGACAAACCGACTTCGCCGAATGCGACCAGCTTGTCCGGCAGCGGCCGGTCGCGGAAGCTGGACAGCACGGCCAGCAATACCGGCAGATCGGCCGCGGTTTCCTGCACGCGGATGCCGCCGACGATGTTCACGAACACATCCTGATCATAGACGGCGATGCCGCCGTGGCGATGCAGAACCGCCAGCAGCATCGCGAGGCGATTCTGCTCCAGGCCCAGCGTAACGCGGCGCGGATTGCCGAGCGACGACTGATCGACCAGCGCCTGCACCTCGACCAGCAGCGGCCGCGTGCCTTCGCGCGTCACCATGACCGCACTGCCCGGCGTCGGCGCGCCATGCGCGGACAAAAAAATGGCGGACGGATTCGGCACTTCGCGCAAACCCTTGTCGCCCATCGCGAACACGCCCAGCTCGTTGACCGCACCGAAGCGGTTCTTGAACGCACGCAGCACGCGAAAGCGCGATCCCGACTCGCCCTCGAAGTACAGCACCGCATCGACCATGTGCTCCAGCACGCGCGGGCCGGCGATGCCGCCTTCCTTGGTCACGTGGCCCACCAGGAAAATGCTCGTGCCGGTTTCCTTGGCGAAGCGCACCAGCCGTGCGGCGGACTCGCGCACCTGCGACACCGAGCCCGGCGCCGCAGTCAGCAGATCGGTCCAGATGGTCTGGATCGAATCGATGACCAGGACCCGCGGCACCTCCTTTTGCGCCGGATTTTCCGCCCCGGAAAATCCCTGCGGAACGATTCCCGTTCCGGAAAATCCCTTCGGAACGATTTCCGCCCCGGAAAATCCCTGCGGAACGATTCCCGCCCCGGAAAATTCCTTCTGCACGCTTTCCACGATGCGTTCCACGCAAGTCTCGGCCACGCAGCGCAACGGTTCGAGTGGAAGCCCCAGGCGCTGCGCACGCGACGCAATCTGCGCCAGCGATTCCTCGCCGCTGACGTACAGACTCCTCGCGCGGGCGCCAAGCGCACCGAGCGTCTGCAGCAGCAGGGTCGACTTGCCGATGCCCGGATCGCCGCCGACCAGCACGACCGAGCCGTCCACCAGGCCGCCGCCGAGCACGCGGTCCAATTCGCCGATGCCGATCAGCGTACGCACGTCCTGCGCAGCGGCCACCTCGGTCAGCGGAACGATGCGCGGCTGCGCCGACGCGCCCGAATAACCGGAGCGCCGTCCGGCGCCGGCAGCGCCGACGGTGGCGGGCGCAATGACGAATTCGGTCAGCGTGTTCCATACGCCGCAGGCCTCGCATTGTCCCTGCCACTTCGTGTGCTCCGCGCCGCACTGGCCGCACACATAGGCCGTCTTTGCCTTTGCCATTACTCGTTGTCCTCGACGAAAAGCACGCGTCTGGTCACGCCGCAGGTCAGATCGTAGGAAATCGTCGTCGCATGGCGTGCGATTTCCTCGACCGGCAGGCCCTGTCCCCACAGCACGACACGGTCACCGACCTGTGCCCCGATCCCGCGCAGGTCGATCGTGATCAGATCCATCGACACGCGACCAACGATTGCGGTGCGCCGACCGTTGATCAATACCGACGTGCCGGAAGCCGCGCTGCGCGGGTAGCCATCGCCGTAGCCGATCGAGGCTACGCCGACAGGCATGTCCTCGGGGCAGCGCCACGTCGCCGCATAACCGATGGTTTCGCCCGCGCGCACGGTCTTGATCGAAATCAGGCGCGCCGAGAGCGTCATCGCCGCGGCAAAGCCCAGGTCGCCACCGCACTTGCCCTCGATGACCGACAGACCGTAGAGCAGGCCGCCGACCCGTACCCAGTCGCCGCGTGCGCCGGGCCACGCAAGCAGGCCGGCCGAGTTTGCCAGCGCGCGCGCGCCGCCCAGTCCGGCAGTCGCGGATTCAAAGCAGGCGATCTGTGCCACCGTCATCGGGTTGTCGAACTCGTCCGACGCGGCCAGGTGCGTCATCCACACGCGATCTGCGTGCACATTCGAAAGCGCCCGCAACCGCGCGCCGACCGAGGCGACGCTCGACGGGTCGAAGCCCAGCCGGTGCATGCCGCTGTCGATCTTGAGCCACACGCGCAGCGGGCGCGGATCGCGATCGCCCTCGAGCCAGCGCAGTTGCGCCTCGTGGTGAATCACGGCCTCCAGATGCAGGCGCCGGAACTCGGCCAAGTCGGCAGGCTCATCGGGGCCGCTGAGCACGACCACGCGCTTGTTGATGCCGGCGGCACGCAGGCGCAGCCCATCGCCGAGCGCCGCGACCCCGAAAGCGTCGGCATCGCCAAGCGCGCGCGCGACGCGCTCCAGGCCGTGGCCATAACCATCGGCCTTGACCACCGCCATGACACGGGCACCACGCGCGAGCTCGCGCACGCGCACAAGGTTGCGGCGCAGCGCGCCGAGATGAATCGTGGCAAGTGTTGCGCGGCTCATCGCTGCACCGCACCGCGAGCGAGGTCGCTCGGGGCAACCCCGCCGACTACTGCGCCGCCGGCAAAATCGTTCGCAGATTCAGTCCAGGATATCGATCCGATCATTTCATGGAAAGCCGGCACGTGGCGTGCGGAACATGCGCGGCAGTATGCCTCAAGCGGCCCGCGGGTTTGTGGCTTTGCTGTGGCAATACATGGCGTGCACGCTATGTGTAAACTCGCACACCCCGAGCCGGAAGCGTGGATCATGGATCAGCCAACATCGCGTTCGAATGGCGGCGACGCAGCGGCGATCGTATCGGTGCGCGGCCTCGGCAAGACCTATCGCGGCGCGCTCGCGGCACTCAGGCATGTCGACCTGTCGATCCGGCGCGGCGAGATCTTCGCGCTGCTCGGGCCGAACGGCGCCGGCAAGACGACGCTGATCAACATCATCTGCGGCATTGTCACGCCCACGGAAGGCTCGGTCAGCGCCGACGGGCACGACATCGTGCGCGACTATCGCGCCGCGCGCTCGATCATCGGCCTGGTGCCGCAGGAGCTGCACACCGACGCGTTCGAAAGCGTATGGGCCACGGTCAACTTCAGCCGCGGCCTGTTCGGCAACGCGCCGGACGCTGCCTACCTGGAAAAGGTGCTGCGCGATCTTTCATTGTGGGACAAGAAGGACGCAAAGATACTCACCCTGTCGGGCGGCATGAAGCGGCGCGTGCTGATCGCCAAGGCGCTGTCGCACGAGCCGCGCATCCTGTTCCTCGACGAACCGACCGCCGGCGTCGATGTCGAGCTGCGCCACGACATGTGGCAGATGGTGCGCCGCCTGCGCGACAACGGCGTGACGATCATCCTGACGACGCATTACATCGAAGAGGCCGAGGAAATGGCCGACCGCATCGGCGTCATGCGCAAGGGCGAGCTGATCCTGGTCGAGGACAAGGCGACGCTGATGCAGAAGCTTGGTCGCAAGCAGTTGACCCTGACCCTGCAGAACGCGCTCGACCGCGTTCCGGAGGCGCTGGCCGGCTTGCCGCTGGAGTTGTCGCCGGACGGCAACACGCTGGTCTACACGTTCGACGCGCACGGCGAGGAAACCGGCATCGCCCCGCTGCTGCGCCGGCTGCGCGAGCACGGCATCGACTTCAAGGACCTGCACACGAGCGAAAGTTCGCTGGAGGACATTTTCGTCAACCTCGTGAGGGCGCCGGCATGAATGTCCACGCGATCCGCGCAATCTACAGGTTCGAGATGGCGCGAACATTTCGCACGCTGATGCAGAGCATCGCCTCGCCCGTGCTGTCCACGTCGCTGTACTTCGTCGTATTCGGCGCGGCGATCGGATCGCGCATGGGCGAGGTCGGCGGCGTCAGCTACGGTGCCTTCATCATTCCGGGCCTGATCATGCTGGCGCTGCTCAACGAGAGCACTTCCAATGCGTCGTTCGGCATCTACCTGCCGAAGTGGTCCGGCACGATCTACGAGCTGCTGTCGGCGCCGGTGTCGCCGCTCGAAGTCGTCATCGGCTATGTCGGCGCGGCAACGACGAAGTCGATCATGCTCGGCGTGCTGATCCTTGTCACCGCGCGCGTGTTCGTGCCGTACGAGATCGCGCATCCGCTCTGGATGGTGGTGTTCCTGCTGCTCACTGCAGTCACCTTCAGCCTGTTCGGCTTCGTCATCGGCCTGTGGGCAGACGACTTCCAGAAACTCCAGGTGATCCCGCTGCTGGTCATCACGCCGCTGACGTTCCTCGGCGGGGCGTTCTACTCGATCAACATGCTGCCGCCGATCTGGCAGAAGATCACGCTGTTCAACCCCGTCGTATACCTGATCAGCGGCTTTCGCTGGAGTTTCTACGGCTCGTCCGACGTGAACGTGGTGGTCAGCGCCGGCATGACGCTGGTATTCCTCGCACTGTGCCTCGGCGCCGTGTTCTGGGTGTTCAAGACCGGCTACAAGCTCAAGACCTGACGGCAACGCCGCCGGCGGCGCTACTCGTAGGTGCCGTAGCCTTCCGACGCAAAGTTCTCGAACTTCGTGAACTGGCCGAGGAAGGTCAGCTTGACCATGCCGGTCGGTCCGTTACGCTGCTTGCCGATGATGATTTCGGCGAGGCCCTTGTCGGTCGAATCGGAATTGTAGTACTCGTCGCGGTAGATGAAGATGATCACGTCGGCGTCCTGCTCGATCGCGCCCGATTCGCGCAGGTCGGCCATGACCGGGCGCTTGTCGGTACGTTGCTCGAGCGATCGGTTCAACTGCGACAGTGCGATGACGGGAATATTCAGTTCCTTGGCCAGCGCCTTGAGTCCGCGCGAGATTTCCGAGATTTCGGTGGCGCGATTTTCCTTGTTGCCGGGTACCGCCATCAGCTGCAGGTAGTCGATCACGATCAGGCCGAGATCGTGCTCGCGCTTGAGGCGCCGCGCGCGGGCGCGCAGCTCACCCGGCGACAGGGCCGGCGTGTCGTCGATGAAGATCTTGGCATCGGACAGCAGCGTGATCGCGCTGGTCACGCGCGGCCATTCCTCTTCCTGGATGTCGCCGGTGCGCAGGTGCTGCTGGTTGATGCGGCCGAGCGACGAAATCAGGCGAAACGCCAGCTGCGACGCCGACATTTCCATCGAAAAGATCGCCACCGCCTTGCGCGACTTCAACGCGGCGTGCTCGGCGAAATTGACCGCCAGCGCGGTCTTGCCCATCGACGGGCGCGCCGCGACGATGATCAGGTCCGACGGCTGCAGGCCCGCGGTCATCTCGTCCAGGTCATTGAAGCCGGTGGCGAGCCCGGTCACCGAGCCCTTGCTTTCGTAGCGCTGGTGCAGGATCTGGAACGCTTCCTTGACGGCCGCGCGCATCGCGACGAAGCCCTTGCGTCCGCGCGCACCCGACTCGGCGATGCGGAACACCTTCTGCTCGGCTGTCTCGAGGATTTCCTGGCTGCTGCGCCCCTCCGGCTGGAAGCCGTCGCCGGTGATCTCGGTGCCGGCGTCGATCAGCTGGCGCAGCACCGATTTCTCGCGCACGATCTCGGCGTATGCGCCGATGTTCGCGGCGCTCGGCGTCGAGTTCGCCAGCTGCAGCACGTAGTTCGATCCGCCGACCAGCTCGGCCAGGCCGTTCGAGTCGAACCACTCGCCCAGCGTGACCGCGTCGCATGGCATGTTCTTGTTCTGCAGCTCGCCGATCGCGCGGTAGATCAGGCGGTGGTCCTTGCGGTAGAAATCTTCCTCGTTGATCTTGTCGGCAATGCGCTCCCAGGCACGCTCGTCGAGCATCAAGCCGCCCAGTACCGCCTGCTCGGCGTCGATCGAATGCGGCGGCACGCGCAACGCATCGATGCGGGCGCTGGCAAACGTGCGATCAGGAGATGCGGCCATGGAGCGATGACTCTGTCTGGATTCAGATGGGGCGTGACTTGGACGCTGAGGCCGAATCTGATCCGACAGGTGTCTCGCCGCGCGAGACGGTTGCCGCCTCGGCCCGAATCCGGTTGTTCATGAATGCTCCCCTGCTTGCCGATGATCACGCGATGTGTCGCCGTGGAACCGGTCGCTCGTGATCGCCGTCGCATGGTACACGTGCCGGGTGTGGATGCGCGATACGATAACTCTGTGGATATCCTGTGTGTTGAACTGCGGCACCGTGTAAACGCTCGACCGAACGGTGGTCGAGCACGATGACGACCTGCATCCTGGCGATCGACTTTCCGGCCGGTCGCGCCGGCGAGCCCGGATTGGTCCGAACTTCGATGGTCCGACAGCGAGCGCCGGACGGCGAAGTCAATTGTTTCTGCACATCTCGGCACGCTTCGCCACCTTGGCCATCTTCGTGTTTCTTCATGTACTTCTTGTCCCTGGTGGTTCATCTTATGCACTTGGCCCCCAAACCCCGGAGAAACACAACCGATGGGCAAGGTGATCACGAACGTGCTGGATCTGCGGGAACTTGCGCGCCGGCGCGTGCCGCGCGCATTCTTCGAATACGCCGACCGCGGCTCCTATGACGAAATCACGCTGCGCGACAACCGCGCAGCGCTGGAGGCAATCCGCCTGCGCCAGCGCGTCATGGTCGACGTCGACCAGCGCAATCTGGCCACGACGCTGCTCGGTGCGCCGGCCAGCATGCCGCTGGCGATCGCGCCGACCGGACTGACCGGATTGCAATGGGGCGGCGGCGAAATCCTCGGCGCGCGCGCAGCAGCATCCGCCGGAATCCCGTTCTGCCTGTCGACGATGTCGATCTGCTCGATCGAACAGGTGCACGCAGCGGTCGATACGCCGTTCTGGTTCCAGCTCTACGTAATGCGCGACCGCGGTTTCGTGCGCGAACTGATCGAGCGGGCCAGGGCCGCCCATTGCTCCGCACTGATGCTGACGGCCGACCTGCAGATCCAGGGCCAGCGCCACCGCGAGATCAAGAACGGCCTGACCGTGCCGCCAAAGCTGACGCTGCGCAATTTCTTCGATATCGCCAGCAAGCCGATGTGGGCCTGGCGCGTGTTGCGCGCCCCGAGCCGCTCGTTCGGCAACCTTGCCGGGCGCATCGGTGGCGCCGACAGCCTGCTCACGCTGGCCCAGTGGATCGCGCAACAGTTCGACCCGACCCTTTGCTGGCGCGACCTCGACTGGATCCGCGAACAGTGGGGCGGCAAGCTGATCATCAAGGGCATCCTCGACGCAGAAGACGCAGCGATCGCGGCCAGGGCCGGCGCCGATGCGATCGTCGTGTCGAATCACGGCGGGCGGCAGCTCGACGGCGCGCCGGCATCGATCCATGCGCTGCCGCGCGTGGTCGACGCCGTGCGCGGCGGCACCGAGGTCCTGTTCGACGGCGGCATCCTCAGCGGCCAGAGCCTGCTCAAGGCACTTGCGCTTGGTGCGCGCGGCGGGCTGATCGGCAAGGCATTTCTCTACGGCCTCGGCGCGCGCGGCGAAGCCGGCGTGGCTCAGGTCATCGAGATCCTGCGCAAGGAACTCTCCGTCAGCATGGCCCTTACGGGGCAAACCGACGTGCAACGGGTTACCCGCGCATGCCTGCTCGATGCCCACGGCAACGGTTTGGCGCAGGCGGAATAAAAACGGGCGCCTGAGCGCCCGTTCTTCTCGCCTGACCAGACCGCAAGATCAGTCTTCGGCGGCAACCACGACCTTGACCGTGGTATGCACGTCGGCATGCAGGTGCACGTGGATCTCGAACTCGCCGGTGTGGCGGATCGGGCCTTCGCCCATGATCACTTCGCTCTTTTCCAGCGGATGACCGGCGGCGCTGAACGCTTCGGCGACATCGCGCGGGCCGACCGAACCGAACAGCTTGCCTTCGGGACTCGCGTTTGCCTTGACCGTCACGCTGACGCCCTCGAGCGCGGCCTTGCGCGCCTCGGCAGCCGACAGCACGCTGTTGGCCTTGGCTTCGTACTCGGCGCGACGCTGTTCGAACTCGGCCGTGTTGGCGGCGGTTGCCGCGACCGCCTTGCCCTGCGGCACGAGGAAATTGCGACCGTAGCCCGGCTTGACCCGGACCTTGTCGCCGAGGTTGCCGAGGTTTTTCACTTTTTGCAGAAGTACTAGTTCCATGATGGTCTCCGATTCGTTAGCGCCGGGATTGCCGACGCAGCTTTCGCTGTCCGAATTCTTTTCGCCCGTCATCCGGCGCAAGCCGGCATCCATTTGCAAGATCAGGACGGATTCCGGCTGCGCCGGAATGACGGGCTATTGAATCAGTGGTTGTCGCAGAACGGCAGCAGTGCCAGGAAACGCGCGCGCTGGATCGCGGCGGTCAGCTGGCGCTGGTAGCGCGCCTTGGTGCCGGTGATGCGGCTTGGCACGATCTTGCCGGTCTCGCTGATGTACTGGCGCAGCGTGTTCAGATCCTTGTAGTCGATCTCGACCACGCCCTCGGCGGTGAACCGGCAGAACTTCTTGCGGCGAAAAAATTTCGACATGGCTCAGCTCCCGGACTGTTCGGTTTCGACGGCGCGCGGCGGGCGCGGCGAACGTTCGCGGCGTGGTTCGTCGTCGTCGCTGACGAAGCCGAAACCCTCGTCGTCACGCCGGCGGCGGTCGCCCTTGTCGTCCTTGTTCTTGAGGATGAACGACTGCTCGGTGACCGCTTCTTCGCGGCTGATGATCAGGTGGCGCAGCACCGCATCGTTGAAGCGGAAACCGGTCTGCAGTTCGGTCAGCACGGCGGCGCCGCACTCGACGTTCATCATGACGTAGTGAGCCTTGGCCAGATTGTTGATCGGATAGGCGAGCTGGCGGCGGCCCCAGTCTTCCAGACGATGGATGCGGCCCTTGTCGCCCTCGATCAGCGCCTTGTAGCGCTCGATCATCGCGGGCACCTGCTCGCTCTGGTCAGGGTGGACCAGAAACACGATCTCGTAGTGACGCATGTTGTCTCCTTGTGGATACCGCAGCGGAGGATTCCGGGCGGTAGCCTCCCGCGGTGCGGTGAGGCAAGGTCCCTCGCATCAGCGAAGGGGCGCGAATTCTAGTGGAATCAGGGGATTGGCGCAAGCATTACGATCAGGACTCAGGGTGGGGACCGGGACCGGACAGGCTTTGGCCGCCGCGAGGCTTGTTGCAGGCCGGAGACATCGGATGCGACAACAATGCGCCGGGCCCCGTGCTGCAGCTGGCCTTACCGGACCTCAGCCCTCGGTCATCAGCCCTGCTTCATCCACCGTGAAACTTTCACCGCAGCCGCATTCGCCCGTCACATTCGGATTGCGGAACACGAACGACGCATTGAGGCCCTGGCGCGCAAAGTCGATCTGCGTGCCCTCGACAAACGGCAAGCTCTTGCGGTCGATCACGAGCCTGACGCCATCGTGTTCGACCAGGCGATCGCCTTCATCGACACGATCGGCGATCTCGACGATATAGGCGTAGCCCGAGCAACCGGTCTTGCGCACGCCGAAGCGCACGCCGGCAGCGGCCGGTCGGTCGGCCAGGAAGGCCTGCATGCGTTGGCGTGCCGCGTCGGTCAGCTGGATATTCATGCGTGCCATTGTACGTCGATTCCGCTGCGCGCCGGAGCGCCGGCCTGCCCGCTTCCGCTATGATTCGCGCCTTCGATACTGATAGTTGGGCCACGGCCCGCGGAGTTTCAAGGCATGTCGGTAGTCAGCGTCAAGCAGGCGTTGTCCGGTGAGATCCCGGCGAACAGCGAAGTGACCGTTCGCGGCTGGGTACGCACGCGGCGCGATTCCAAGGCTGGATTGTCCTTCGTCAATGTCAGCGACGGCTCGTGCTTCGACCCGATCCAGGTCGTTGCGCCGAACACGCTCGCCAACTACGCCGACGAGATCGCGAAGCTGACCGCCGGCTGCTCGGTGATCGCCACCGGCGAGCTGGTGCCGTCCCAAGGCAAGGGCCAGAGCTTCGAGGTCCAGGCGACGAGCGTCGAAGTCGTCGGTTGGGTCGACGATCCGGAAACCTATCCGATCCAGCCGAAAGCGCACACGATGGAATACCTGCGCGAGGTCGCGCACCTGCGTCCACGCACCAACACGTTCGGCGCGGTCGCGCGCGTGCGCGACTGCATCGCCAAGGCGATCCATCGCTACTTCCACGAGCGCGGCTTCTTCTGGATCAACACGCCGATCATCACCGCGAGCGACGCCGAAGGCGCCGGCCAGATGTTTCGCGTCTCGACGCTCGACCTGGTCAACCTGCCGCGCAATGCGGAAACCGGCGCCATCGACTGGCACCAGGATTTCTTCGGCAAGGAAACCTATCTGACGGTCTCGGGGCAGCTCAACGTCGAAGGCTACTGTCTGAGCCTGAGCAAGGTATACACGTTCGGCCCGACGTTTCGCGCCGAGAACTCGAACACGACGCGGCACCTGGCCGAGTTCTGGATGATCGAGCCGGAAATCGCCTTCGCCGACCTCAACGACAACGCGACGCTGGCCGAGGATTTCCTCAAGTACATCTTCAAGGCCGTGCTCACCGAGCGCATGGACGACATGAAGTTCTTCGCCGAACGCCAGGAAAAGACTGCGATCTCGCGGCTGGAAAACTTCATCGACGCGCCGTTCGAGCGCATCGACTACACCGAAGCGGTCGAGATCCTGAAAAAATCCGGACAGAAGTTCGAATACCCGGTCGAATGGGGTCACGACCTGCAGACCGAGCACGAGCGCTACCTGACCGAAAGGCACGTCGGCCGGCCGGTGGTCGTCATGAACTATCCGGAGCAGATCAAGGCGTTCTACATGCGCCTCAACGACGACGGCAGGACTGTCGCAGCGATGGACGTGCTGGCGCCCGGCATCGGCGAGATCATCGGCGGATCACAGCGTGAGGAACGGCTGGACTATCTCGACCGGCGCATGGTGCAGTTCAAGCTGGATCCGGCGCACTACGCCTGGTATCGCGACTTCCGCCGCTACGGCACCGTGCCGCACGCCGGCTTCGGCCTCGGCTTCGAGCGCCTCGTCGTCTACACCTGCGGGCTGGCCAACATCCGCGACGCGATTCCGTACCCGCGCGTTCCAGGTTCGGCGGAATTCTGATTTGCCGGAAGTGGGCCGAAATGCAGCCCGCGATCAGGCCTGTGCGGTAGCCTGCGGAGGATTCTGCACGTCGCTGGCGATGCGGGCGCGGCAATAGCGCAGTGCCGCCAGGTTGACCATGCGTGTCGGGAACGCGCGGTGCACCGAAGGCTGCTTGCCCTTCAGCACGAGCGTATGCACCTGCACGGCGTCGCTCGCCGATTCCGGTGTCCTGAGGATGGCGGTCTTCTCGACTTCGGTCGGCAGGCGCGGAGCCGTGACCGGATCGCCTTCCTGCGCGGGTTCGAGCAATGCTTCGGGCACCAGCAGCGCCAATGCCGTCGCCTTGAGCATCAGCGGCCAGAACCAGGCCGCATAGGCCGGGTTCAGAACCCAGACGGCCTTGCCGTCGCGGATGTCGCTTACCTCGCCCACCACGGCGAGCATTCCTTCGCCGCCGGCAAGACGCCAACGCCCGGGCCTCGCGTTTGCCGCGACGGCCTGCGCGCTTTCCATGGACTTAGCGGCCACGCCGCTTCTTGGTTTCGTCGAGCAGGCCAACCCGGATGTGCGATCCCTGCTGCTCGGACCCATTCAACGCGGCAATGGCCGCGCGCGCCTGATGACCTTCCATCTTCAGCTGGGCAAATCCCTTGCACTCGCCGCTGAACAAATCCTTGGAAATCTGCAGTCCGAAGACGCGCCCATGAGTTGCGAACAGTTGCTCGAGCGACGACTGTGTCATCGATCGCGGGAGTCCACGAATGCCTATGGTCAACATTATTGATTCTCCTTCGGTACGGGAACGCCTGGCGTCCCGCACCGGATTCCGGCGTAACTCAGGCGGCGCTGACGTTTTCGGCCTGCAGACCCTTCTGGCCCTGGGTCACGTCGAACGAAACGCGCTGGCCTTCCTGGAGGGTGCGAAACCCGGAGCCCGTGATGGCGCGGAAATGGACAAAGACGTCCGGGCCGTTCTCACGGCTGATGAACCCGAAACCCTTTGCATCGTTGAACCATTTGACGGTTCCAGTTTGACGATCTGACATTGGTGACTCCTGACATGGATACAAGTAACGTGAAAATGACGCGACCAGATGGAAGCGTCGTTTACTGGGTGCGAGGGGGGATGCGGGAGAGGGAGACGAAGAACGGCGGCGTACCGCGTTATCGAGTCACAGACTGCAATGAGCCTGGCAAACTCAGCGGGGGCAGTGTAACACAAATCTTTACGCCGGTTGAACGATATCCTTCGCAGCGCTGGAGGCGGCCTTGCCTCGGGCCAGCCGGAGAGCAGAATTGCAGTGTCCGGATGGTGCGATTATGGCAGCAGATGCGCCGTCCCGCGCACCGGCGGATCGGAGGAAGACGACAACAGATGCCTACGCCCCTTGTCCTGAGCATGCCATCGCTTCGATCCCTTCGCGCGTTGCTGTTTGCGGCGTCCTGCGGGCTTTGCCTGTGCGCCTGCGGCGCGCCTGCCAGGTCGGCGACGCCGGCCGCGACGGCGCCCGAGGCCACCTCGCCGACGCCACCGTTTACCGACTATCGCCACGAAGCCCCGGGCGTCGTGCGCAAGATCACCGTCGCGGACCTTCCGCCGCCGTTTGCCACCCGCGCGGTCGGCAACGGCGCACGCATCGTGCCGCGCCCGGCAAGCGCGTGGCCACGCACGGTGCCCGGTTTCAAGGTCGACCTGTATGCCGGCGACCTGGACCGGCCCCGGCTGCTGCGCACCGCGCCGAACGGTGACGTTCTTGCCGCACTGACGCAAGCCGGGAGAATCCAGCTCCTGCGCGGTCTGGATGTCAGCGGCAAGGCGGCCCGATCGACGGTCTTCGCCAGCGGCCTCAACAAGCCGTTCGGCATCGCGTTCTACCCGCCGGGCGGCCAGCCGAAATGTATCTATGTCGCCAATACGGACTCGATCGTCCGCTTCGCCTACCGCGACGGCGATGAACAGGCGCGCGGCGGCGCCGAGCGGATCGCCGACCTGCCCGGCGGCGGCGGCCATTCGACCCGCGACATCCAGTTTTCGCCGGACGGCAAGACGCTGTACGCTTCGGTCGGTTCAGCCTCGAACATCGACGATCCGGACACGACGCCGGGCGAAAAACATCGCGCCGACATCCTCGCGTTCAATGCCGACGGCAGCGGCATGCGCGTCTATGCGTCAGGCATCCGCAATCCGGTAGGCCTGGCCATCCAGCCCGGCAGCGGCACGCTGTGGTGTTCGGTCAACGAGCGCGACCTGCTCGGCGACAACCTCGCACCGGACTACATCACGCATGTCCAGGAAGGCGGTTTCTACGGCTGGCCGTGGTGGTACATCGGCCCGCACCAGGATCCGCGCCATGCCGGCAAGCGCGGCGACCTGAAGGACAAGGTCATCGTGCCGGACGTGCTGCTGCAGCCGCACAACGCATCGCTGCAGTTGACGTTCTACGACGGCGCGCAATTCCCGGCTGAATACCGCGGCGACATCTTCGCCGCCGAACACGGCTCCTGGAACCGCTCGACGCGCGCCGGCTACGAGGTCGTCCGCGTGCCGTTGCACCAGACCGGCAGCGCCAGCGGCGAATACGAGGATTTCGTGACCGGTTTCGTGCTCGACAACGGCGATGTCTGGGGCCGCCCGGTCGGCGTGACCGTGGCAAGGGACGGTGCGCTGCTGGTCAGCGACGATGCATCCGGTTCGATCTGGCGCGTGAGCCACGTCGGCCAACCGGCGGTCGCGCCGGCGCAGTGATCGTGCCGTGCAGCGCGCGGCTCGAGGCGTGCGCGCCCGTGTAGACTTCGGCCCTCGCATGCGCGACAGCGCACATTCGGCTTTCATGATTGAGACAGGCGTCGCGGCAAAGGAGGCGCGAAACCGCGGCATCGACCTGCTGCGCGGCGTGTCGATCCTGCTCGTCATCCTCAATCACGTCGGCATCCGCATCCCGCTGGCAAAAACGGCGCTCGCCGAAGTGCTGCCCGGCCGTTTCCTGCAGGATCTGAACTACAACGGCTATGAGGCCGTATTCGTATTCTTCGTGATTTCGGGATTCCTCATCACGCGGCGGGCGCTCGAGCGCTGGGGGACTCTTGGCGCCATCTCGTGGCGCGAGTTCTACGTGCGCCGCGGCGCGCGCATCCTGCCGTGCCTCATCGCACTGGTCGCCGTATTGGCGGTGCTGCATCTGCTGGCGGTACCGGGCTACGTGATTTCGAGGCCGCATCAATCGTTGCCGGGCGCCATCGCCGCGGCGCTCGGGCTGTATCTGAACTGGTACGAGGGGGTGACGGGCTACCTGCCCGGCAGCTGGGACATCCTCTGGTCGCTGTCGATCGAGGAAGTGTTCTATCTGGCCTTTCCGCTGGTGTGCCTGCTCTGCGGCGGCACGCGCTGGTTCGTGGCCCTTCTCGCCGCGCTGGCGCTGTCGATGCCGTTCAGTCACGCGGCGGCGCAAGGCAGCGAGATCTGGCAGGAAAAGGCGTATCTGCCGGGAATGGGCGCGATTGCCGTCGGCATCCTGGCCGCGCTGTTCGCCCGCCACCTGCGCCATCCGACGCAGCGCGCCGCGCTCGTACTGCGCATCGGCGGCACACTCGGTATCTGCGCGATCCTGTTCGCCGGGCGCGTGATCTGGCATTGGTTGCTCGACGCCTACCTGCTCGTGCTGACCGGAGCGGCGGCCGCATTGATACTCGGCATGCACTGGAACACGGCGATTCCGCGCCATCGCCTTGCCGGACTCGACTGGCTGCGCTCGTGCGGCAGGCTCAGCTACGAGATCTATCTCACGCACATGTTCTGCGTCTTCGGCGTCGTTGCGGTCGCGCGCTGGAGCGCCCTCGATCCGGCATGGGGCTGGATCTGGTACGCGCCGGCGATCGCGGCAAGCTGGCTGCTCGGCTGGATCGTCGCCCGTTGCTTCTCGCAGCCGTGCGAGCGCCGCCTGCAGTCGTATTGGCTGCACCCTGCCGCACCGCGGCGCGAGACCGCGATCGCCGCTCCGGCAGACGTGTAAACTTCGCCTCGAAGACACCAGAAACTGGCAACCGGACGCACGGTGCGATCGCAGACAAATGAACAGTGGTGGGTCACCTCGCTCGGCGACATGCTGGTGTGGGCACGCATGCGCGTGCTCGCCTCGGGTCACGCCGAGGTGTTTTCGGCGGAAGGCGAAACGCTGCGTTACGACGACGAAGACACGGCGCACGCGGCATTGCTCGACGCCGATTTCCGTGCCCTCGACGGCCTCGACGAGGACGATGCGGCGATGCTCGGTTTCGATCTCGATTCCATCGCAGCACCGGAAGCGGAAAACGACGAGGAGTTGTTGCCGCTGATGACGCGGAAGCTGTTCGGCCGCGCCTGATGGCTCTGGAATCCATGTACTGCAGGAATTTCGATCTCCGATGAATCTCGATCTCAGCGGCAAACACGCGCTCGTCTGCGGCGGCTCGCAGGGCATCGGCCTTGCGGCCGGAATCGAGTTGGCCAGGCTTGGTGCGCACGTCACCCTGCTCGCCCGCTCGCATGATGCGCTCGAAGCCGCGGCGAGCAGCCTGCCGAAGGTCAACGCAACGCAGACGCATGCGTCCCTCGCCGTCGACATGAACGATCACGCGGCGCTGCGCGCCAAGGTCGAGGATCTGGCGGCGACCCGTTCCGTGCAGATCCTCATCAACAACACCGGCGGCCCGCCCAGCGGACCGGCACACACGGCGACACTGGATGACTTCCGCATCGCCTTCAACCAGCACTTGATCGCGGCCCAGATCGTGCTGCAGGCCGTGCTTGCGGGCATGCGCGGCGCGGCCTACGGCCGCGTGATCAACGTGATCTCGACGTCGGTCAAGGAACCGATCAGGAACCTGGGGGTGTCGAACACGATCCGTGGCGCGATGGCGAGCTGGGCCAAGACGCTGGCAGGTGAACTCGGCGGCGCCGGCATCACGGTCAACAACGTGCTGCCGGGCTACACCAGGACACAGCGGCTCGAGCAGATTCTCGCCGACCGCGCGCGCGCGGCCGGCAGGAGCGAAGGCGAAATCGCGCAGGCCATGCTCGCGTCGGTTCCGGCCGGACGGTTTGCCGAGGCGAGTGAAATCGCCGCGGTCATCGCATTCCTTGCCTCGCCGGCAGCCGGCTACGTCAACGGCATCAACGTGCCGGTCGACGGCGGGCGCATGCAGTCGCTCTGACCGCAACGCGGGTGTCAGAGCCCGCAGCCAGCGACGTCGTCGCCGAAGATCGACGAAGCCGGCGCGAGCAGCCGCAGCGGACGTGTAATGACGAACACGCAACCTGCGCCGAAAAGCGGGTACCTGGATTGGTTCGACCGCGCCGTTTGACGAAAGCTGCGGCAGAATGCGCGTAATGCGTGCCGAATCCGGGACCGGCCCTGCCCCTGCCGCCGCTGCTCGCGTTGCCGGCGGCTGCGCGGGTTTGCTCGCGCTGATCGGATTGATCGCCTGCACGCCGCGCGTTGCCGTCCAACCTGCCAATCCTGCTGCCGGCGCCGCGGACACGCGACCCGGCGCCGCCGCGTTCTCGGAACTCGATGCGCTCGCGCGACAGGCGGCAACCATGAAGACACCGCTGGCGCGATACGCGTTCTACCGCTCGCAGCATGAGCAGAGCCACGGCCCCATGCGCGCGTTCATCGCCCAGGTGCTGGCCGCGACCGAGGCCGAACTGGGTGCCTATGAGCAAGCGGTGCAGCAGTACCCGCAGGGCGCACCGGTCCTGCGCGGCACGCCCGCGGCGCTTCCCGATCCGGCCCGCTTCGAGGCGCGCGACGCCGCCGACGCAATTGCCGGCCTTGCGCGCGATCGTCGCATCCTCATGGTCAACGAAGCGCATCACGCGGCGCAAACGCGCGTGCTGACGCTCGCCCTTCTGCCGCGCCTGCGTGCGCTGGGCTTTACTCACTTCGCGGCGGAAGGCCTCGACGAGCGCGATCGCGGCCTCGCCGAGCGCGGCTATCCGACCAGGGCGAGCGGTCCGTATATCGACGAGCCACTGTATGGCGAGATCATCCGTTCGGCCTTGCGACTCGGCTTCGTCGTCGTGCCGTATGAATCGGCGGGAGCCGATGCGCAGCAGCGCGAGGAAGGTCAGGCGCAACACCTGGTCGAGCGCGTATTTCGCCAGCGCAGCGACGCGCGGCTGTTCGTGCATGCCGGATACGCGCACGTGCACAAGCGCGCGGATTATCTGGACAGCGACACGATGGCGATGCGCCTGGCGCGCAAGATCGGCATCGATCCGCTCGTCGTCGACCAGACGGTGCTGCGGCCCGGCGCGCCCGGTCGCGAATTCGGCGGATATCGCGCGCTGCTGCAGTCTTACCCGATCAGTACGGCAACCGTATTCATGACACCGGACGGGAGCGCCGCATGGAGTCTGGAGCCGCACGTCTACGACATCAGCGTGCTGCTGCCACCCTCGCGCTTGATCGGCGACCGTCCGGACTGGCTGACCCTCGGCGGCGAACGCAGCCCGGTCGCCATCGCCATCGACCTGCAGGCGATGTCGCTGCCGTGCGTCATCGAAGCGCGCCATGCGAACGAGAACGAAGACGCCGTGCCGGCCGACCGGCTGCTGATCGAGCGCGGCACCGGAACCGTCGTGCTGTTCCTGCGCGGCGGCGACTACCGGGTCGAGGCCGTCGCCGCGACCGGCCGCGTCATCACGACGCAGCGTCTGCGCGTCGACGCGCCGGCGCCGCCGCACTGACCGGCCGCGGCGCACATCCTGCTAAGCTTGGCGCATGGATTCCGGAGCGACGATCACCCTCGGCAACTACGTGGATGGGCGCATGGCGGCGCCGCTCACCGCGCGTCATATCGACGTGTTCGAGCCGGCCACCGGCCGCGCTTTTGCGCGTTGTCCCGATTCCGATGCGGCTGACGTCGACGCGGCCGTCGAGGCGGCCGCACGCGCATTTCCGGCCTGGGCGGAGTTGCCGGCCGCCGAACGCGCCGCGTGGCTGGATGCCGTCGCGCGCGGCATCGAATCGCGCATCGACGAGTTCGCGGACGCCGAATCGCGCGGCAGCGGCAAGCCGCTCGCCCTGGCGCGCAGCCTCGACATCCCGCGCGCGGTCGCCAACCTGCGCTTCTTTGCCGCCGCGGCGACGCAGTTCGCCAGCGAGTCGCATGCGATGGGCAGCGACGCGATCAACTACACGCTACGCCAGCCGCTGGGCGTAGTCGGCTGCATCTCGCCGTGGAACCTGCCGCTGTATCTGCTCACGTGGAAAATCGCGCCGGCGCTGGCGGCCGGCAATTGCGTCGTCGCCAAGCCGTCCGAGGTCACGCCGTACACGGCTGCCCTGTTCGCGCAGGTCTGCATCGATGCGGGCCTGCCCGCGGGCGCGCTGAACATCGTGCACGGCAGCGGCCCGGGTGCCGGCCAGCCGCTGATCGAACACCCCGCCATCAAGGCCGTCTCGTTCACCGGTTCGACGCGCACCGGATCAGCCATCGCCGCCAGCATCGCGCCGAAGTTCAAGAAGTTCTCGCTCGAGATGGGCGGCAAAAACCCGACCGTGATCTTTGCCGACTGGCAGGGCAGCGAAGCGAACTGGAACACGATCGTCCGCTCGGCGTTTTCCAACCAGGGCCAGATCTGCCTGTGCGGCTCGCGCATTCTGGTGGAACGGCCGATCTACGAACAGTTCAGGAAGATCTTCGTCGAAAAAGTCCGCGCGTTGCGCGTGGGCGATCCGCGCGATCCGGCGAGCGACCTCGGCGCCGTCGTTTCGCACGCGCATTTCGGCAAGGTGATGGGCCACGTCGCGCTGGCGCGCGAGGAAGGCGGAACTGTCCTGTGCGGCGGCAACGCCGTGAAGCTCGACGGCCGCTGCTCCGGCGGCTGGTTCATCGAGCCGACCGTGATCGAAGGCCTCGGCGCGGCGTGCCGCACGAATCAGGAAGAGATCTTCGGACCGGTGGTCACCCTGATGCCGTTCGACGGCGACGACGAAGCGATCGCGCTGGCCAACTCCACCAGCTACGGACTGGCCGCGTCCGTGTGGACGACCAACCTGTCACGTGCGCACCGCGTCGCGGCGCGGCTCGAATCGGGTATCGTCTGGATCAACTGCTGGATGCGCCGCGACTTGCGCACGCCGTTCGGCGGCGTCGGCAATTCCGGCGTCGGCCGCGAGGGCGGCTTCGAAGCGATGCGCTTCTTCACCGAACCGAAAAATATCTGCATAGACCTGCAAACGGCATGACAAAGCTCATCGATCTGATCGAAAAGAACCGGGCCTGGTCGGCGCAGATGCGCGCCCAGGACGCGCAGTTCTTCGAGCGCCTGTCGCAGTTGCAGACGCCCAAATACCTGTGGATCGGCTGCTCCGATTCGCGCGTGCCGGCGAACCAGATCATCGACATGGCGCCGGGCGAGGTATTCGTCCATCGCAACGTCGCCAACGTCGTCGTGCACGCCGACCTCAACTGCCTGAGCACGATGCAGTTCGCGGTCGACGTGCTCAAGGTCGAGCACGTCCTGGTGGTCGGCCACTACGGCTGCGGCGGCGTGCGTGCGACGATGACCGGCGAACGGCTCGGCCTGGTCGACAACTGGCTGCGGCATGTCGGCGATGTCGCGCAGAAGCATCGCGACGCGCTGCGCGCGCTGGACGATGCGGCACGCCTGAGCCGCTTGTGCGAGCTGAACGCGCTGGAGCAGGCGGTCAATGTCTGCCAGACGACCGTGGTCCAGGACGCCTGGCAGCGCGGCCAGGCGCTCAGCGTGCACGCCTGGGTGTACGGGCTGCACGACGGCCGCGTGCGCGACCTCGACCTCGACACGAGCAGCGCGGCCGATCTGCCGGAGCGCTACGCCGAAGCGCTGGCCAACCTGGGCAACCCGGCCAAACCATGACCCCGATCACTTTCGCAACCGCTGCAACGTTGCGATCCTTGCGCTCGTCATAATGAAGGTCGGTTTCCACCCGGGGGAGAACTGCATGCTTCGACGTCGTTGCCTGATGACCGCGCTCTTCACCGCCTTTGCCGTCACGGGCGCCTCCGCCGCCACGGCGCAAGCCGTCCGCTCGACGCCATCGAGCCACGACATCAGCCCGCAGGAATGGCGCGCGCAGCAGCTGGCCGCCGCCGACAAGTCCGACAAGATCATGCGCGACGCACAGAAGCAGCCGGGGCTGCTCGGCCAGTACGGCCAGATGCAGTTGGCTTACGACGCGAATCACGATCGCGCGTTCCAGCTGATCTTCGGCCAGTACCTGAGCTGGTACCTGACGTATGTCGGCGACTACGACGGCGCGCGCATGACATTTTCGATTGCGCAGCCGGTGCAGGCCGACGACGGACCGTCGCCGCTCAGCGGCGCATGGCAGCTGCGTCCGGCCGCCGATGTCATTCTCGAGATGACGAAGGATCGCAAGGCGGTGTTTTTCAATGAGGCGCACAGCGCTCCGCTGACACGTACGCTGACGATCCAGCTGCTGGCGAAGCTCAGGGAACAGGGCTTCGACTATTTCGCCGCCGAGACCCTGTACGACGGCGACAAGAATCTCAATTCGCGTGGCTATCCGATTGCGGAGAGCGGTTTCTATACCAACGAACCGCTCTACGGCGAGATGGTGCGCACCGCGTTGCGCCTGGGTTACAAGGTCATCGCCTACGACGCCGAGAACGCCGGTGTCGGCGATGCACGCGAACGCGCCGGCGCGCAGAACCTCTACGACCGCGTGTTCAGGAAAGACCCGAATGCCAGGCTCGTCGTCAACGCCGGCTTCGCCCACGTGCAGAAGACCGGCAAGTATCTCGGCGGCATGAGCATGGGCGAATTCTTCCACAAGATCACCGGCATCGATCCGCTGACGATCGAGCAGACCATGATGATCCAGCACGCACGCACCGACCAGGATCATCCGTATTACCTGGCCGTGACCCAGGCGCACGCCTTGCACGAGCCGAGCGTGTTCGTGTCCGGCGGCAAGGTCTGGGGACTCAAGCCCGACGAGTACGACATGAGCGTGATCTTCCCGCCGGAGGTGGGTTCGTCGGAGCGACCCGAATGGCTGCGCCTCGGCGGCCTGCGCGTGCCGTACGGCGTCGGCGGCGAAGTCTGCAACGGGCATTTCCCGTGCATGGTCGAAGCGCGCTACGCGAACGAAGCAGCCGATTCGATCCCGGCGGACCGTGTCATCCTGACGGTGGTCGATCCGAACGCGCCCAGTGGTGTCTCGATCCATGGAACGACTACTGGCCGGCTGTTCCTGCGGCCCGGGAAATACAAGCTCACGGCCATGGATCGGCAGGGCCACAATGTCTTCGGACGCGAAGTCGAAATCGGCACAGAGACCGCAGCCAGGAAATGAGTGACGTCGTTCGCGCAGCGCATGCTCCCAGGCCGGTCGGTGCCTACCCGCACGCGCGCCGCGTCGGCGACCTGCTGTTTCTTTCCGGTGTCGGCCCGCGCGATCCGGCCACCAACGCGATCATCGGCAACGTCTATGACGCGAACGGCCGCCTCCTGAGCTACGACATCGAGGCGCAGTGCCGCGCGGTATTCGCAAACGTGCGCACGATCCTGGAAGCCAGCGGCGCGCGCTGGGAAGACCTCGTCGACGTGACCGTGTTCCTGACCGACATCGAGCACGATTTTGCCGCCTACAACCGCGTCTACTCGGAGTATTTCACCACCGCCCAGCCCTGCCGCACGACGCTCGGCATCACCGCACTGCCGACGCCGATCGCGATCGAGCTCAAGTGCATCGCGACGCTCGGTGCCGGAACAGTCAGGCAAGGATGAAGGAAGAATTTGAACGCGGATCGACGCGGACAAGAGCCGATCGCCGCGGATAAGGCGACAATCCCGCAGGAAGAACGGTTTCGCCCGGACGAATCCGGTGCTCCATCCGCGGCAAAACGCTGTTCGATCCGCGCAATCCGCGTTCACGTCCTGTTTGGCCCTGAGGCCCATGCCACATGCTGACGCCGCCGATCGATTTCCACAAATGGATAAATGAACACCGGCACCTGCTCAAGCCGCCGGTCGGCAACAAGTGCATCGTCGACGGCGACTTCATCATCATGATCGTCGGCGGACCCAATGCGCGCACCGACTACCACTGGGATGCCGGTCCGGAATTCTTCCACCAGATCGAAGGCGAGATGGTGCTCAAGGTGCAGGACGGCGGCAATGCGCGCGACATTCCGATCCGTGCCGGCGAGATCTTCTACCTGCCGCCCGGGGTGCCGCATTCGCCCCAGCGAATGCCCGATTCGATTGGCCTGGTGATCGAACGCAAGCGCCTGGCGCACGAAGAAGACGGCCTGATGTGGTTCTGCGAACGCTGCAACCACAAGCTCTACGAAGAGTTCTTCGTCCTGCAGGACATCGAGCAGGATTTCCCGGCGGTGTTCGAACGCTTCTACCGCTCGCTCGACGCGCGCACCTGCAAGGCGTGCGGGCACGTCAATCCGGCACCCGAAAGGTACCGCTGACGCTCCACGTTCTTCTTGTCCCGGCGCACCCCGAATTTCACTTTGCGCCCGCTGTTTTGTGGCATCAGAAGCAAAGCTTCCACTCGCCTGCGGCGAGCGGGTCACTTTCTCTTGAGTGGCCAAGAGAAAGTAACCAAAGAGAAGGCCACCCCCAGTGGTGCGGTCTTCGGGCATCCTGCCCTGCGACTTCGCGAGGGTACTCCGGGGTTCGCTGGATGTACGTCCATGTACATTCAGCGAACGGGCGCACATCGTGTGCGCCCTCCTTCGGACTTTTCCTGCACACCCTCGCCGCGCCACAGGGGGCCCCGTTTGGGCGGCATCCTGCCGCAGAAGCCACGGCAAGAGCTAAGACCAAAGCAAAAGACGCAGCTTTCCACGCTCATACCTCGAGGTAGTGCAGGGATGCACGGATTCGTGGATCCCGGCGCCGTTCGCGGTGCCGAGCATCGCAGCCCGCGCCGGAAATTGCCCGCAGGGGCGCGGCGATGGATCGCCGCGCTTGCGAAGCAGTACATGGACGTACTGTCTGAGCAACCCGGCGCGGGCGAGAAGCGCAGGGAATTTTGCCGCGCACGAAGCGCGGCAAAACACCGCGTCCGGTGCCTAGCCTTTTGCCTACTTTTGGGCACTGCGCCGCAGGAGCGGCGCGAACAGCGAAGCTGGCCGCGTAGCGGCGAAGGGCAGGATGCCCGAAGTAATGCCAAAAGTAGGCCGCTCGCCCACAGGGCGAGTGGAAGTTCTGCAATTGACGAGAATAGAAGCAGAACGCTTGCATGGCTATCGCCGGAATGACAAGAAAAAAAGCGGGCGCCGGCGATCCGTTATCATCCGTGCCGATGCTGAAAAAACTGCTCGAACTCAAGCCGCGCGACGTGCCGCTGATCGTCGGCGTGCGCAATACGGCGGCGGTCGTGCTGCCGCTTGCTGCCGGCGTCGTGACCGGCAATCTCGGCGTCGGCCTTGGTGTGTCGGTCGGTGCGCTGAACACGATGTTCTCGGACCAGCCGGGGCCGTATCGCCTGCGCGTACGGCGCATGTTGTTCGCCGCCGGCGCCGCGGCCATTTCCGCGTTCATCGGCTACACCGTCGGCGCAAGTACCGCGCTCACGGTGGTCGCTGCCCTGCTCTGGGGCTGCGCCGGCGGCCTGCTCGTCGCGCTGGGCCCGGACGCCGGACGCATCGGCCTGACCAGCATGATCCTGCTGGTCATCACGGCGTCGGAGCCGCGCGCACCGGCCGATGCGATCGGTCCGGCGCTGCTGTTCTTCGGCGGCGGCCTGCTGTTGCTGCTGTTCTCGATCGCGGCGTGGCCGCTGCAGCGCTATCACCCGGAACGCACCGCGCTCGCCCAGCTGTGCCGGCAGCTCGCCGCCAGCGCGCGGCGACCGGACGATCCGGCGCTGCCGCCGCCGGTGTCGCAGGCGCTGACCGATGTCGAAAACCTGCTGCACGGCCTCTACCGCGCGCGCGGCACGGCGATGGAGGCGTTTCGCGTCGTCGCCGAGATCATCGAGCGCATCCGCCTCGAGTTGCTCGCGCTCGGGGGGCTGCAGGAGCGGATCGCCGATGGCGGACTTCGAGCGACCCTGACGCGCCTGCGCGAATATGCGGCGCGTGCCCTCGACTCGACCGCAAACGCACTCGACGCGGGCGTCAGTCCGCTCGCCGCGGCGGCAGCGCTGGAAGGCTACGACGCCGCGCTGGCTTCGATCGAGTCGATCGATGCGAGCACCCTGGAAGCGCACGCGCGCCGCGGCCTGACGCTCGCCCTCGCCCACGCTCATGCGTTGGGCGGGCAGTTGCGTGCGGCCGTGCGCAATGCCGAGTTCGCCGGCAGCCGCGGCGAATTGCGCCGCGACGCCGACGAAGAGCAGTTGCCGCGTACCTTGCGCCCGCGCAATCCGCTGGCGATCCTGCGCGCGAACCTGCGCCTGTCGTCGATCGCGTTCCGGCACGCGCTGCGCTGCGGCGCGTGCCTGGCGATCGCCGTTGCCGGTGCGCGCCTCAGCGGCATGGCGCACGGTTTCTGGATTCCGATGACCACGGCGATCGTGCTCAAGCCCGATTTCGCCGGCACCTTCAGCTTCGGACTGCTGCGCGTGATCGGCACGCTGCTTGGCCTGCTGCTGGCAACCGGACTCGTTCATTTCGCCTTCGGCGGCGACTGGCAACGCATCGCATTGTTCGCGCTGTTGTGCTTCGGCTTCCGCGAGTTGACCACGATGCATTACGGCATCGGCGTCATGCTGCTGACCGCCCTGATCGTCGTGTTGCTGACATTCGAGGGCGTGGCCCCGGGGGAAACCATGGCGGCGCGAGCGCTCGGCACGAGCCTGGGTAGTGCGCTGGCCCTGCTCGCCTATCTGGCGTGGCCGACCTGGGAACGCAGCCGCGTGCGTCCGGCCCTGGCCGACATGCTCGATGCCTACCGGCGCTACCTCATGGCCGTGCTCGACGACCGCCTGCGCGTGCGCAGCGACGTGCGCGCGCTCGGGCGCAGCGCGCGCACGAATGCACAGGCGTCGATCGACCGCCTGCGCGGCGAGCCGCGCCGCGATCCGCGCCTGGTCGCGCTGGCCGAAGGCGTGTTCGCCAACGGCAACCGCTTCATCCGCGCGGCAATGGCGCTCGAAGCGGCGCGGCAGGGACCCGTGCAGTTGCCGGCACGCGCGACCGCGGCCGCCTTCGTTGCGCGCGTCGACGCCGATCTTGCGCATATCGTCGACAACCTGCGCCACGGCGGTACGGTCGAGCGCGACGGCGGACTGCGCGACGAACAACGCGCGCTGGCGCGGGTGATGGAGTCTGCCGCGGGCAACGACGAGGAGCGTGCCCTCGCGGCCGCCTGGTCCGATGCCGGCGATCGCATCGTCGACAGTGTCGGCACGCTGACGCATTTGCTGGAGAAGGAGAAGGGCCTGCAGGCGGAGGGCTGAAGGCCTGGGCAGACCCGCAGAGTGAGAATGGGATGTGGCCCGGCGAAGTCGCTGGTGGCGGTCGTTCCTGCTACCCATGCACGGAAACCGCTAGAATCGCGAGCATGCTGAAAATCGACACGCACGCGCATATCCTGCCGCCCGAATGGCCCGATCTCGCCGACAAGTACGGCGACAACCGCTTTCCGGTGATGATCCGGACCGAGGGCCGCCACCGCATCTACAAGGACGGCAAGTTCTTCCGCGAAGTCTGGGAGAACGCGTTCGACGCCGAGCACCGCATCGCCGACTATGCCGCGTTCGGCGTGCAGGTGCAGGTGATCTCGACCGTGCCGGTGCTGTTCTCGTACTGGGCCAAGCCGAACCAGGCGCTCGAACTGCATCGGCACCTGAACGATCACACCGCCGAGATCTGCCGCACGCATCCACGCCACTACGCCGGCATCGGCACGGTGCCGCTGCAGTCGCCGACGCTCGCGATCCAGGAGATGGAACGCTGCGTCGAGCAGCTCGGCCTGCAGGGCGTGCAGATCGGTTCACATGTGGAACAGTGGAATCTCGACGCGCCGGAACTGTTTGCCTTCTTCGAGGCGGCGGCGGACCTCGGCGCGGCGATCCTCGTGCATCCGTGGGACATGATGGGGCGCGAGACGATGCCGAAGTACTGGCTGCCGTGGCTGGTCGGCATGCCGGCCGAGCAGTCGCGCGCCGCCTGCTGCCTGATCTTCGGCGGCGTGCTCGAGCGCCTGCCGAAGCTGCGCGTCTGCTTCGCCCACGGCGGCGGCGCGTTTCCGTACACGATCGGGCGCATTGAGCACGGCTTTCGCATGCGCCCGGACCTGGTTGCGACCGACAATTCGCGCAATCCGCGCGAATACCTCGATCGCCTATTCTTCGATTCCTGCGTGCACGACGCACGCGCGCTGCGCTACCTGCTCGATGTCGCCGGCGCCGAACACGTCATGCTCGGCACCGACTACCCGTTTCCGCTCGGCGAGCAGGAGCCTGGCTCCGGCATCGCCGCACTCGGGCTGCCGCAGGCGCAGCAGCAACGCCTGTTCCACGCGAGCGCGCTCGAGTGGCTCGATCTTTCCGCATCGCGTTTCGTCTGATCCCAGGATTTTCGGAGATTCCATGTCGACCTTCCGTCTCGCCACCGCCGCCGTGCTGCTTGCATTCGTCTCCACCCGTGCCTGCGCCGCCGACTACACGCTGTTCGAGAAGATCATCAAGTTCCAGGCACCGTCCGACTGGACTGTCATCATGGAGAAGCAGGACGGCAATCCGCAGTTCATGGCATTCCAGGTCAAGGATCCGGCCGATCCGGCCAGCAACGAGATCACGCAGGTCACGGTCAACGCCAAGCTGATGCACGATTCGTCGTTCTTCCAGCAGCAGGTCGACGCCGCGACCGACAAGGCCAAGGCGCTGCCCGGCTTCGAGCAGACGACGGAGGGCGTCGAACCGACCGTCATGCGCTACTTCGCGATGAACGGCAAGACGCGCTACGAATATCGCGAGACGTTCTACCTCGTCAGCCACCTGTTCCTGCACATCCGCTGCGCGCGGCCGATGCTGCCGGAGACGAGCAAGGCCTGGAGCGACAGCTATGAGAAGGGTTGCGCCGACCTCATGGCGTCGTTGAAGCCGCGCTGAGCGCTTTCCCGATGAGGCAACCGTGACTGGTATTCCGGCACCGATGCTCCCCGCAGCGGAAATCGCAACCGAAGCATGGGCGCTCGCGCGCGATGCCGCCGATCCGCTGGCATCGTTGCGTGACGAATTCCTGATTCCGCCGCACGGCCATCGTCAGCAGGCGTATTTCTGCGGCAATTCGCTCGGGCTGCAGCCGCGCGCAACGCGCCAGGCGCTGATCGACGAGCTCGACGACTGGCACGAGTTCGGCGTCGAAGCGCATTTTCGCGGCCGCCATCCGTGGATGCCGTATCACGCGGAGGTGCGCGAGCACCTCGCCGAACTGGTCGGCGCGCAGCCGGCCGAAGTCGTCGCGATGAATTCGTTGACCGTCAACCTGCACCTGATGATGGTCAGCTTCTACCGGCCGACACCCGGGCGTCCGGCGATCCTGATCGAGAAGAACGCCTTTCCGTCGGACCGCTACGCGGTCGAATCGCAGATCCGCTTTCACGGCCACGATCCGGCCACCGCGTTGATCGAGATCGAAGGCGACGAGTCGAACGGCACGATCTCGATGGCTGCGCTCGATCGTGCGCTGAACCTGCACGGCAGGAGCGTGGCGCTGGTGCTCTGGCCCGGCGTGCAGTACCTGAGCGGCCAGTCGTTCGACCTGCGCGCCGTCGCCGGCCTTGCGCAGCGCGAGGGCTGCATGGTCGGGTTCGACCTTGCGCATGCCGCCGGCAACGTGCCGCTCGACCTGCACGACAGCGGCGCCGACTTCGCCGTGTGGTGCAGCTACAAATACCTCAACTCCGGCCCCGGCGCCGTGGCCGGCTGCTTCGTGCACGAGCGCCACGCGCGCAGCGAACGGCCGCGCTTCGCCGGCTGGTGGGGACACGATCAGGCCACGCGCTTCCGCATGGGGCCGCACTACGATCCGACGCCCGGCGCCGACGGCTGGCAACTGTCGAACCCGCCGATTCTCGCACTGGCACCGCTGCGCGTATCGCTCGACCTGTTCCATCGCGCCGGCGTGGCCGCGCTGCGCCGGAAATCGATTGCGCTCACCGGCTACCTTGCCAGCCTGATCGAAAGCCAGCTGGGCGGCATAGTGGAAATTGCCACGCCGCGCGAACCCGAACGCCGCGGCTGCCAGCTTTCGCTGCGCGTCAGGGGCCCGCGCAAAGCAGGCCGCAGCCTCTTCGATCACCTGAATGCCGAAGGCATCGTCGTCGACTGGCGCGAGCCGGACGTGATCCGCGCCGCGCCGACGCCGCTCTACAATCGCCACATCGACTGCCTGCAATTCATCACAGCCGTCAGACAATGGGCGAAGCATGCGGCGCTGGTGGCTTGAGCGCCCGGTCGCCGGAATGCCGCCGGGGCTGCGGCTGAGCGCAGCGAACCCCGGCACGGCATCTGCGACTTGCCGGAGTTCACGTTCGTTCACTTCAACCACGTTGCTCAAGGAGAACCCGCCATGATCAAGGTCAGCGTCATGTATCCGAACAAACCCGGCGCGCGCTTCAACCACGAATACTATCGCGACACCCACATGCCGCTGGTCAAACAACGCATGGGCGACAAATGCAGGTACTACACCGTCGACAAGGGTCTGGGTGGCGGCGAACCCGGCTCGGCGGCGACGTACGTCGGCATGTGCCACATCTACTGCGACTCGGTCGAGTCGTTCCAGGCCGGCTTCGGCCCGCATGCGAAGGAGATCATGGCCGACATCCCGAACTATACCGATGTGGCACCGGTCGTCCAGGTCAGCGAGGTCGTTGTCGGCTTCGGTGATGCGATTGCAGGCTGACGGGAGTTGAAAACCGGAGATGGGAGCCGAGCGAAATCTTGCCGCACTCGTCGTCCCTCGAAACCCGGCATGATTTCCGCGTGAGCAACAGACAAGTCACCCTGGTCGGTGCCGGACTCGTCGGCGCGCTGCTCGCCACGTTGCTGGCGCAGCGCGGCTTTGCCGTCGACGTCTTCGAACGCCGGCCCGATCCGCGCAAGGCGGGCTTTCTCGGCGGCCGCTCGATCAACCTCGCGCTGGCCGAACGCGGCTGGCACGGCCTGCGCGTCGCCGGCCTGCAGCAGCGCATGCAGCCGATAGCGGTCATGATGCGCGGGCGAATGGTGCATCATCTCGACGGTCACACCGAGTTGCTGCGCTACGGCCGCGATGACAGCGAGGTGATCTGGTCGGTCAATCGCGGCAGCCTGAACATGATGCTGCTCGACGCCGCCGAGGCGGCGGGCGCGCACATCCATTTCGACCAGCGCCTGGCGACCGTCGACTGGAACACTTCCACAATGCAACTTTGCAGCGAGGCCGGCGTCGTGCGCGAACACGCGGCGTCGACGCTGATCGGAGCGGACGGGGCCGGTTCTGCCCTGCGCACGGCGCTGGCCCGGCACATGGATCTCGGCGAGCGCTTCGAGCCGCTCGACCATGGCTACAAGGAACTGGAGATTCCCGCAGTTGCCTCGCAGCCCGCGGTCCCGGGCCTCCAGCTATCAGCCCTCGGCCCTCGGTCCTCGCCGTTCGCCCTGGAGCCCAATGCGCTGCATATCTGGCCGCGCGGCAACTACATGTGCATTGCCCTGCCCAATGCCGAGGGCAGCTTCACGGTCACGCTGTTCCTGCCGAACGAGTCGGGCTCCAATCCGGCTGCGCCGAGTTTTGCCAGTCTCGATTCGCCGCAGAAGGTGCGCGCGTTTTTTGAACGCGACTTCGCCGATGCCGCAGCGCTGATGCCGGACTACGAACGCGACTTCGCGCAGAACCCGACCGGCCTGCTCGGTACGCTGTATCTCGAGCGCTGGCACCTCGACGGGCGCGCGCTGCTGGTCGGCGATGCGGCGCACGCGATCGTGCCGTTCCACGGCCAGGGCATGAACTGCGGCTTCGAGGATGCCGTCGAACTGGCCGGACTGATGGCGGGTGCGCCAGACGATACGGCAGCCGTATTCGCCGAATTCGAGCGCCGACGCAAGCCGGACGCCGATGCGATCGCCGCGATGGCGCTGGAAAATTACGTCGAGATGCGCGACAGCGTGGCCGACGCGCATTTCCTGCTGATGCGCGCGCTCGAACGCGTGCTGGCCGCGCGCCATGCGGGCCGCTTCGTGCCGCGCTACTGGATGGTCACGTTCTCGCGCCTGCCGTACGCAACCGCGTTCGCACGCGGCGAAATCCAGTCGCAGATCCTGCGCGAACTGATTGCCGGCAAGACCTCGCTCGACCAGGTCGACCTGGCACGAGCCGACCTGCTGATTGCACAACGCCTGCCGCCGCTGCCCGGCTGATTGGCTGCCGGGATGCCGGGATGCCGTCGAGCTTCGCACAGGCCGAAGTTCCCTCGACGCCAGCCGGCAACCCCTGTTTCCGGCCCATCCCGCCATCGCGGGCGGTCCGGCTTTCATCGAATTGTACTTTGCGACATTCTCCACACTGCTGTGCAACTGGGGAACGTCAGGGATTGCAATCGGAGGCGCCGGTCAGCCGCGCGATCGGCTGATTGACGTTCCATGTCCCGTTCAGAGGCGCGTTCAACGTGATCGCCGTGCTCAGCTGACCGCTCGATCCGTTCGCGTACGTCACGGTCATGTTGCCGGCCGCCTGCGTCGTCAGCGCCTGGTACGCGCAGACCGGACAAAAGCCGGTCGACTGCAGCATCGCGATCGTGCTGCTCGCGGCGAACGGACCGTTGGCGCCGACGACCCAGCGCGGGTTGCCGCTGCCGTCGTACATGTAGAACGCATCGAACTGCTGGCCGGGCAGCACCAGCGCATCGAAGCCGTATCCGGCCTGCGCCGGCGGGAACCACTCGCCGTTGAGATTCACGCTGCCGCCGGCGCTGACGCATGCCGGACTCGCGATCAGCTGAAACGCCTCGCTGCCGCTCGTGCCGTCCAGGTGCCACGAGAACATCGCGCGGTCCGGCGCCGTTGCCGTCAGCACGACTTCACCGACGCGCGTCGGCACACCGCTGCTGCCGTTCCAGCTCGCGCGATACAGGTCGGCACTCCATGCTCCGGCCGTGTTCGCCGGTGCGGCGGCCTGCGCCAGATACCAGGTCGGCGTGCCGTCCTCGCGAAACGTATACCAGTCCACGACCTGCTGTCCCGCGGCGCGGCTCAGGAAGATGCCATGGCCGGAGCGCTGCGGATTGAAATAGTTCCCCGGCGTCAGCGCCGGCGCAGCGGCCGTGCCGAATGCAGGCTGTACGCTGAGTTGCGCGCTGGCATCGGCGCGCGACGACGCATAGCTCGACACCAGGTACCAGCGCCCCGGCGTCACCGGAATCACGACCTTCCTGCTTTGCGTGACCGCATCGAGGGTCCAGCTCGCCGCGGGTGTCGTCGCGGGCGCTGCAGCGATCTGCGCCGGGACCGACGCCGGCGGAAATTCGGCACGCACGGCGGCAAACGAAATCTGCGCGTCGCCGCCGATCAGCAGGCTCGTGTCGACCTCCAATGACGTGGCGCCGGCCGGCACGTCGATGAACATGTGCTGCAACGACGTCTGCGGCGGCGAATAGTGCAGCACGCGCGACGCACCGGGCTGCAGCGCGTCGGCAACGTCGTCGCCGCCGCTGCTGCGCGTGAACGAGAACGGCACGTAGCCGGCCAGTCCCTGCTGCGAACCCGGCTCGGCATCGATCAGGATTGCACCGTAGTAGTTTCCCGGCGCGATCAGGCTCTGCGTGCCGGTCGTCGCGCCGCCCCAGGCCATGCGCACGGGAAAGCTCGACGAAGCATCCACGTGTCCCGGGCCGGTAATGACGAACGGCGCGTTGTTGAAAATGGCCGCCGACGTCGTGCCGGCCGGAATCATCGGCACGGCGCCGCTCAAGGTAACCGAGTAGCTTGCACCCGGACTGCCCTGCGGCACGTCGACCAGCGCCCAGACGTTGCCGGTGCCGGCCGGCGCATCGTGCAGGTCGATGACGCAACGCGCGACCGGCTGCACGCTCGAATACGACGTCTTGCACGCCTGCTCGGATGCTTGCGGCGCGCCGTCGTTGTTGCTGTCGATACCGGCGTACAAGACCGCCTGCACGGCGCTCGACGCCGTGATCTCGACGATGAACACACGCCCGACGGTAGCGGGAAATCCGCCCGCGTTGCCTGCCGCCTGCATCGGAAACAGCACGAACTGCTTGCCGGTGCCGGGGTTGTAGACCTGGTCGGACGATGCCGTATCGACGCCGAGGCTCATCTGCGTCACGTTTGCCGGCGCCAGCGTCGTCGTCCCGAAGGCGGCGTTCGGCAGCTCGACGAGGCCGCTGACCGGGACATCGAGGTAGCCGCCTGCGGAATTCGCCGTGAACTGGCGGAATGCCTGCGTGGCACCCGGCGTCGCGTAGGCGGCAATGGTCAGCGCGCTATCGCTTGCGCTGCGGCCGCCGCCGGTCTTGTGCAGCACGATGCGGCCGCCGACCCAGGTGCCGGGCAGACGCGGATCACTGACATCGAGCGCAATGGCCAGGGTCTGCGACCCGCCCGCGGCCAGCGCGAACTGGCTCGGCGTGACCGTGAGCTGCGCGCCGGTCGTCGCCGTCGCGGTGACATGCCAGGTGCCGCCGTT
>DATNFS010000064.1:0-15920 GCA_035606275.1 Rudaea sp.
CCCGGCGAGGCGCGCCAGGTGCGCGCCAGGCAGGATATCCAGGCGATCGTGACCGCGCTGAACATGTATAAATTGGACAATTTTGTCTATCCGAGCACCGAGCAGGGTCTCGACGCGCTGGTCAACAAGCCCAGCGGCAGCCCTGAGGCGGCGAACTGGCGCAAGAGCGGCTACCTCGACAAGGCGCCGACGGATCCCTGGAACCATCCGTACCTGTACCTGCATCCCGGCAGCCACGGCGACGTCGACGTCTTCAGCTACGGCGCGGACGGCAAGCCGGGCGGCGAAGGCGAGGATGCGGATGTCGGCAACTGGGACCAGTAGAGCAGGAACCATGGGCCAGGACGCGGGAACCGGAATTCGGTAGAAGATGAAACCTCGATGCTCGCGGACGGCGCCTGCCGGGAACCAAGCCGCTGCTGATCCTCGCTGTTCCCTATGCCCTGGTTCCTTTCTTCTGCCCGCGACCGGCTTCAGCCTGATCGAAATCCTCGTCGTGATCGTGATTCTCGCCGTGACCGCTGCCGCCGTGACGCTGGCGGTCGGCGATGTCGGCGAGCGCAGGCTGGCGCGTGATGCCGAGCGCCTGCAGGCGCTGCTCGGCTACGCCTGCGAGCAGGCCGAATTGAGCGGGCGGCAGATCGGCCTCAGTCTGGATCGCGACGGCTATCGTTTCAGCCGCGCCGATCATGCGGACTGGCTGCCCGAGCGCGACGGCGAATTGCGGCCGCGCAAGTGGAACGTCGCCGCGGATGCGCTGCTCACGCGCGACGGACTGCGCGTGGATGTCGGTGCGCAGTTTCCCGAAAAGCCGCAGCTGGTCTGTTTTTCTTCCGGCGAGATGACCGCGTTCCGGCTCGAACTCGCGCTGCCGGATTCCACCATCGGCTACCGGCTCGATGGCCGCTCCGATGGCGACATCGTCATGAGCAGCGTCGATGGCCGTGCGCACTGATCGCCGCTCGCCGCGCGCGGCGAGCGGCTTCACGCTGCTCGAGGTCCTGGTCGGGCTGCTCGTGCTGGCGCTCGCGCTGCTGGCGCTGACGCGGACCGCGGCCGTGCAGGTAAGCCAGTTCAGCGCATTGCGCGAACGCACGCTGGCCGGCTGGCTGGCCGAAGATGTGCTCGTCGAGACGCGTCTGGGAAGTCCGTTCCCCGCGGCGGGCAGCAGCAGCGGCACGCGCCGTTTCGGAGCGCGCGACTGGCACTGGGACGCGCGCGTGCAACCGACCGATGTCGCCACGATCCGGCGCATCGAAGTGCGTGTGTCCGCCGCGACCGATCCGGAAACGGTGCTGGCACAGCTGACCGGGTTTGCCGGCGAGGACTTGCAGCCATGAGGCCGGGAAGCAGCGTCCTGCCGGCGCCGCCGTGTTGCCGCGTTTCGGGTTTCAGCCTGATCGAATTGCTGGTCGCGCTTGCCGTCTTTGCAGCGATGGCCGCGCTTGCCTACGGCGGCCTCAACTCGGTGGTACGCACGCGCGCCGAACTGGGCCGGCAACAGGCCGCATTCGATGGACTGATGCGCAGCGTCGCCGTGCTCGAGCGCGACCTGCGCCAGGCGGCGGCGCGGCCGGTGCGCGGAAACTACGGCGAGCCGCAACCGGCATTTGCCGGGTTGCCGGACCGGATCGAATTCACGCGCGCCGGTTTTGCCAACCCGCAAGCCGAGCAGCGCTCGAACCTCGAGCGGGTTGCCTACGCGCTCGACGGCGGCGCGCTCGAGCGTGGCGTCTGGCTGGCACTCGACCGCGCCCCCGGCAGCAAGGCGCAGGTGACGCGCTTGCGCGACCACGTCGAGACCTTCCGGCTGCGCTACCTCGATGCGTCCAATCGCTGGAGTGACAACTGGCCGCCGCGCGAAACCGACGCGATTCCGGCGGCGCTGCCGCGTGCCGTCGAGTTCCGCATACAGACGCCGGACTACGGCGAGATCACCCGGGTCATCGAACTGGTCTGGCCATGGCCCGCGCGCGCGGTCGAGGCGGGTCAAGGCGTGCAATCGACGCCATGAATCGGTCCGGACAACGCGGGATTGCCTTGCTGGTCGCGCTGCTCGTGGTGGCTCTCGCCACCGTTTTGATCGCCGGGCTGATCGACCGCGGCGAGCTGGGCTTCGTGCGCACGCGCAACCAGCGGCTCGCGGCGCAGGCGCAGGCGTATGCGGACGGCCTGGAGATCTACGCCGCGCGCGTGCTGCAACAGGACTGGGCCGCCAGCGGCGGGTCCGGGAACGATTCGAACGCCAGCGTCTGGGCCGTGCCATTGCCGCCGACGCCGGTGCCGAACGGACTCATTTCGGCAACCATGCGCGATCGCAACGGCTGCTTCAATCTCAACAACCTGGTCGTGAACGGCCAGGTGAATGCGCCGTGGCCGGCCAAGTTCCAGCGTCTGCTCGGCGCGTTGCGGCTCGATCCGAATATTGCCGATGCGGTTGTCGCATGGATGAATCCGCAGCCCGGTGTCGAAGATCCGTATTACCTTGCGCAACCGGTGCCATACCGTGCCGCCAAAGGCGGTTTCGTCCATGTCTCGGAATTGCGCCTGGTCAAGGGCGTCAGCGGCGATGTCTACGCCACGCTCGCACCGCATGTTTGCGCGCTGCCACCGGGCACGCGCATCAACATCAACACCGCGACGCCGCCGGTGCTGATGATGCTGGACGGAGTCAGCACGCTCGAAATCGCGCAGCGCATCTGGCAGGAAGGCCACGCCAATTACAACAGCCTGGGCGACTTGAATTCGATCGTGCCTGGAGTGCAGGCGACCGAGAGCGCCTATTTCGGCGTGCACAGCACCTATTTTCAGGCACGCGGCGACATCACGCTCGATGGACTGCCGTTTACGTTCTACAGCCTGATCGAACGCAGTCTGGGCACCGGCGCCGGCGGCGGCATTCACGTGATCGCGCGCAGCCGGGGTGGTGAGGAATGACGCAACTTCCTTGCGCCGGTCCCGTGCGCCTTTGTCGCGCGACCCGGCGTGATCTTCGACCCGGCCGCCCCGTTTGGCACGCTGCTACAATGCTGCAACAAGCACCCGAAGCGGAAAATCGCGCCTCGCAACGATGTCCGAACGCCTGCTGATCCGACTGCATTCCGATGGCCGACTGAGCTGGCTTGCCCAGGATGCCGGCGGTCGCGCGCTGTCCGGCACGAACGCCGGTGCGCCGCCAACGGCGACACTCGCGCGGGCGCAGCGCATCGTCGTGCTGGTGCCGTCCGAGCGGGTGGTCCTGCTCGATGCCGAGGCGCTGTCGACGCGGCGCGCGCAGCTGGCCAAGGCGGTGCCGTTTGCGCTCGAGGACCAGCTCGCCAGTCCGGTGGAAGAGCTGCATTTCGCCTTGCCGGAAACCATCTCAAGCGGGCGCATCATGGTCGCTGTCGTCGCACGTGCGACGATGCGCGACTGGCTCGACGCGCTCGTCGCGCAGGGTATCCGCGCCGACCTCATGATTCCGGAAGTACTCGTGCTGGCGACGCGTGACGACAGCGCCACGCTGGTGATCGAGCCGGAGCGCGCGCTGTTGCGCTGGGGTCCGGCGCATGCGATCGCCTGCGATCCGGCGGCGCTGGCACAATGGCTCGGTGCAGTCGCGCCTCCGCCGGCAGAGGTTTTCGATTTTCGCCCGACGCCGCGGCAGCACCTGCCGGTCGCCGTCGCCGACTATCACGAACGCCAGCCCGACGCGCTGGCGTTTTTCGCCGCGCAGATGCCGCGCGACGCGACGCTCAACCTGCTGCAGGGCGAATTTGTGCCGAGCCACCGGCACCTGCCGGCGCAGCAGTTGTGGCGCCGCGCGGCACTGCTCGCGGCGGCGGCGGTGGTATTGGCGCTGGTCTTTGCCGCGGCGGACTGGCTGCGCCTGGGCCGCGAGTCGGACCGCCTCGATGCGGAGCAGCGCACGGTGTTGCGCACCGGCCTGCCGGATCTGGCGAACGTCGCCGGCGATCCGCGCCAGTTGATGGACAGCGCGTTGATGCGCATGCGCGGCGGGGCAGCCAGCGGCAGCGGCCTGCTCGCGTTGCTCGATCGCATCGGTCCCATTCTCGCCAGCACGACGCGCGTATCGCTGCGCGGCATCGAATATCGCAACGCGACGCTGGAGCTGGGCCTGCGCGCACCGGACGTGCCGGCGCTCGACCTGGTCCAGCAGCAGCTGGCGAACATCGGCCTGAAGGTCGAGGTGACGTCGGCCAGCACCGGCGAAAAGGGCGTCGACGGACGTCTGCGCATCAGCGGGGTCAAGCCGTGATCGAGGCCTGGTGGCGAGGACTTGCAGCGCGTGAACGGCGCGTGCTCGCGGTCGGCATCGGCGTCGTCGCGTTGCTGCTCGGCTGGGCGTTCGTCTGGTATCCGCTGACGCGGGCGCGCGACCAGCTGCAGGCGCGCGTCGAACGACAGCGCGGCGACCTGGCGTGGATGCGCCAGGCGTCCGGTGAACTCGTCGCGCTGCGGGCAAACGGTGTGCGCGGGCAGGTCGACCGCCAGGGCAAATCGCTGTTCGCGCTGGCCGACGTCACGGCACGCGGCGCGGGACTGGCCGCCGCGCTTAAGCGCGTCGAGCCGACCGGACCCAAGAGCGTGCGCGTGAGTTTCGAAGGCGCCAACTTCGATGCGCTGATCGGCTGGGTCGATGGCCTGGGCCGCGACTACGGTGTGCAGGTGACGGACCTGTCGGCAGACCGCGTCGAGGGCATAGGCCTGGTCAACGCGCGTGTCGTCCTGGAGGAACCGTGATGGCGGCGGACGCTCGCGCCACGCGCGGCCGGCTCGCCGGCGGATGAAAGTCGTTCGTGCGATCACGCTGACCGTGCTGGCGCTTGCAGCCGTCGCCGGCGTCGTGGCGTGGACCTGCCCGGCCGAGCTGGCATATCGCTTCGCCGCCGATACGCTGGCGCCGGTGCGCCTGCACGATCTTGCCGGCACGCTGTGGCACGGCCATGCCGGCGCCGCCGACGTATTCGGCATGAACCTCGGCTCGATCGACTGGAACCTCCAGCCGACGCCGTTGCTGCGCGGTGAAATGCTCGCGCGGCTGACCCTGGCCGGCGACCTCGCCAATGGCACCGGCGTGGTCGATCGCACCGGCGGGACGCTCTGGTTCCGCGATGTAACCCTGCGACTGCCGGCGCGGGTCGCCGCACCCGTGCTGGCAATCCCGGCGTTGCAATTGCTCGGCACGCTCGAACTCGACCTGGCGCACGCGCGCCTGAGCGGGCTCTGGCTCGAAGACGCCGCCGGAACGATCCTCTGGCGTAACGCCGCGGTTGCCGGCGCGGCGCAGGCGCGACTGGGCGACCTGCAGGCCACGTTTGCATCGACAGCCAACGGCGCCATCGCCGGCACGGCGCACGATCTGGGCGGCCCGCTCGAGCTTGCCGGCACGTTCTCGGCGAGTCCGGGCGTGTATCAGGCACAGGCGCGGCTGGCCGCGCGCGCGGCAGATCCGCAGGTAAGCGAGGCACTGCAGTTCGTCGGCCAGCCGCAAGCCGACGGATCGCGCAGCCTGGAAATCCGCGGTCGTCAACTCGACCCGTTCGGCACGTGAACATGCATCGTTGTATACAATGCTGACCGACGCATTCCTCGACTCGGCGCTTGCCGCCGCGCGCGCGGCGGCCGACGCCGCGGGCGAGATCATCGCCCGATACTATCGGCGCGCCTTTACGGTGCAGACCAAGGCAGACCACACGCCGGTCACGATCGCCGATCGAGACGCTGAAGCCGCGATCAAGCGCGTGCTCAGGACGAAGTTCCCGGATCATGCGTACTTCGGCGAAGAGGAAGGCCGCGAAGGCGACGGCGACCTGCTCTGGCTGATCGACCCGATCGACGGCACGCGCAGCTTCGTGCGCGGCTACCCGATGTTCTCGACGCAGATCGCGCTGATGCATCGCGGTGAACTCGTGCTAGGCGTGTCGGCTGCCGCGCAGTTCGGCGAAATCGCCTGGGCGCGGCGCGGCGGCGGCGCGTTCCTCAATGGTGAACGGATCGGCGTTGCCACGACGAGCGTGTTCGATGCGCAAGCCGCGATTTCATTCGGCAACGTCAAGACCCTGACGCGCGGGCCCGGCTGGAACGCGCTCGCCGGCCTGATCCAGCGCTGCGGCCGTACCCGCGGCTACGGCGATTTCTATCAGTATCACCTGCTTGCGCGCGGCAGCCTGGACCTCGTCATCGAGTCCGACGTCAACATCCTCGACATCGCCGCACTCGCCGTGATCGTGCGCGAAGCCGGCGGCACCTTCACCGACCTTTCCGGTAACGACCTGACGCTCGACACCACCAGTGTATTGGCCGGGACGCGGGCACTGCATGCGCAAGCGCTGACGTTGGGGCTGGGGCCGGGCTGACGCGCACACCCTGCTCGTCATTCCACCGCAAGCCGCTCGAAATCTTCAGCCCTCTCCATCACGGGGAAGGCTCGGCGGGGATGGTGTTTCTCCTCGCCGGTCTTCGCCTTTCGTCATTCCGGCCAGCGCGGGAATGCCGGCTGATCACGCGTCGAGCACGACGGCAAACAAGGCTCGCTGCGCGTTACAATATCGCGATGCGCAAACCTCCTATCGTTCATTCCACGCGGCTGGCCGAAGGCAGCCACTTCCTCAAGGTCGAGTTGATCGATCTGGAATTCTCCAATGGCGAACGCCGGATGTACGAGCGGCTGAAGGGCTCGGGGCTCGGCGCCGTCATCATCGTGCCGATGCGCGACGAGGACACGGTGCTGCTGGTGCGCGAGTATGGCGCCGGCATCGATCGCTACGAGCTCGGTCTGCCGAAGGGCCGGCTTGATCGTGACGAGACGGTCGAGCAGGGCGCGAACCGCGAACTGAAGGAAGAGATCGGTTTCGGCGCGCGCGAGCTGCACATCCTGACGACACTGTCTCTGTCGCCGGCCTACATGACCAGCATGACGCACGTGGTCCTGGCGCGCGATCTCTACCCCGAGCGCCTGCCTGGCGACGAGCCGGAGGAACTCGAAGTCGTGGAGTGGAAATTGTCGAAGCTGCACGAGCTGATCGGTCGAGCCGATGTCACCGAGGGCCGTTCGATCGCCGCGTTGTTCATTGCGCGGGAATATCTCGCCGGCCGCTTCGCGCCACAGCCGTGAGCGCGGACCTGGCGGAACTTGCGCGCGGCTGCTGCGCGATCGCGCGCACGGCCGGCCACGCGATTCTCGAGATCTACCACAGCGACTTTGCCGTCGAGCGCAAGCAGGACAACTCGCCGCTGACCGCGGCCGACCTCGCGGCGCATCGCGCGATCGTCGACGGCCTGCATGTACTGACGCCGCAGATTCCCGTGTTGTCCGAGGAATCCGCCGTGCAGGTGCCGTGGAACGAGCGAAGGCAGCGTGTCCGCTACTGGCTGGTCGATCCGCTCGACGGCACGCGCGAATTCGTCAAGCGCAATGGCGAGTTCACGGTCAACATCGCGCTGATCGAGGAGCATCGCCCGTCGCTCGGCGTCGTGTTCGCGCCGGTGCTGGGCGAGATGTTCTGGGCCTGGCGCGGCGGCAACGCGTTCGGCCAGAGTGGGCAGAGTGGAAAAGTGGAATTGCATACGCGACGGCGAGCCGATCCGCTGGTCGTGGCCGGCAGCCGCTCGCATGCCGATCCGCGCACGCTTGCCGCGCTCGGCAGGCTCGGCGCGCACGAGCTCAAGCCGCTCGGTTCGTCGCTCAAGTTCTGCCGTGCAGCCCAGGGACAAGTCGATCTGTACATCCGTTACGGCCTGACCAGCGAATGGGACACCGCAGCCGGGCAGTGCGTGCTCGAACAGGCTGGCGGCGGCGTTTCGCTCACGAGCGGCGAGCCGCTGCTCTACAACACGAAGGAATCGCTGCTGAATCCCGACTTCCTCGCATTCGGCGACCGGTCGGTGGACTGGGCGGCCTTGCTACGGACCTGAAGGATCGAACGAGGCCTGGAAGATGCGGTCGCTCGCACCGCCGCGCGCTGCAACGGCCCAGAATCCGGTCAAGGCGACGTAACCGTCCGCCCCGCTCAACGTGGCCGCGTTGTTCTGGCCGACGGTGACGTCCGACGAGAGGCCGTTGGCGCCGTTGAGCGGAGCGCCGCCCGCGGCGATGACCTGCGCATCGAGTTCGTAGCTGCCGCCGATAGAGGATGGCGCACTCACCGCCGCAAGCGTCAGCAGCGGTGTTGCGAGCAGCCACGCTGCGGTGACGAAAGTGCGACCCGGCCTCGAATCGCCGGCTGCGATGACTTTGCGGCGAATGCTCATTGGTCTCTTGCCGGCAACGCCACCGGAAGCGAATGCAGTTCGGTATTTCCCTTGTCGAGCCGCTGCAGGAAAGGTTCGATTGCGCGCGAAGGCGGCTGGCCGAACGCCGCAGGATGCAGGTACTTGCCGCGCTCGACGGCGGACTTGACGACCTCGACCGGAATGCGGTTGGCGTTGGCGAAGGCATCGTGACGGGTGCCGGTGACCTGCCAGGAAACGCGCTGCGCGGGTGCGCCACCGGCGATGCGAAAGCGGTTGCCGGCGATCTCGTCGGCCACGTACAGCGCGGGCGCCGCCCGGCCCAACGCCGTGAGCTGGTAACGAAAGTCCCGATTCAACGCTTCGAAGTACGCGGGCAGCTCGACCCAGGCTTCTCCGCGCGCGTCGAGGGTCGCCACGCCATCATAGATGTTCTTCATGTCCGGCGACTCGACGAAGGAGTGATAGAGGTACTTGTTCTCCGGGTCGAGAGGATGATCGATCTTGAAGCTGCCGCCACCTTTGCTCAGCGTTCCGGTGACGCTGACGTTGCCGACGAACTTGCCGGCAAGGCCGCTGACGGTCGACCCGGCGACGCCGATGCCGGAACCGCTGTAGCCGCTTATGCCGACGCCGCTCGGCGAATCGCTTTCGCCGTAGACACCGTTGCCCGGTCCGCTCGTCGCATGCGAATAGGCATAGACGCCGAAGCCGTTGGTGATCGATGCGGCGACATTGGCATAGACCGCCGTCGAACCGTCGGCGTAAACACCATACGAGGTGCCGGTTCCGTAGACGCCCGTTGCGCCTGAACCGTAGACACCGTTGCCCGAGGCGTTGGCGCCTTTCACTCCTGCAGCCGAAGCGCCCGAGGTCACGCCGAAGACGCCGTAGCCGGACTGGGAGGATCCCTCGACGCCGGTACCGGATGCCGAGCTCAGACCATACATGGCGGTCCCTGTGCTACTGGTTCCCAGAACGCCATAGACGCTGTCGGAGTTGCCCCACACGCCGGCATAGGCGCCTTCGCCGCGCACGCCGGCGCCACCGGGCCCGACGTTTTGTGAACCGTAGACGCCCCAGCCATTGTTCGTGTTGATACCGGCGACCCCGGCCGTGCTGCCGACGAGGCTGTTGCTCATTCCGACGACGCCGCTGCCGGCATCGCTCTCTCCGTAGACGCCCGTGCCTGCGCCGAGCCCGGCGCCAAGAGTGTCCGCCGCGCGACCGTAGAGCCCTTTGCCGGTCGCGGAATACGTTTCGCCGAATACTCCCGAATTCGCGCCGCTGCTGCCGATGGCGTAGCCGGCAACCGCCAGTCCGTTCGCTGAAGCTGTCTGACCGCGGGTGCCTACCGCTGCGCCCGTGGTCGCCGTGTTGATGCCGCTGACCGCGACGCCCGCTGGAGACTTCGCGCCGCCCGCCAGACCGGTGCCGCTGCCGGTCGTCGCACTCGAATTGCCGTACACGGCGGTTCCGGAATCGGAAATCAATGCCTGGATGCCGATCGCGCCGGTCGTCGAGGTGCTTTGCACGAACAGGACGCCGTTCGGATCGTTGCCGAACAAGCCCAGTGGATCGCTGATCCCGAGCGAGACAGAACCGCTCGTGCCGCCTCCGCTGAGCCCCCGGCCCGCGGTGAGTCCGGTGATCGTGCCCTGCCCGGTCGTCTGGCAGCCGACGCTGCCATCCTGGTTGACGGTTGCAATCGCCGAGCCGCTCGCGCAATTGCCGCTGACGCGCCGCTGCACCTGCGTGGCAATGATCTGCGCCGTGCCGATGCTCGCGTTCGACACGCTGTAGGCAAGCTCTGCGGTCTGAGCCTGCAGCGCGTACGGTTCGCTCTGGATCTGCGTGCGCGGCGCGAGCACGGTGCCGTTGACGGTCAAGCGCAGGAAGCGCTGATCGCTTATCGGCGTCATGAAGGCGTTCGGCCCGAAGTCGAGCGTGACGTCGAAAACGCCATTTACAATGTTGACCGGATTGCCGTTTCCGGACGTGAACGGGAGCGATGGGCCGACCTGGTTGCCGCCGACCGCGGCATCGAACAGATCGAACACCATGTCGGTGTTGCCGTTGATCGCATTGCCGTTCTGCTTCAGTACGCCCTGGTAGGTGAACGCCGTGCCTTGCGGGGTCTGCGCGCTCGAGCCGACGGACCACAGCAGGGCGGCGAGCAGGATCGGCATGAGATGGCGCATCGGTTGCTCCGCAAGGACCGGCCGCGACGCGGCGGATTCGAGAACGGTCTACGGCAGGCGCCGGCGACGATTACACGCTCTTTCAGCGGGACGCCGGCGCCGAACGGCGTGTGCGCCCGGACGAGCCGTGCCGTCGTCATGCGGCCGGCAAGAAGCGGCGCTATCGGGCGCCGCATGATTCGCGCAAAATCGGCGTTTTCGACAGGGCGCGACGATGAGCAACCACACGATCGATGACCTGCTGCGCATCATGGCCGCGCTGCGCGACCCGAAGAGCGGTTGCCCGTGGGACGTGCAGCAGGATTTCGCGTCGATCGCGCCGTACACGATCGAGGAGGCGTACGAAGTCGCGGATGCAATCGACCGGCGTGACCATGCAGACCTGCGCGACGAGCTCGGTGACTTGCTGCTGCAGGTCGTGTTCCATGCGCAAATGGCGCGTGAGGGCGGGCTGTTCGATTTCGCCGATGTCGTCGCGGCCATTTGCGACAAGCTGATTCGCCGTCATCCGCACGTGTTTGCGGATGCCGACGGCCGGCTCGCGACGGTTGCCGACGCCGAGCAGCAGACGGCGCTGTGGGACAAGCTCAAGAGTGCCGAGCGGGTGGCCGGCGGCGATGCCGACGCCAGCGCGCTCGCCGGCGTTTCGCGCGGCCTGCCCGAGTGGCAGCGTGCGCTGAAACTGCAGAAGCGTGCCGCGGCGATCGGCTTCGACTGGAAATCGCCGGGTCCGGTGCTCGACAAGCTGCACGAGGAAATCGACGAGGTGCGCCGTGAACTGGCCGCCGGCGCCGACCCGGCCCGCATCGAGGACGAAGTCGGCGACGTGCTGTTCGTCGCGGTCAACCTGGCGCGCCTGAGCGGCGTCGACTACTCCAGGGCCCTGCGCGGTGCCAACGCCAAATTCGAGCGGCGTTTCCGGCACATGGAAGCGCTGGCGGCGGCAGACGGCAAGCCGCTGGCTGGCCAGGACCTGGGTGAACAGGAAGGCTATTGGCAGCGTGCCAAGGCCGAAGAGTCGGCGACCGGGCCGTGAACCTCTAAACCTTTTTCACCGCGGCTGCATCCCAATGACGGTTTTCAATGGGAGAAAATACCGATGCGAATCGTGATGGCTCTGGTCCTGTTCACCGGCAGTGGCGTCGCGCTGGCGGCGCATGACTGCAAGTTCTCGGCCGAACGCAATCTCGACATCGACCCGGCCGGCCTCAAGAGCCTGCAGCTGGTGCTGGGCTCCAGCGACGCGCATGTCAACGGCGTCGCCGGCCTCAAACGCATCGAGGTGCGCGGCAAGGCCTGTGCTTCCGAAGAAGAATGGCTGAAAGACCTTACCGTCGCGCAGGAGCGCGTCGGCGACAGCGTCCGCGTCGCAACGAAGAAGAACCACGATACGCACATCAACTGGTTCGGCTCGAGTTATGCCTATATCGACCTGGAAGTGCGCTTGCCGGCCGATCTGCCGCTGGCGGTCGACGCCGGATCGGGCGACGCGATCGTCGCCGACATCAAGGCGCTGGACTTCAGCTCCGGCTCCGGCGACCTGCAGGCCGACCGTGTTGCCGGGCCGGTTGCAATCAAGGTCGGTTCCGGCGACGCGACGGTCGAGGATGTCGGCAGCGTCGACATCGAGCGCGTCGGTTCCGGCGACATCCGTGCGCGCAAGGTGCGCGGCGACATCAAGGTCGGCCACGTCGGCTCCGGCGACATCAAGTTCACCGACGTCCATGGCGGCGTGCAGATCGAATCGGTCGGTTCCGGCGACGTGATCGTCGACCGGGCCGGCGGCGACGTGGTCGTCGGTTCGATTGGCTCCGGCGACGTGACGGTCGACGGCATCGGCGGCAATTTCGTCGTGCATTCGGCCGGCAGCGGCGACCTGCACCACCACAACGTGACCGGCAAGGTCGACGTGCCGAAGCGCCACGCCGACGACTGAATTCCGCCGCGGAACACGCTGCCTGCACCTACGCAGGCAGCGTCAGCGCGCTTGCCGTGCCTGCCGCCGAAGAGCAGAATCAATGCCGGTCATGGGGCATCCGGCGACAGTATGAGCACGCAATACGCGAGCTTTCGCGAGTTCTATCCGTTCTACCTGTCGGAGCATTCGGACCGCATTTGCCGGCGCCTGCATTTTGCCGGCAGCACGCTGGTGCTGGTCGTGCTTGCTGTCGCCTGCTATTGGCAACGCTGGATGCTGTTGTGGCTGCTGCCCGTGATCGGCTACGGATTTGCGTGGATCGGCCACTTCTTCTTCGAACACAATCGGCCGGCGACCTTCAAGTACCCGCTCTACAGCTTCGCCGGCGACTGGGTCATGTATTTCCAGATGCTTACCGGGCGCATTCGGCTGTAGGTCTGCTTCGTCCGCCAATCATCACAAGACAAGGGGAGTTTCATGGCCTGGGTCCAGCTGGTCGCGCTGCTCGCGCTGTTTGAATATATGGGTTTCGGCACTGCGGTCGGCAACGCGCGCACGCGTTTGGGCATCAAGGCGCCGGCGATCACCGGCAATGTCGAGTTTGAACGTTACTTCCGCGTGCAACAGAACACGCTCGAACTGCTGGTCGTGTTCCTGCCGGTGCTCGCGATCGCCTCTGCATATTGGAATCCCGTCTGGGTCGCGGCCATCGGCGCGGTTTTCCTGGTCGGCCGCCTGGTCTATTTCCGCGCCTACGTGCGCGACCCGAGCCAGCGCAGCCTGGGCTACGGGCTGAGTATCGTGCCGGTCATCGTGCTCGCACTCGGCGCAACGATCGGTGTGGCACGCGCGCTGCTCGGCGCGTGAGCCTCAGTCGAGGAAGATGAAGAACGCCGCGGCGACGATCAGCACGAAACCGACAACGTGGTTCCAGCGGATTGCGGCGCCGAGATACGTCGTCGAGAACACGACGAAGACCAGCAGCGTGATGATTTCCTGCATGGTCTTCAGTTGCGCCGGGCTGTAGACGCGATAGCCGATGCGGTTGCCGGGCACCTGCAGGCAGTACTCGAAGAACGCGATGCCCCAGCTGGCCGCGATGACGATCCACAGTGGCCGGTCGGTGAATTTCAGGTGACCGTACCAGGCGAATGTCATGAAGACGTTCGAACCGAGCAGCAGCAGGATCGGTGCAAGATAGTTCAGCATGGGCGCAGTCCCGGGAGGATGCGCGCAGCCTAGCGCAAGGGGCGGCGATTCTTCAAAAGCGGCTGACGGGCAACGCATGTCCGGTCCCGCGCCTCTTTCAAGTCCATTGGACCGATGAAAGGCCGATGCTATAGAGTCGTCCGCGGGGTCAATTGCGGGGACAGCCAGATGCAAAGGACCAGACGGCCTGACGTGCGGGCCACGCCACTGACTGCCGCGGTGATGGTGATCATCGCCGCGACAGCGCAGGCCGCGCTGGCGAGCCCGGACGGCACCGCGATGACGCGTCCCGGCGCGATCGAGTTGCGCAACCGGTTGCTCGCGCAAATGCCGGCGCAGCACTCCGCCCCGACCGTGCCTGCAACGACCTGGCCGGTCGCCAGTTGTGCCGACAGCGACGATGCCTCGACCCTGCGCGGCGCGGTGGCGGCGGCCGGCGAAGGCGACACGGTCGACCTGAGCCACCTGACGTGCAGCGCGATCACGCTGAGCCACGGCGCGATTCCGGTGCTGCTCAACAACCTCAGCATCACCGGTCCCGGTGCCGATGCACTGCGCATCGACGGCGCAGGCAAGGACCGCGTGTTCGTGCATCCGGGCTACGGCGCGCTGGTCCTGCAGGGCCTCACGGTGCACAACGGAGCCGCGCGCGCGAGCGGATTTCACATCACCGGCGGCGGCTGCATCGTGTCAGGCGGCTACGTCGTGCTCGATCACAGCGCCGTGCGCGACTGCTACGCGGCCGCCGAAGGCGTCTACGGCGCCGGCATCTTCGCCTACGAGTTGCTGATGTTCGGCAGCACGCTTTCGCGCAACGTCGGTCGCGCCGCCAACACCAGCACCGGTACCGCCACGTTCGGCGGCGGCGCCTACGTCAACAACATGTATCTGTCCAACAGCACGGTCAGCGGCAATCAGGCGACGCATGACCTGAACGACGGCCAGAGCAGCTACGACACCGGCGGCGGCATCTTCAGCAACACCGGCGGCTTTGTCGTGGCATCGACGATCAGCGGAAATTATTCGTATGGCTTCGGCGGCGGCATCGCCGCATTCGGCGGCTACACCGGCGTCATCAACAGCACGATTTCGGGCAACATCGCGCGTACGCGCAGCGGCGGCGGACTCGACCTGCGCCTGTTCCAAGGCGGCTTGCTTGCCAACACGACGATCACGGCGAACCAGGCGCCGGCCGGCGGCGGCGCATACCTGCGCGGCGCGCCATCCCAGTTCACGCTGCAGAGCACCCTCATGGCGGGAAACAGCGCGGGCCGCCCGGGCGCCGACCTCGGTGCGGCGTTTGCCTTGACCATCAGCGGCGCAAACAATCTGGTGGTTGCCGCGGACGCTCAGGTCACGTTGCCGAACCAGACGCTGCACGCCGACCCGCAGTTGCAGCCACTGGCCGACAACGGCGGATCGACGCTCACGCATGCCCTCTCGACCGGAAGCCCGGCGCTCGACGCGGGAAATGATCTCGTCGGCCTGGACAACGATCAGCGCGGTGCCGGTTTCCCGCGCGTCATCGGTGCGGCGCCGGATATCGGCGCGTTTGAAGGATTCGTCGTTCCGCACCCGGCGCCGGTGAACGTGCCGGTCGCGTCGATCGGCCTGCTGGCCGGTCTGGGCATGTTGCTGGCAGCGTTCGGCGCCGCGCGGTTGCGCCCGCGCCGTCCGCCAACCGCCTTCACACGACTGTCACCTGACCGGAGGCATTCTTCACATAGGTGAAAATGGTGCCGGACGGCAGGGACATGAGCATGAAACAGCGCGAGGAACAGTCGGGCTTGATCCTCCTGGTCGAGGACAACCGCGGAATTTCCGAGATGGTCGGCGAATTCCTCGAACGGCGCGGCTACAGCGTCGACTACGCCGCCGACGGCGTCACCGGCCTGCACCTGGCTGTGACCAACAGCTACGACGTGATCGTGCTCGACCTGATGCTGCCGGGCCTGGACGGCATCGAGTTGTGCCGCAAGCTGCGCGCCGACGCCAAGAAGTCGACGCCGGTACTGATGCTGACAGCGCGCGACACGCTCGAAGACAAGCTGGTCGGCCTCGACGCCGGCGCCGACGATTACCTGATCAAGCCGTTCGAGATCCGCGAGCTCGAGGCGCGCGTGAAGGCCCTGATTCGCCGCGACCGGCGCCAGGTCAGCGCGGAACTGCTGAGCGTGGGCGATCTGGTGCTCGACACGGCCAGCCTGCGCCTGACGCGCGCCGGCCAGGAACTGATGGTGTCGCCGATCGGCCTGCGCCTGCTGATGATCCTGATGCGCGAGTCGCCGCGCGTGGTCAGCCGCCGCGACATCGAGCGCGAAGTATGGGGTGACCTGCTGCCCGACTCGGATACGTTGCGC